>NZ_JBFBOC010000017.1:0-137848 GCF_040685975.1 Kitasatospora sp. NPDC086791 | reverse complement strand
CACCCGCCGACCCGTCTTCCCCGTACCACCCACCACCAGCACCACACCCGCGTCCACCGCGAGATCCACCACACCAGCCATCACGATCACCCTCATTTCGAAGACACGGAGGAATCAGAGGAGTCCGACGTACCGTGGCGCCTCTCGCGTCCGATCGGTTCGTCGTCGTGGCACCATTCAAATCCCCCCGGTCGGGGCGGACCATAGCCACCGCACTCAGCTCCATGCGTCAGCGTCTACACCGCTCACCAGCGGCGCTGCGCCCACCCACGGCTGCCGACCCGCCCGCGGCCACGGCCCCCGCCACCCACCACAACACACCCCACCCACGGCCGAAAGCCCTTTCCAGCACCCCTCGACCCCTCCTCGACCTCCGCCGGAAATGGCCGCGGAATTCGAACGGAACGGCCGGGACGGGGGGCTCGTGACGCCGGCCACGCGTGCGGGAACCGGGAATCCCGGGCGGGCCGAAGGAGTCCGGGGGAAGAACCGCGATCCGCCGGCGGGGAGCGTCGGCGCGGAGGCTGCGCACGCGTCCGGCGACCGCGCACACCCGGCAACGACGAAGCCGGGGTCGACACCCATCAGGCGTCGACCCCGGCTTGCGGTAGTAGCGGGGACAGGATTTGAACCTGCGACCTCTGGGTTATGAGCCCAGCGAGCTACCGAGCTGCTCCACCCCGCGTCGGTAGGACCACTCTAGGCGATGGTGCCGTCAACGCGAAATCGCCATGGAACGGGCGAGCGGTCGACGGGCCGGGCGTCCGGGCCGGGCGTCCGGGCCGGGCGTCCGGGCCGGGCGTCCGGGCTGGGTCCGCAGGGCGCCCTGGCGCGCGGGCGGCGGTGGAAAACCGGTGGCGAGGGCCGCGTTCCCCGTGTTAACCATGTGACATGCTACATGGCACCCACATCACCCTCCGGGCCCGGCACGAGGCCGACGTCCCCGTCCTCCAGGCCGAACTCCACGACGACGTGGCGACGCGCTCGCGGTCCGACTCCCGGCCATGGCGGCCCCTCCCGCCGGGGTCGGCACGGTCGCCGTACGCGGTCAGCGCGCAGTCGGAGGAGGCCGCCTGTTTCTCCGTGGTCGAGACGGCCTCCGGGGAGCTGGCCGGGGAGGCCCTGCTGTGGGGCATCGACACCCACAACCGCAGTGCCCACGTGGGCGTCGCCCTGCGGCCCGGCCACCGGGGGCGCGGACTCGCGGCCGACGTCCTGCGGGTGCTCGGCCATTACGCCTTCCCGGTGCTCGGCCTGCACCGGCTGCAGCTGGAGACGCTCGCGGACAACACGCCGATGCTCCGGACCGCCGCCACGGCCGGCTTCACCGTCGAGGGACGGCTGCGCGGCTCGGCGTGGGCGGGCGGGCGGTTCGAGGACCAGGTGGTGCTCGGGCTGCTGGCCGAGGAACGGCGGGGGTGAGCCCTGACGATGCCGCACGGCTCCGCGGTCGGCTGCCGGTGCCGCCGGTGATCGCTGCGGAGTCAGGCGCACTCACGCTCGGCCACCTGCCCGGGGTGCGAGTGGATCGTCCGCACGCACCGTCCCGACCGGGCCGGGGCCCTCGGCCACTGTTCCGCACCTACGGCGGCCCGGCCCCGCCCTGGCCGCGGCGGCGGGCCGCCATGCTCGCCTCGTGCGGGCACCTGGAGGAGTTCGGCCGACGCCGGGATCCGGAGGGGCCCGGGGTGCGGCAGTGGCGGGAGCGTGCCCGCGCCACCGCCGACCGGCCGAAGGAGCCGCCTCCGGCCGGCTGACCCGACCCGACCAGACCGGGACCTGCCGGACCTGCCGGACCACACCCTGTCCGGCCGCAGGCCGTGCGCTCAGGCGAGCGGGCGGCAGAGCAGGGCGTCCGGGACGCCGTAGTGCAGCCACTTCCAGGTGTAGGCGACGCCGGCGAGGTACTCGTCGTCCGCGCACTGGCCCTTGTAGTGGCCGGGCGCCCAGTCGCTGGCGGCCGAGCCACCGGTGGCGGGCCGGTTGTCGCCGTGGTCGAACCAGACGTTGCGGCCGGTGGTCGGCAACGGCCCGGCCGCGGGGGCGCACAGCAGGGCGGACATGGCGTCGCCGTGCACGCTGTAGCCGACGGCGAAGGTCCGGTCCGGACACTGGAGCTTGGTGTAGCCCGGCGCCCAGTCGCCGCCGGTGACGTACCGTTCGTCGGTGACGGTGACCCAGTCCCCGGTGCCCGTCGCGGGTTCGCCGGCATCGGTGCACAGGCCCCGGCTGTCGCCGCGGCCGAGGCCGACCAGCCGTTGGCCGTCCGGGCAGTCGCCCTTGCGGTTGCCGATGCTCCAGTCCCCCACGCCGAGCATCCGACGCGAGACGTTCTGGTCGCCGTGGTCGAGGTCGAGCAGGTTCCAGTGGTCCGTCCGCGCCACCGGGCCGGTCAGCGCGGGGGCGTCGACCAGCTTGTGCCAGTCGGCGGCCCGCCAGTCGCCCGGGTCGGTCAGGCCGGTCCGCCGGCCGGCCGGGTCGTAGGAGAGCAGCGCCCAGGTGTCGAGCGGCCGGCCCGCGGGATCGGCCCAGCCGACCAGCGGCCAGATCGCGAAGTCGGTGTCGCGGGCGGCCAGCAGGTCGGTGAAGGTGTGCAGCCAGGCCTGTTCCTTGACGTCGGTGGAACCGCGCCCGCCCGCGCCGAACTCGCTGATCCACACCGGGGCGGTGAAGTGCTGCCCGGCCCGGGTGACGAACAGCGCCTGGTCGTCGACGACCTGCGCGAGCTGTTCGGGGGTGAAGTCCTCGTACCGGGGGTCGCCGGTCGCTCCCGGGCCGCTGCCCGCGCCGGTGTTGGCCGGGCCGGTGTACGCGTAGAAGTGCGCCGAGTAGACCAGCTTGCCGGAGTCGAGCAGGGTGTGGGAGAGGGTGCGGACCGGGGTGAGCATCGGGCGGCCGTGGCTGAAGCCCGCGGCCGGGATGCCGTACCAGTTGATGCCCTCCATGATGACGAGCAGGTCCGGGTCGGCCTGCAGGATCCGGTTTCCCGCCTCCTCGAAGGCGGCGTACTCGTCGTGGGCGTCGCCCAGGCCCCAGTTGGGGTCGTCCCAGGTGTCGCGGCGGACCTCGTTGCGCAGGTCGGCGCCGACCACCCGCTTGTTCGCCCGGTAGCGGTTCACCATGAACAGCCAGTCGTCCTCCCAGGCCTGCGTCGACTGGCCGCTGTTCCAGCGCTCGTTGCCGTCCAGTCCGCAGCAGAACCGGTAGCTCGTGGTGTGGTTGTTGAGGATGACCGCGAAGCCGTCGGCGGTGAGCGCCGCCACCACGGCGTCGTACACCTGCAGCGGGGTGCGGCCGCGCAGCTGCGGGTTGGCGGCGACGGCGGAGTCCGGGACCGGCGCGGTGTCGTGGATCATCGCGTCGGCGAAGGGCAGCCGGATGCTGTTGAGGCCCAGCCCGTGGTAGTCGGCCATGAGCCGGGCCATCGGCACCCGGTCCAGGCCCAGCGGGATGTTGTGCGAGACCTGTCCGGCCTGGTTGTTCGCGGGGTCGTCGACGTTGCCGCTGCCTTCCCAGGTGCCCTGGGCCCCGGCCCAGTTGGCGGCCTTCAGCTTGAAGCGGTCGCCATTGGCGTCCACGATGTAGCGGCCGCGGGTGCTGAGCGGCCCGGTCCAGGACGCCACCGACTGCCCGGCGATGGTGCCCGTGGGGGCGGTGGCGCCCGTCGGGGTCGCGGCGGCGGTGCCGACCGCCGTCCCGGCGAGTACCGGCAGACACGCGGCCAGGGCCAGCAGTCGCGTTCCGAGTCTCTTCATGGTCATCCCGGTGGTGGGTGAGGGTGGCGGGGGTTGACGGGGACAGACCATAGCGGTGGAGGTGACTGCCGGGTAGCCCCCGGCCCTCGCGGGCCACCCGGCAGTCCGAGTCCGGTCCGCTACCGCAGGACGCCGTGCACGGCCTCCGGGTCGGTGGGCGCGAGTCCGGCGGCGGGCGCGGCCATGGGCGCGGCCTGGGCGGCGGCCGGCGGCGGCGTCACGTACACCGGCGCCGGATCGGCCTCGGGCGCACAGGTCTTGGCGATCCGTCCCTTGCCCTCGGGCAGGCTGCCGTCGCGCAGGTACGCGGTGAAGGTGTCGTCCAGGCAGGCGTTGCCGTGGAAGAGGATCTCGTGGAAGCTGCCGCCGTTCTGGACCACCAGCTTGGAACCCGGCAGCGCGTCGTGCATGGCGAGCCCGCCCTCGTACGGGGTGGCGGCGTCCTCGGTGGCCTGGAAGAGCAGGACCGGGGGCAGGCCCTTGCCGGTGATCTTCAGCCGGCCCGCCGGGTTGCCCTGGTACGGCCAGAACATGCAGGCGGCGTTGTACCACATGTTGTTATAGGTGTAGAAGGGCGCGACCGCGTTCACCTTGGCCTGGTCCTTCTTCCAGACCTCCCAGTCGCGCGGCCAGGCGTTCTCGGTGCACTGCGCCGCGTTGTACGCGGGGAAGGTGCCGTCATCGGGGCCCGGCGCCGCGTACCGGTTGTACGCGATGGCCAGCGGGCGGGTGTCGTGCCCGGTGAGGTAGGCGGAGAGCACGGTGGCCATCCGGGGCCAGCGCAGGAAGTTGTAGCCGCCGCCGTAGAAGGTGTCCTCGAACTCGGCCGGGCCGATCTTCCCGGGGGCGGGCGTGGCGTCCACCGGCTCCTTCCGCAGCGCGTCCTCGACCTGGTGGTAGGCCTGCTCGACGGCGGCGGCGTCGGTGCCCAGGTGGTAGACGGAGTCGGCCTTGGCGGTCCAGGCCGCGAAGGCGTCGAAGCGGCGCTGGTGTTCCTTGTCCTGGAGGATGTTGTGGTCGTACCAGCTGATGGTCGGTCCGACGATGCTGTCCAGCACCATCCGGCGCACGTGCGAGGGGAACAGCTGGCCGTAGGTGGAGCCCAGCGAGGTGCCCCAGGAGCCGCCGTAGAAATTGATCTTCGGGACGCCCAGTGCCCGGCGGATGCTGTCCATGTCGCGGGCGTTGTCGACGGTGGTCATGTGCGGCAGCAGCCAGGACCAGTCGGCCGCGCAGTCGGCGGCGTAGCCGGCCGCCTTCTTCAGCCAGGCCTTCGAGGTGCCCTGGCTCAGCTGGTAGTCGGGGCGCTCGGCGTCGAAGTAGTGGGCGTCGCAGACCACGTGGGGGTCGCTGCCGTTGGTGCCGCGCGGGTCGAAGCCGATCCAGTCGTAGGTCGAGGCGACGTCCGCCGGGATCGCGGAGGAGACGGACACCGGCATCCAGAGCCCGGAGTCGCCGGGGCCGCCGGGGTTGAGCAGGATCGGGCCCTGCTGCTTGTCCTTGGGCGCGGTCGCGGGGAGCCGGTTCAGCTTGACGGAGACCTTCCGTCCGTGCGGGTCGGCGTAGTCCACCGGGACGTCGAGCATCGCGCACTGCAGCGCGGGGGTGGCGGCATCGTTGCAGGAGCTCCAGACGAGCTTGCCCTGGCCGGTGTCGGCCAGGTCGGCGGCATCGGGTCCGGCGGCGGAGGCGGAGGTTCCGCCGAGGGCGGCGACGGCCGTGACGGCCGCGAGCAGGGCGATGGCTTTTCTCATGGGGAGCATGATGTGACATGTGCAATGGCACTTCCAGAGGAGCGACCGGACTTTGCCAAGCTTTTGACCGACCGAGCCTGACCGGCCATCAGATCCACTCCTCCGCACGGGATCCGGAATCCCACCTCAGGGCACCCGGAACCGTGCTCGACGGGGACTAGAGGAATCCGGCCCGGCCCCCCGGCCGCAGCTATGGTGCGACACAGCCCCCACCGTTCCTTCAATTCGAACATGCATCCGACAGATTCGGTCACCCTGGCTCCCTCGGCCGACCGACCCCGCGCACCAGCGCACGTCACGCGCACCGACAACCGTCCCGCGCACGAAAGGAGAACCGCCATGCAGCTCGGAGTCCTCGGCCCGCTCACCGCCGACCTCAACGGCATCTCCGTCGTCCCCACCGCCGCCAAACAGCGTCAGATCCTCGCCCTCCTGTCGCTCTACCCGAACCGGATCCTGCCCACGGCCACCCTGATCGAGGAGATCTGGGGCGACGACCCGCCCAGACAGGCGCTCACCACCATGCAGACGTACATCCTGCAGCTGCGCCGCCGCATCACCCACGCCCTCGGGGCGACCCCGCACACCACCGCCAAGGACATCCTCACCACCCGTCACGGCGGCTACCAGCTCACCACGCACCCGGACAACCTGGACGTCCACACCTACAACCTGCTGATCACCCAGGGCCAGCACGCCTTCAACCACGGCCACGACCACCAGGCCGCCACCCACTTCCGCCAGGCCCTCGCGCTCTGGCACGGACCGGCCCTGGTCGACGTCCGGCCCGGGCCGATCCTCACCATCGAGATCATGCGCCTGGAGGAGAGCCGGCTGATCACCCTGGAACGGCGGATCGACACCGACCTGAGGCTCGGCCGGCACAACGAACTGATCCCCGAGCTCACCCACCTGACCCACCAGCACCCGCACCACGAGGGCCTGCACGCCCAGGCCATGGTCGCGCTCTACCGCGCCGGCCGGCAGACCAGCGCCCTCACCGCCTACCACCACCTGCGGCACCGGCTGACCAGCGAACTCGGCATCCAGCCCTCCCCGCACCTGCAGCACCTGCAGCACGCGATCCTCACCCTCGACCCGACCCTCAACACGCCCACCACCGCCCACCCCACCACCTACAACCTGTACCCGGCCTGAGCCCCGTCCGGACGGCCGTCCCGCCGACCTCTCCCAGCCCTCACCCACAGGACGCGTCATGACCACCGCACCCGAGCAACCCCTCGCCCTGATCACCGGCGGTACCCGCGGCATCGGCCTGGCCATCGCCCGCGAACTCGGCAGCCGCGGCCACCGTGTCTTCATCTGCGCCCGCACCACCCAGCACATCGACCAGGCGGTGGTCACCCTGCGCGAGGAGGGCCACCAGGCCGACGGCCTCACCTGCGACGTCCGCGACCCCAACCAGGTCGCCAAGCTGATCCGGCACGCGGTCGCCACCCACGGCCCGATCAGCGTGCTGGTCAACAACGCCGGACGCACCGGCGGCGGGCCCACCGCGACCACCACCGACGACCTGTGGTACGACGTCATCGACACCAACCTGAACGCCGTCTTCCTGGTCACCCGGGAGACGCTCCGGCACGGTCACATCACCACCACCACGCACCCGCGCATCATCAACATCGCGTCCACGGCCGGGAAACAGGCCGTCACCCTGGGCGCGCCGTACACCGCGAGCAAGCACGCCGTGATCGGCTTCACCCGGGCGCTGGCCAAGGAACTGGCCCCCACCGGCACCACCGTCAACGCCATCTGCCCCGGCTACGTCCAGACCCCGCACACCACCCGGATCCACCACGAGTACGCCACCGCCTACAACACCACCCCGGAGACCATCCACCAGCACTTCCAGACGCACATCCCGCTCGGCCGCTACACCACGCCCGAGGAGGTCGCCTCGCTGGCCGGCTACCTCACCACCCCGACCGCCGCCAGCATCACCGCCCAGGCGCTCAACGTCTGCGGCGGGCTCGCCACCCAGTAACCCCGGCGCGATCCTGGCCGGCCCACGGGAAGGACTCGGGCTCCGGTGCCCGCTGATCAGTGATGACGTACCGTCAGTTCGCCAGCGCACCCGTCACCTTGCTGGTGTCCGGCGCAGCCGCGCCGACACCCGCGCCCGAGCCCTGCCTGCCCGCCGCCCGCCCGCCGAGGCGGCCCGACGCGGGGGCCGTGAGCGCCGCACCGGCCCGCACGACGGCCCGGCCCCGGCCCCGGCCGGACGCCGCCCCGCCCGCCGGGGCGAAGGAGTTCCTGCTGGTCGAACTGCACCGGACGTACCGGCCGGACGCACTGCGGACCGCCCTGCGGGCCGTTCTGCGCGCCGCCCCGCCGGAGACCGGCGAACCGGAGGCCGACGAGCCGCGGGCCGCGGGACCGTCCGGCGGCCCGGACCCGCTGTGGCGGCGGACGGCGGACCGCCCGGAGGACCTCGACCGGGTGCTCGTCGAACTGGGGCGCGGCCTGGCCGCCGGGCCGCCGCTGCGGGCCGTCCTGGTCGAGGACGGGCAGGACCGGCCGCAGCGGCTCTTCGTTGGCCTCGCACCCGGGCCGCCCGGGCAGGCCGCCGAGCTGCTGGAGGAGCTGCGCGAGGCGCTGGCACACCCGCCGGAACCCGTCACCGTACCCACCAGCGCGCTGCAGCGGGAGATGCTGCGCCAGGTCCTCGGGCAGCCGGACCACGGCGGACGGCACGTCGAGCAGCTGTCCTGGAACTGGCACGGGCCGCTGGACACCGAGCGCTTCACCGCCGCCTGGCAGTCCGTCATGGACCGCGAGACCGTGCTGCGCGCGGCCTTCGACTGGGACGAGGACGGCGAGAACGGCGGCGGGGGCGAGCCGTGGATGGTGCTGCACGACCGCGCCGCCCCCGAGGTCACCCGGCACCCGCACGGCACCGCCGACTGGGACGACCTGCTCGCCGCCGACCGCCGGCGCGGCTTCGACCTGCGCCGCCCCGCCCTGCTGCGCGCCACCCTGCTCGACGCCGCGCCGGACGCCGACGAGGGCCCCGCCACCCGGGTGCTGCTCAGCTACCACCACGCGATGCTCGACAGCTGGAGCGTGCGCCTGCTGCTGCAGTCCTTCTACCGCGCCTACCTGGCCGACGGCGTCCTGCCCGGCGGCGAGCGCCGCCCCGACGTGCGCGACCACGCCCGCTGGCTTCAGGCCCAAGAAGCCGACGCGGCAAGGCAGTTCTGGTCCACCCGGCCCGGCGCCACAGCCGTCCTGCCGCTCGCCCAGGACCCACGCCGGCGCGGCAGCGGCCGGGCCCGGCGCCGGCTCACCCCGTACGAGGCGGTGCGGCTACGCGGCTGGGCGGCCACCTGGGGCGCGGGCGAGAGCAGCGCCCTGCAGGCCGCCTGGGCGCTGCTGCTGTACCGCGCCGCACAGTCCGGCCGACCCCGCCGCCCGGCCCGGGCGGTGCGGGTCGGCTTCGCGGTGACCGTCTCCGGCCGGGGCATCCCGCTGGACGGCGTCGAACGGCTGCCCGGCGCGCTGCGCAACCCGCTGCCGATCTCGGTCCGGCTGCACCCGGGCACCACCATGCCGCAGCTGCTCGCGGCGCTGCGCGACGGGGTGCTCGACCTGGCCGCGTACGAGTGGGTCGCACCGGGGCAGGCGCACCGCTGGACGCCCGGCGCGCGCGGACCGCGGCCGAACAGCCTGGTCGTCCTGGAACACCAGCCGACCACCGCCCACCACTCGCGGCTGGAGAGCGACCTGGCCGCGCACGGCATCCACGTCGAGAGCCCGGCACCGGCCGGCACCTTCACCTCGTACCCGATCACCCTCGCCGCCCACTACGACGCCACCGGCGGGCTGGTCCTCACCGCGACCCACGACCGCGCCCTGCTCGCCGACCAGGACGCCGTCGAACTCCTCAGCCAGAGCGCCCACTTGCTGCGCACGTTCCCGGACCTGCCGAGCGGGCTGAGCACCACCGAGGTGCTGCGCTCCACCCTCGCCGGGCAGCCGGCGCCCCGGCTGGGCGAGCCGGGCGACGACACCGGGCAATCCCCGGACAGCACCGCGCAGTCCCCGGACGACCCGGTGCAGTCCCCGGACGACCCGGGCCCCGCGCACTGCCGGGGCGCCACCGACTGCCCGGGCTTCCCCGACGCCGTCGGCCCGGCGGTCCGGTTGGAGGTGCTGCGCCGGGCCGCCCGGCCGGGCGCGGGCTGGGTCCTGCTGCTGCCCCCGCCCGGGGCCCCGGGCACCGGCTACCCCGGCGCCGCCCGCGACTGGACCGGCCCGCAGGCCCTCGGCGTGCTGCGCCCCGGCGGGGACGACCGGCCCCCGGCCGCCTACCGGCCGGTGCTCGGGCCGCTGGCGGAGTCCCGCGCGCCGGTCGCCCTGGTCGCCCCGCCGGGGCTCGGTGCCGCCGCGTTCGAGATCGCCCGGCTGGGCGCACCGGCGCACCCGCCGGTGGTGGTGCTGCTCGGCGAGGACGGCGACCTGTCGGCGGTGGCGGCCCTGCTGGGCGACCGGGCGTAACGGCGGGCGGGGTACCGGCGGCCCCGCGAGCGGAGTCCCTGCGGCCCGGCGGCACTACGGTGGGCCGCATGGCACGTTTCGTCCTGACCCGCCGTTCACCGCTGCCGCCGGCCGCCTGCTGGGAGCGGCTGACCGCCTGGCCCCGGCACGGGGAACGGGTGCCGTTCACCCGGGTCGGCGTTGCCCGGGGCACCGGCCGGGAGGTCGGTGACCTGGTCCTGGCCCGGACGGCCCTCGGGCCGTTGCGGTTCGACGACCCGATGGAGATCGTCGAGCTGGTCGCTCCCGCCCCCGGACGCGACGGGCTCTGCCGACTGGTCAAGCGCGGCCGCCCGGTGCGCGGCGGAGCCGTGCTGCGGGTCCGGGCGGTGGGCGGCGGCAGCGCGGCGGTCTGGACGGAGGAGCTGTGGATCGCGGGTCTGCCCCGACTCGCCGATCCGGTCGTCGCCTCCGTGGCCCGCGTCGTCTTCGGGCGGGTGCTGGACCGGCTGCTGGAGCCGTAGCCCGCGCGCCCGGCCCGTCCCACGCGTGAGCGGTCCGGCGTGCGGAGCGGCCCGTCCCGGCGCACCGTCGGAGACATGGCCTCGATCATCGTGCTGTTCGAGCTGGAGCCCGAGCAGGCCCTGGGCGCCGAGGGCGTCGGGCCCGGAGTGCTGGCCGTCCACGCCGCCGGCGCCGATCCCGACGTCCCCGAGGACCCCCAGCCGACCACGCTGTGCCGGCGCGACACCCGCTCCATGGAGCACAGCCACTACTCCCCCGCCCGCCCCGGTGAGCCCTGGTACCCGCCCGAGCTGGCCGACCGCCGCTGCCGGGAGTGCGAGCGGGCCCTGGCGGCCTCCTGAGCGGCCGCCCGGCGCGGCCGGCGGCCGCCGCCTCCCGGGCCGGTACGCGTCGACGTACCGGTCGTCCTCCGCGAGGCCGGGCGCGTCCGCGGAGGCCTCCTCGGGCGTGGGCACCGGTCCGATCGGCACGCGCCGTTCGGGCGGGGCGGGAGGAGCGGCAGTCCGGGCCCGGAGAGCACGGCGTTCGCGAACCCCGGCCGGTCGACGGGCAGGCCGGGCCGGCCGAACAGGGCGAACAGTCCGGCGAGGGCACGCGGTGCGGAACCGTGCGGGTCCGGAGCCGTGACGGCGCCGTGACGAACCCGCCGCCCGAGTCTCGACTCCCCTTGCGCCCCTTCGCTCCCCTGTCTCCCGCTGCCCTCCGCTACCGGCCGCGCAGGCGCCGGACGAGGTCGCGCGCGGCGGCCGGCCAGCGCGGGTGCTCGAAGCCGAAGCCCGCGTCGAGCAGACGGGTAGGGACGACGCGGCGGCTCTTCAGCAGGAGTTCGGTCTCGGAGCGCAGGGCGAAGGCCCCGAGCTCGGCCATCCAGCGCGTGGCGGGCAGGCCCAGCGGCATGCCCCAGGCCGTGCGCAGGTCGCGCATGAACGCGCGCTGGGGCAGCGGGTTCGGGGCGGCGAGGTTGACCGGGCCGGTCAGCTCCTCGTGGGCGACGAGGAAGTCGACGGCGCGGGCGAAGTCGCGTTCGTGGATCCAGGAGACGTACTGCGCGCCGCCCGCGATCGGGCCGCCGACGCCGAGGCGGGCCAGCCAGGAGAGCGAGTCGAAGGCGCCGCCGCGCTCGGGGCCGAGGACGACGGCGGTGCGCAGCGCGACCTTGCGGGTGGCCGGGGTGTCGGCTTCCGTCTGGGCGTCCTCCCAGGCCCGGGCGATGTCGACGCTGTACCGCCAGGAGGCCGGGGTGTCGGGTTCGGCGCCGCCGATCAGGCCGTCGGGTTCGCCGTTCGGGGCGTCGTGGCGGTGGGCGTAGACGGTGGCGGTGCTCATCTGCAGCCAGACGGCGGGCGGGCGCCGGGCGGTCGCGATCGCCTGGCCGACGACCCGGGCGGAGCGGACCCGGGAGTCCATCATCTCGCGCCGGTTCCCCTCCGTGTAGCGGCAGTTGACGCTGCGGCCGGCGAGGTTGAGCACGACGTCGCTGCCGTCGATCTCCGCCGCCCAGGCGCCGAGCGTGCGCCCGTCCCAGCCGACCTGCCGGGGGCCGGCGGGCCTGCGGCTCAGGGTGACCACCTGGTGTCCGGCGGCGGTCAGGCCGCGGTCGAGCAGCGTGCCGAGGGCTCCGGATCCACCGGGAATGACGACCTTCATGCTGTTCCCCCCTGTTCGTGGCGCCCCAGCCTAGCCCAGAATTCTGAACATGTTCAATTATCTTCCCCAGGCCCGTCGGGGCGGCCGTCCATATGGATCCTCCCTGCGCCACGGGTACGCCGGGCGGGCCCCGGCGCACCCGTTCCCGCGCTACTGGTCCGGGGTGGCGGACCACGCGGCGTAGCCCCCGATGAGGTCGTGGACACCGGGGTGGCCGTGGCCGCGCAACAGGCCGGCGGCGATGGGGGGCCGGCTGCCGCCGGCGCAGTGCCGGACGATGCGGCGGTCGGCGGGGAGTTCGGCGAGCGGGAGGTGCCGGGAGCCGGGGACGCACGGGGCGAAGCACACGTCAGACCCCGGTGACGGCTTCGGCTCTGCCCTCTTTCACGGCGATCTGCAGGGCGGCGAAGTCCTTCTCGTTCTGATCGGCGTAGGCTTCGGCGAAATCCGCGATGGCTTGGTCGAACCGGTCGGAGCCGCCGAGGTAGGCGGCCAGCGCGACCCGGTCACCGGATCGGGCGTGGGCCCGGGCCAGGGTCCACCCGCACAGCCGGCCGTACACCGCCATGCCCGAGGGGATCATCTCCTCGATCGGTGCGGAGAACTTCCAGTCACGCAGCTGGCGTACGTAGAAGTCGCGGTCCACTCCGTCCTGGCCGGTGACGCGGGTCCAGCCGAGGAAGATGTCGCTCTGGGCCTGCATGAGGTGCTGTCCGGCGACGACGCGCTCACCCTGGTTGTTGTACTGGCTGCGCCCGAGGTACTCGGCCAGGACGGAGGGTTGGGCCTCCTTGGCCTGCAGGAACAGAGGTTCGATACCGTCTCCGGCGTCCATCAGCGCGATCCAGGCGCGGGTGCCCACGCTGCCGACCCCGACGACCTTGCGGGCCATCTGGACCAGTGTGAACTGGTTGAGCAGGTGTCGCCGGTCGGACTGCAGGGTGCGCCGGTACTTGCCCAGCACCGTGCGGATCAGCTCGTAGATCGCGTCGGCCTGCACATCACTGAACACCTCCTCGACGGGTACGACCGTCGGGGGGTCACTGATGATCTGCCGCCGACCGTCGACCAGGGTAGTGAGCTTGCCCAACGCCTGTGTGCTGTCGCGGGTGTGGGCCTTGGCCAGCATGGCCTCGGCCGCCTTGAACCTCTTCGCCTTGACCTGGGACCTGAACTCGCCCATGACCTCCTCGATGTCCAGGTGCGCGTACCAGACGTCCAGGAAGGGCTGCTTCGCGAAGCGGCGCATCGCATTGCGGTAGCCCTTGGCCGCCGCGAGGACGATCTTGCGACTGGTCTTGTCGGAGAAGTCGTTGTCGCGCGCCGCCACTGCCAGGCTCGCGGCGAGCCGCTTGACATCCCACTCGAAGGGTCCGGGCAGAGTCTCGTCGAAGTCGTTGACGTCGAAGACCAGTCGTCGCTCCGGCGAGGCGAACGCGCCGAAATTGGACAGATGCGCATCCCCGCACAGCTGGACCTGCAGACCTGAGGTAGGAGTGCCGGCCAGGTCCGCCGCCATCGGCAGTGCGGCCCCGCGGTAGTACGTGAACGGCGACACCAGCATGCGCCCGTGCCGTACCGGTACCAGTTCCGGCACGCGCGACGCCGCCTGGCCCAGCAGCAGCCCGACCGGATCCCGCGATCCGCCCGACCGGAATTCTCCGTGCGCCTCCAGTGGCGCTGCCCCGCGGGCTTCCTTCCCCAGCGCCACTCGGTCCGCCCGGCTCAAAGGCTCCGTCGGCGCCGTGCCGCGGGTGGATGCTCTCGCATCAGGTCTTCCGTCGTTCGCGCCCCTTTTTGTCGCCGTCATGGCCACTCCCGTCGGGCCGCAGCCGCGTGTGCTGCTGGTTGGCAAAACCTCGTAAACGGCATAGATGCACCTATTCCGGCCCATGGAGACCACATCGATTCGAAATCCCTCCGAAGGGGTGAGCCGCCGCCACAACCCCCGGCTGCTCGATTCGTGGTCGCGCGGTCTGTTCGCGGCGGAACCGTCCAGAGTCCGTTCGTCGCACTCCGGACGGGGAGACCCGGCAGGCCGTGAGCCGTCGGCGCGACCCAACGGTGCGCAACGACGACGACGTCTTTCCCGCAGCTCAGGGGAGTCATTCCGGTCGGCAGCGGTGGATGGGGCCGAACGGGAGATTCGTACCCCGCCGGGAGGACTCGGGACGCCGAATCCGCGCGCATCCTGCATCGTGACCGGTATGGCGATTCACCGGTTGTCGTTGCGGTCCTGAGTCGATGGGCAGCGGGATGGTGCAGCTGGAGTACGAGGACCTTCCCCGGCGGAAGCGGCGCAGACTCCTGGCGCGCGCACTACTACGACCGCTGGCGACCGCCACAGGTCTGGTGGCGGCTTACTATCTGCTCCCGATGGACGAGCCCTACAGCGCCAGAACAGTGGTCGCACTCGTCCTCGGCCTGCTCGCCGTGTCCGCCCTCCTCATCTGGCAGACCCGGTCGGTCAGTCGTTCCCCGTATCCGAGGCTGCGGGCCGTTGCGGCACTCGCGACCGTCTTTCCTCTGCTCATCCTGCTCTTCGCCACGAGCTACTTCCTCCTCGAGAGGAGCCAACCGGAATCCTTCACCGAGTCCTTGTCCCGCTCGGATGCCGTGTACTTCACGGTCACGGTCTTCTCCACCGTGGGCTTCGGTGACATCGCCCCCAAGTCGGGAGCGGCCAGGGGCACGGCGGTGCTGCAGATGCTCGCAGACGTGTTCTTGGTCGGTGTCGTCGCACACGTCATGTTGGAGGCCGTGCGCAGGGGCCTCGACCGGCGTGGGCAGTCCGGGGGACGGCAGCAGAATGCCGGCCGGCCCACGTCGGACCGGCCGGGTGACCCGGCGAGCGATGACCCCGGCCCGTCCGGATGACCGTCGAGTCACCACCGCAGCGTCGCAGTGGGAGCGCCCCGGGGCGGCTGATCCACGTGGCAGCACGTCAGGAAGGTGGCTGACGATGGTCCTTGAACTCATCGTGATCGGTCTGGGAATCACGCTCGAACCGCTCGCACTCATCGCGTTCGTTCTGCTGTTGTCCGCCGAGCGGGGTGTCCGGAAGGGGCTCGCCTTCATCCTTTCCTGGCTGGCGTGCCTGGTCGTGGTGATCGCCGGAGTGCTCTTGTTGACCGGCGGTCAGCCGGTGGCCAAGAACTCGGCTCCGTCGACGGCTGCGGTGGTGGTCAAGCTGGTGGTGGGCATCGGGCTGATCGCGTACGGCGAGCACAAACGGCGCCGAGTCAAGGCACCGCACGGGCGCAAGACCCCGAAATGGCAGGCACACCTCGACCAGGCCAACTCCTGGTCAGCGGCCGGAATCGCGGTACTGCTCCAGCCGTGGGGACTGGTGGCCGCCGCTGCCGCCTCGGTGGCCCAGGCGGATCTCTCCGACTCCGCCACCTGGTTCGCCTTGTTCGCCTTCTGCGTCCTCGCGACCTCGAGCCAGCTGGCGATGGAGTTCTACACCGTCTTCGCGCCGGACGCCGCCGAGACGAGACTGGAGCAACTGCGTCGGTGGATCGTCGACCACCAGGAGCAGGCGATCGTCGTGCTCTCACTCGTGATCGGCTTCTGGTTGGTGGGCCAGAGCCTCTCGCAGCTCGTGTGATGCCGAGTGCCGAGCCTCGCACCGCTACGAGGGCAGGTCGGCGCCTCACGGCCGGTCGATCGCGAACCAGCCGCGTCTCGTGGACACGCCCCCGGACGGACCACCCCGGCGGCATGTCCCGGCACCATCGCGCACCGCCACGCGACAATGACGATCCGACCCACCACACCCCCGGCTGCGGGCGCTGCCGGCCACTGGCTTGGCAGAGAGGACGGCTCGGATGAGCAGCAGCGGTGCCTGGACCGCGGCGGCCGTGGCGACCTTCACCGGCGGCTACGCACTGTTCTCACGCCGGCTCGCCTCGACGCCGCTGTCGGCACCGATGCTGTTCACCGGCCTCGGCGTGCTCATCGGCCCCGCCGGCCTCGACGTCGTCGACCTGGAACGCGACGCCGGCCCGGTGCGCACGCTGGTCGAGGCGGCGCTGGCCGTGGTCCTCTTCGCCGACGCGATGACCGTACGTCGTCGGGACCTGCGCACCGGTGGCTTCCTGCCGTTGCGTCTGCTGGCCTTCGGTCTGCCGGTCACGATCGGGGCCGGCTGGCTGCTGGCGTGGCCCCTGCTGCCTGGCCTCACCGGCTGGGAGCTCGCGCTGCTCGCTGCGATCCTGGCCCCCACCGACGCGGCGCTCGGCAAGGCAGCCATGACCAGCCCCCGGGTGCCGCCGCTCGTTCGTGAGGGGCTGAATGTCGAGAGCGGCCTGAACGACGGGCTGGTGCTGCCGTTCTTCGTCCTGTTCCTGGCCGCGATCCCCGGCACGGCCACCTCCGAGGAGGGCGTGGACGGGGTCTTCTGGCGGACCCTGCTGCTCAGCACGGCCACGGGCCTGGCCGTCGGCTGGGCAGGCGGGCGACTGCTGCCCTGGTCGCAGGCCAGACGCTGGGTGACCGCCGAGTGGCGGCAGGTATTCGTCCTGGCCGTCGCCGGCGGCGCGTACACCGTGGCGACAGCCGAGCACGGCAGCGGGTTCATCGCCGCCTGGACGGCCGGGTTCGCCTTCGCCCTCGGACTGCGCCAGGCCCCACCGCTCCCTGCGGACGGCCCCGGCGGGCAGCCCGCCGACCTGACCGAGTACCTGGGAGGGCTGCTCGCGATGCTGAGTTTTCTGGTCTTCGGCGCGGTGCTGCTCGGTCCGGCACTGGAACACCTGGACTGGCGGATCGTCACGTACGCGGTGCTCAGCCTGACGGCCGTTCGGATGGTACCGGTGGCGCTCGCGCTGGCCGGTGCCGGCTTTCGGTGGCCCACCGCGGCCTACATCGGCTGGTTCGGGCCGCGCGGTCTGGCCTCCGTGGTCTTCGGACTCCTGGTGGTGGAGGAGAACGTGCCGGGCGTCCACCAGCTCGGCCTGGTCGTGGCGGCCACCATCGGCCTCAGCGTGCTGGCCCACGGCATGTCGGCCCCGTTCCTCGCCGCCCGCTACGGAGCCTGGTACCAGGCCGCAAAAGCCCGCACACCCGATCTTCGCGAGGCGCTGGCCCCGCCGGAGCCGACCGGCCGGGCCCGGCCGGTGCGCCGGCGCCTCCGCTGAGACCCCGACCCGCAGAGCCCGGGCCACGTACCGCTTGTGGGCTGATCGGCTGGTGATCCGGCCCGTGCGTTCCCGCTACCGGCTCGTCCGCCGGACGTGCGAGGCACCCGGTGGTGCACGTCTCCTGGAACGACGCCCTCGCCTACTGCACCTGGGCGGGCCGAAGGCTGCCGACCGAGGCCGCATGGGAATACGCCGCCCGCGGTGGGCTCGACCAGCAGCCCTTCCCGTGGGGCGACGCACTCCGCCCCGGTGGCCGGCACCGCATGAACGTGTGGAACGGCTCCTTCCCCGACCGCAACACGCTCGAGGACGGCTACTTGGGCACCTGCGCCGTGGACGCCTTCGCGCCGAACGGCTACGGCCTGCACAACATGACCGGCAACGTCTGGGAGTGGACAGCCGAGGGCAACATCGGCTTCCGTTGTGCGGGCCCCGCCGACGGATGACCGGCACGGAGCATCCCCTCTCCGACGCCGGGGTCACGCGCGCCGGTCGATGTGCTCAGCGGGGCTCCGGCACCCGCAGGAGCGCGCTCGGATTGCTCGATCACTGCTCCCAGGGCGGCGTCGCGGCCGATGACGACGCCGTGGCCGCCCGGGCCCAGCCTGACCTGACGTGACGGCACGTGACGGCCACGTCCGCAGGACCGTTTCCGGAACCCAGCGCGGCCGTGGAGGCCGCTGCCGTCGTTTCCCGGCCGGCCAGGTCAGCGCCGGTCCCGGCGGTCCTCCCGGCGGTCCTCCCGGTCGTCCCGGCGGTCCTCACGCCGGTCACTGCGGCGCTCGACGCCGTGGGCGACGACGGCCGCTGTGCCCACGACGGCCGCGGTCCGAGCAACGGGAGCGCCGATGACGCCGCGTCGTCCTCTACGCATGGGTCCGAGAGGCATCTCACTCTCCTTCCTCGTCGGCTTCGATCGAGGCCAGGATGGCCTGGATCGGAATGCGTCCGTTCGCGATGAGCTGGCCTCCCGAGCGGCGCGCGGCGGCGGCGAAGGGCCCCGCCCACACGTTCTCCCAGACCAGCACTCCGGCTGTCGTGCCGGGCTCCATGGCGGCAGCCAGATTGACGACGTCCTCTTCGGCGAGCAGGCCGGCCAGCTGCGCCTCTGCGACGCGCAGTTCGCCGGCGTCTTGGAGATCATCGACCTCCATGACGCCCAGCTCGCCGTCCGCCCCCTTCGTCAGGATGACCAGGTCCAGCACCCGGATGGTCCCCGCGGTGACCAGCTTGTCGAGCTCTGCAGCCATCTCGCCGGTGAAGTGTGAGGTAGCCGGCGGGAACTCGACGACGAGGTAGTCGACCGGTCCCAGTTCATCGGTGTCAGGTGATGTCATGTCTCAGCTTCCGTTCTCTCGGTGAGCACCGGTGTCGGCACCGTTCGAGGTCGAGTGCCTTGTTCGTCGGCCGAAGGTCTTGAGACCGCAATGACGGTCACGATGGCCCTGAAGGGGTGGAAGGCGGCCGGAGGGTCGGACTCCTTCCGAGAAAGAACCCGGATCGGTCGTCGCTGGTCGGAGTGGGACCTCGACGCGCTCCAGATGCCAGCCTCGCACGGTAGCCAGAGGCCCGCATCCTGGCCGAACTCCCAGCCCGGAGAGGGCAGATGCCGCATCTTTCGACCGTTACCAGGTCAATGCCGAACTCAGTGGTCAGGAGGCAGACGGGGATCTCCGTGGACTCGTCCGCGCCGCCCGCCCGCAGCCGAGGGCGGGGCCCGGGGGCACCGCTCCATGGTCGGGCCCGACCTGCGGGAGGCGCTCCCGAACGGAGTGCCTGGGCTCAGGCCGCTGCGTCACCCGATTCCGCGGACACGACCGGTCGGCAGTCCTGTGTACGTCTTCGTGCAGCCATGATCACATGACTGTCCGTCAGTGTCCTTGTCCTGGAACGGTCCTGACCGATGAGTCCTCAGGCGCTCTGGCCGAAGCAGCCAGAGGCCGCCGAGGAACGCGCCGACATGAACACGTGGGCGACTGTGGCGGCGGATGCGGGGCTGACGCAGCCGCCGCCCGGTGCCACGATGGAGGGGAAGGGGCTTTGTCGCCAGGTGCTGCAGGGAGGCGATCATGGGCCGCGAGTACCACTTCCATTGCGAGCACGCCGGCTGCTCGGTCACCGTGGGTGTACGGATGGGCGGAACGCGAGAGCTGGAGCTCCTCGTGGACGGGAAGGAGGTCGCCACCGCCCGCGTCCATGGCCGTCGCGCCCGGACCGCGGTGATGACCGCGGTCCTGCCCACCGACCCGCCTCGCGACGTCGAGGTCGAGGTGGAGCTCCCGGGTGCCTTCGGTGGCGAGCCGGTAAGCATCCTGCTCGAGGGTGGCGAACGCAGGCCCATGCCGGCCCGGGAGGTGCCCCGGCGGGCGCGGCCGACGGAGGCCTCCTGGTACTCCTGACCGTGTTGGGCGCCCGGCAAGGCGTGTCAGGGTGACGGCGTCGGCCCGCAGACCCGGGCCCGAACGGGAGCGCGACCGGATCGGGGAGTCGGGACTGCGCCATCGGGCGGACGGCAGGGCCCGGGAGCACAATGAGGAGGGCCCGCACTGCCGGACACCGCCGAACGGTTGGCCGAACGCGTCCGGACCGACTCCCGGACCCACTTCGGCATCGCGCGGGCGACGGAGGGCGCCGCGCTGACCGCCACCGGATCCGTACTGGGCTCGCCGGGCCACCTCTCCCCCGAACAGGCCCTCGGCGCAGCCGGCTTCGCACGGCCGCCGCCCTGTCAACCAATCGTGCGCCCTCCGACTTCCGCCATGGCGTCGAAGGTCCGCGGGAACCACATCGCCGACAGCGCGACCCCGGAAACGAAGAAGCCGCCTACCTGCACCGCTGTAAGCGTGACAAGCATGACCCGGCCCTCTGCATCGTTCGGGCCATTGTGAGTAGTGACCCCCGCGCCGCCCGGCCGCGACCCGGACGGGGGCGGGCAGGGACGGCTGGGTTCAGGCCCGGGCGGGGCGGGTGTGGGTGTGGGTGTGCCAGGCGGTGTAGCCGCCGAGGAGGTCGGAGACGTCGGGGTGGCCGTGGTGGCGGAGCAGGCTGGCGGCGACGGAGGAGCGGTGGCCGCCGGCGCAGTGGACGACGAGGGGGCGGTCGGTGGGGAGTTCGGTGAGGCGGGCTGGGAGTTCGGCCAGGGGGATGTGGAGGGATCCTTCGATGGAGCCGGCTTCGCGTTCGGCGCAGGTGCGGACGTCCAGGACGGTGGGGGGCCGCTCGGCGGCGAGGGCGGTGCGGAGCTGGTCGGCGGTGAGGCGGTTGGCGGGGGTGAGGTCGTCGGCGAGGGCGGGCAGGGCGGTGCCGGGGTTGCGCAGGTAGCCGGCGACGCGGTCGAAGCCGATGCGGGCGAGGCGGGTGACGACCTCGTCCTCGCGGTCCTGCGGGGCGATGATCGCGAGGGTGCTGTCGGGGGTGAGGACGGTGCCGGCCTGTTCGGCGAAGCGGCCGTCGAGGGGGACGTTGACGGCTCCGCGCAGGTGTCCGGCGCCGAAGTCCTGGGGGCTGCGGGCGTCGAGGACGACGGCGCCCGCGGTGCGGGCTTCCTGGAAGCCTTCGGGGCACAGGGGGCGGGCGGCGGTGGTGCGGTCGAGCAGCGGGTGGTCCTGCCGGTTGAGGGCGGCGTCGTGGCCGAAGTAGGCGGGGGCGGTGGACTGGCCGGCGGTGACGATGCGGACGAAGGTGTCCTGGTCCATGGGCCGGCAGGCGTAGTTGGTCCGGCGCTGCGCGCCGATGGTGGACCGCTTCTCGGTGGAGAGGTTCTTGCCGCAGGCGGAACCGGCGCCGTGGGCGGGGAAGACCAGGGTCTCGTCGGGCAGGGCCATCAGCTTGCGGTGCACGCTGTCGTAGAGCATGGCGCCGAGCTCGTCGGCGGTGACGCCGGTGGAGGCGAGCAGGTCGGGGCGGCCGACGTCGCCGATGAACAGCGCGTCGCCGGTGAGCACGCCGTACGGGACGGTGTCGTCGGGCTGCTCGTAGACCAGGACGCTGATCGACTCGGGGGTGTGGCCGGGGGTCTCCAGGATCTGCAGGGTGACCTCGCCGAGTTCGATCCGTTCGCCGTCGGCGAGCTTGCGGATCGGGTACTCGGTCTCCGCCCGCTGCCCGTACCCGATCCACGCGCCGGTACGGTCGGCCAGTTCGAGGTGGCCGGCCAGGAAGTCGGCGTGGAAGTGGGTGTTGATGACCCCGACGACGGTCAGCCCGCGCGCCTCGGCGTCGGCGACGTACTCGTCGACGTCCCGGCGCGGGTCGACCACGACCGCGCGCCCGGTGCGCTCGTCGGCGACCAGGTAGGACGCCTGGGAGAGGCAGTCGAGGTAGAACTGGGCGAAGTACACGGGTAACCCTCCTGGGTGGCGGGCGGCGGCGGGCGCCGCGGCGCGGTCTCGATACCCCCCTTGGTATATGAGTCGCTCTGCGGCCGCAGGGGCCGATACCGGCCGGGGTATCGCCGAACGATTTCGATAATACCCCCGGGGGTACTATGGTGGGCGTCGAGAGGGACCGGCCGCCGCCACCGATCCAAGGTCGCGCGGGGCCGGGGAAGCGCCGACATCACCGCTGCACCCACGCCGCGCCGCCGTTGCACCGGGCCGTCCGGCCCGTACGGGCGGCGGCCGCGGCACCCCCGATCCGCCGGACCACTCGTCGTCCGGCCCGCACCACTGGAGGGTCCCTTGCCCCAGCTGCCGTCCGCTCCCGACCGGAACTCCCCCGACCGGAACCTCCCCGACCGGGGAGGCCCCGGGCAGACCACGCCCGCCCAGGCCCGGGAACTCGCCCGCACCGGCGCCGCCGTCCTGCTCGACGTCCGGGAGGGCGGCGAGTTCGCCGCCGGCCATGCCCCCGGCGCGCTGCACCAGCCGCTCATCGCCCTGGCCGCGGGCGTCCCGCTGCCGCCCGCAGCGGTCGGACGGACCGTGCTCGCGATCTGTCGCTCCGGCCACCGGTCCCAGCGCGCGGCGGAGTTGCTCGCCCAGCGCGGCGTCGAGGTGCTGAACGTGGCCGGCGGCATGGGGGCCTGGGCCCGGGCCGGTCTGCCGGTCACCACACCTCGTGGCGAGTCCGGGCACGTGATATGACCGCGCTGCTCCTGGCGCTCGCCGCCGGTGCGGTGGTCGGGCTGGCGCTGGGCGGGCTCGGCGGTGGCGGCAGCATGCTCGCCGTGCCCGCCCTGGTCTACCTGCTCGGCTTCAGCCCGGCAACGGCCACCACGGCCAGCCTGGTGATCGTCGCCGCCACCTCGATGACCGGGCTGCTCGCCCACGCCCGGGCGGGCCGGGTCCGGTGGCGGACCGGAGCGTTGTTCGCCGCCGCCGGACTCCCCATGGCGGCGGCCGCCGGAGCCCTGTCCGCGCACCTGCCGGGCGCCTTGCTGACCGGTGCCTTCGCGGTGCTGGCGGCGCTCGCGGCCTGGCGGATGCTGATGCCGCCCAAGGCCGCGAAGCAGGAGCGTTCCGCCGCCGGCGCCGGACGTTCCACGGCGGCGGGCGCCGGGCTCGGCGCCGTCACCGGACTGCTCGGCGTCGGCGGCGGCTTCCTCGCCGTCCCCGCCCTGGTCTCGGTGCTCGCCTTCACCATGGCCGAGGCGGTCGGCACCAGCCTGCTGGTCATCACCGCCAACTCGCTCGCCGCCCTGCTGCCCCGGCTCGGCGCGACCGGCGGGATCGACTGGGCCGTGGCCGCCCCCTTCACCGGCGCCGCGATCCTCGGCGCCTGGGACGGCAAACGCCTCGCCGACAAGCTCAGCGGGCAGACCCTGCGGAAGGCCTTCGCCATCGCCCTGCTCGCCGTCGCCGCGCTGATGCTGGTCACCGCGCTGAGCTGACCACCGCACGGAGCCGATCACCGCACCGAACCGGTCGTCACGCCGAGCCGGTCGTCACGCCGAGGCCGGTCAGCCGGCCCCCCTTTCCCCCTCCCCAACGGCCGCCCCGGCCACCTCCCCCCACCATTCCGAGAGGACCCCCATGCCCACGCCGCTGACCGTCGAGCAGCTCCGGCCCCGCCTCGGGCAGCTCACCCTCATCGACGTCCGCTCCCCCGGCGAGTACGCCGCCGGCCACATCCCCGGCGCACTGAACATCCCGCTCGACCAGCTCGACCGCGCCCTGCCCGCGCTGCGCGGCGCCGCCGAGCGGAACCGGCTGGCCGTGGTCTGCGCCGCCGGGCCGCGCGCCGACGACGCCTGTCGCCGGCTGGCCGCGGCCGGGATCCCGACCCTCACCCTGACCGGCGGCACCAACGCCTGGTCGGGCGCCGGGCAGCCGCTGGCCAGGACCGCCGGCGCCCGCGCGGTGTGGGCGATGGACCGGCAGGTCCGGCTGCTGGCCGGCTCGCTCGTCGTGGCCGGGGTGCTGGTCGGTCTCGTCCGGCCGCGCGCCCGCTGGCTCTCCGCCGCCGTCGGCGCCGGGCTGGCCCACTCCGCGCTGACCAACACCTGCACGATGGGCTCGATGCTCGCCAGGCTCCCGTACAACCGCCCGCGCCCCGGCGGCCCCACGCTGGACGACACGCTCGCGGCGCTCGGGCGCTGAGCCCGGCGCCGCGCCCCGACGCTCCGGACGGGCGGCGGCCGGACACCGTACGACCGGTCCGGCCGCCGTGCGAATGGTCCGGACACCGTGCGGCTGGTCCGGATGCCACTGTGCGGGTGCAGTCGGCCCACCCCGGGGAGACGTTGGGGGGATGGACACCGTCATCGTGCTGGAACCCGACACCCCGACCAATCTCCGGCTGCTGGGCCCCGACTTCGCCCCGGCCCGCCCCGATCTCCCGGTGCGCCGCGCGCACACCGCGCCCGCCGAGGCCTCGGGCCTGTGCGGGCCCTTCACCCTCTGCGGACTGGACACCTCCGAGATGACCCTCGCCCCGCTCCGGCCGACCGACCCCGGCCGGGCGGCCGCCCACCCGCACTGGGACACCTGCGGCACCTGCCGGAACGCCGGGGAGCGCGCCGCACCCCGCAACCCCGCACGCTCCGCCCCGATCCGCGCCCCGCACGACACCCCCGAGCCGGAAACCCCGGCCCCCTGACCCGCCCCTCCCCCGACGCCTCCCCTCCCGCCGGGCCCCGGCACCCCGCGTCACCCGACCGGGCCCGGCCGCGGAGCGGCCTCCGGACCAGTACAGCCAGAGCACCCCCCCTACAACTCCTCCACCACCTCGACCCCCGGGCACTCCCGCGCCAGCTCGCGGAAGAACCGCTCCCCGTCGATCACCGCCTCCGGCGCGTGCACCCCCGCCGCTCCGACCGTCCCGTCCAGCAGTTGACCGAGCCCCAGCCCCGCCGGGACCCCGGTCGACTCCGCCATGTCGGCCAGCAGCCGCTCCGCGCCCTTGAGGTGTACCAGGGCAGCCGCCAGCCGTCCGTCACGCGTCCCCACGGCGGCGGCGAAGAACGGCGGGAGGGTCCCCGGGCCGCGCAGGCGGGGAGCCCGGGCGGCGGCCCGCAGGGTGCGGCGCAGGGTGGGGCTGTCGAGGTCGGCGGCGGCGGTCTCGTTGCTGAGCCGGCCGGCGTCGAGGTCGTCGCGCAGCACGTCCAGGTAGGCGGCGGTGCCGGCCCGGATCACCATCAGGTTCGCCGCCCGGCCGCCCGGTCGCAGGCTGCGGTGCAGGGTGACCGGCTCCGGGTGGCCGACGGTGTACGCCGTCCCCCGGTGGCCGCCGGGCAGGTCGAGGGTGACCGGACGCAGCGGGGCGCACCGCACGATCCGGCCGCCCTCGACCGCCGCGACCGTGCCGCTGATCTGTTGCATCCAGTGCACTGCGGCCGCCGACACCGCGCCGTTCGGGTCGCGGAGCGAGGTGTCGGGCGGCGCGCCGTCCGGCTGGGGCGCGACGTCGACCGGCCAGGCGGTGTACACGTCGGTCAGGGTGTCGAGGCGCGCGGCGGCGCGGGCGGCGAGCAGGTTGCTGACCCCGGGGCTGGCGCCCATGCCGATCACGGCGCGGACCCCGGCGGCGCGGGCTTCCTCGTCCAGGTCCAGCATCGCGAGGGTGGGTTCCCAGTCGTCGCAGATGTCCAGGTAGTGGGTCCCGGTGCGGATCGCGGCGCGCAGGACGTCGAGGCCGAAGCGGTAGTAGGGCCCGACGGTGTTCAGCACGGCGTCGGCCTCCCCGAGGGCGGCGCGCAGTTCCGCCGCGTCGGTGACGTCCACCCGCAGGGCCCGTACCGGGACGGCCGTCGCGGCGGCGAGTGCGGCGGCCGTACGGCGGGCGGCGGGCAGGTCGCGGTCGGCGATCACCAGTTCGTGGACGCCGGGCAGCGCGGCCGCGACGCGGGCGGCGACCCGGCCCATCGCGCCGGCTCCGCCGAGGGCGAGCACCTTCATCGTCGTCATCCCTTCCGGTGGTCGAGCGGGAGCGAGGTCAGGAACTGCCGCATGCCGTCGAGGTATCCGGCGGTGAAGAGCGAGCGCGGTGCGGCGACGGCGAGGAAGGTGCTCCTGAGCTCGGAGTCCTCGACGTCCTGGGAGACCATGGTGTGGGTGGCGTCCGGGAAGCGGAGCACCCGGAGCTGCCCGGGGGCGGTGAGGATGCGGCGGTAGCCGGCCTCGGTGTCGTCGCTGTCGACGTTGACGTCCCGGCCGCCGAGGATCAGCTGCACCGGCACCCGGACGGCGGCGAGGTCGTCGGTGGCGTCGGCGAGGTGGTTGCGCTTGTCGAACGACCAGCGCTCCGGGGTGAGACCGTCGACGTCGCCGCCCGCGGCGCGGTACTGCTCGAAGGTGCCCGAGGCCTGCAGGGCGGCGCGGTTGCGGTCGCTGCGGGCGACGGCGGCCGCGGTCTCCTCCGGCGAGGCGTGGCGGGCCCGCAGTTCGGCGAGGAGGTTGTAGCGGCCCTGCCGGAGCCAGTTGATCGCGGGGGCGACGGCGATCACGAACGAGACGTCCGGGGACTGCCGGGCCGCCTTGGGCATCACCCAACCGGCCTGGCTGGCGCCCCAGAGGCCGATCCGGGCGGGGTCGATGCCGGACCGCCCCTTGGCCCAGGCGATCGCGGCGAGGGTCTCGTCGGCGCGGTCCTGGATGCTCTGGTCCAGCCAGTTGCCGGGGGCGCCGTTGACGCCCGGCTTGTCCCAGGAGAGCGTCGCGTAGCCGGCCTTGGCCATGGCCTCCCAGACCGGCCGGTAGAAGGTGTCGTGGGTGGCGTCGACCGGGCCGTCCCCGTGGACGAACACGACCAGCCCGTACGGGCCGTGGCCGCCGGTCGGGCGGGCGAGGACGCCCTGCAGCGGCTGCTTGCCGCCGGTGATGGTGACCCGCTCCTCGTCGAGGTCGTACGCGTTCTGGTACCCGACCCACCCGACCGCCCCCGCCAGCAGCACCGCCACGGTCAGCAGCGACCCCCAGAGCCACCGACGTCTGCCGAACATCCGCATATCGCCCACCCATCGATCGATCGTTCTGAAAACGACCGTATCAGAAACGAACGAAAGCGGTGAGGTCTACGCCCCGGCCTGCGCCGCCTCCCCCTGCTGCGCCGGCTCCCCGCGCCGCGCCGACGCCACGGACTCCGACGCCACCGACTCCGGCGCCACCGGCTCCGGCAGGGCCCGGAACAGCGCCCAGCTCAGCACCGGCATCAGCACCAGCGGCAGCAGCGCCGTGCGCAGCGAGGTCGCGTCCGCGAGGGCGCCGATCAGCGGGCCCGCCAGGCCGCCGATGCTGACCGTCAGCCCGAGGGTGATCCCGCTCGCCGTGCCGATCCGGGACGGCAGGTAGTCCTGCCCCAGCGTGACCTGCAGCGAGAACGGCACGTACAGCCCCGCCGAGGTCAGCGCCACGAACAGGTACAGCGCCGGCCCCGGCACCAGCAGCACCCCGGCCACCGCGACCGCCGCCACCAGGTACGACCAGCCGGCCACCGCGACCCGCCCCCAGCGGTCCGCCAGCGCACCGCCCAGCACCGAGCCCACCGCGCCGCCCGCGTACAGCACCACCAGCGCCGCCGTGCCCGCTGCCGTACCACCCGCCGCACCACCCGCCGGGCCCGCTGCCGCCCCGCCGCCGAGGCGTTGGGCGACGAAGAGCGAGAGGAAGGTGCTCAGCCCCACGAAGGTGATCGAGCGGCACACCACCGCCAGCGACAGCTTCACGAAGGAGCCCCGGTCGTCCGCCGCCGACGGCTGCGGCGGCTCCGCCCCGGCCGCGCGCCGCCGCTCAGGTTCCCGCAGCACCGGCAGGCAGAGCACGGTGCCCGCCAGCGCCGGCAGCACCAGCAGCGGGGTCAGCCGCAGTCCACCGGCCCCGACCACGGCGGCGACCAGCAGCGGGGCCGCCGCGAAGCCCAGGTTGCCGCCCAGCGAGAACCAGGCCATCCCCCGGTGGCCGCCCCGCCCGCCGGGCGCCCGCCGCGCCGCCAGCCTGGCCACCCGGGCCGACTCCGGGTGGTAGGCCGCCACCCCGACCCCGGACAGCGCCACGAAGGCGAGCGTCAGCCCGTACGAACCGCTCACCCCGCTGAGCGCGATGCCCACCCCGCCCAGCAACGTGCTGACCGGCAGCAGCCAGGGCAGCGGACGGCGGTCGGTGAGCGCCCCGAACAGCGGCTGCGCCACCGAGGACAGCAGCGAGGCGGCGAGCACCACCCCGGACACGGCGGCGTAGCCGTAGTGTCGCTCGGCCACGAAGAACGGCACCAGGGCCGCCACCGCGCCCTGGTAGACGTCCACGCAGGCATGACCGACGGAGAGCAGCAGGATCGACCTGCCGTGGTGCGTTCGCTTCGACATGCCGCCATGCTCGGGGCCACGACCCCGGTCGGACTTCCGATAATCTGCCGGGTCATGCCGGAAATCCGCCACGATCCCGTCGCCCCGACCCGCGTCGGCCTCCTGCCGCCCGGCGGCGGGATCGACGCGCACCGGCACGACGACCACCAGATCGCCTACGCCGCCCGTGGCGTCCTGAGCATCACCACCGACGCCGGCTGCTGGGTCGCCCCCGGCAACCGCGCCGTGTGGATCCCGGCCGGCACCGTCCACGCCCACCGGGCCCACGGCGCCCTCGAGCTCCACCTCGTCGGCCTGCCCGCCACCGACAACCCGCTCGCCCTCGACCGGCCGACCGTCCTCGCCGTCGGCCCGCTGCTGCGCGAGCTGATCGTCGCCTACACCCGCACCCCCGCGGACCGCGGCCCCGAACGCGCCCGGCTGCGCGCCGTCCTGCTCGACCAGCTTCGCGCCTCACCCCGGCAGCCGCTCCACCTGCCCACCCCCACCGCGCCGCTGCTGCGCGCGGTGTGCGCCCTGCTGGACGCCGACCCCGCCGACCGCCGCACGCTCGCCGAGCTCGGCCGCGCCGTCGGCGCCGGCGAACGGACCCTCTCCCGGCTCTTCCGGGCCGACCTCGGCATGACCTTCCCTCAGTGGCGCACCCAACTGCGGCTGCACCAGGCCCTGGTGCTGCTCGCCGAGGGCCTGCCGGTCACCACCGTCGCGCACCGCTGCGGCTGGTCCTCCGCCAGCGCCTTCATCGACGTCTTCCGCCGCGCCTTCGGCCACACCCCGGGCGGCCACGCGCCGCGCTGAGAACCGGGCCACACGCCGATTGTCGGTCCCGGGTGGCAGGCTGGGGAGCATGTGCGGCCGTTTCGTCTCCACCACCACGCCCCAGGACCTCGTCTCGCTGCTCGGAGAGCTCCGCTGGGACCCGGCCGAGACCTTCGCGCCCAGTTGGAACGTCGCCCCCACCGATCCCGTCCCGGCCGTCCTGGAACGCGTCGACCGGGACACCGGCGAGGTGCTGCGCCAACTGCGCCCGCTGCGCTGGGGCCTGGTCCCGTCCTGGTCCAAGGACCCGTCCGGCGGCGCCCGCATGATCAACGCCCGCTCGGAGACCGTCGCCACCAAGCCCGCCTTCCGCAAGGCCTTCACCGCCCGCCGCTGCGTCATCCCCGCCGACGGCTACTTCGAGTGGCGCGAGGTGCCCGCCACCGCCGACCGCAAGACGTACAAGCAGCCGTACTTCCTCAGCACCGGCGGCGTGCTGCTGATGGCCGGGCTCTACGAGTTCTGGCGCGACCGCACCCGCCCCGACGACGACCCGCTCGCCTGGCTCGCCACCGCCACCGTCATCACCACCGACGCCACCGACAGCGCCGGGCGCGTCCACGACCGGATGCCGCTCACCATCGCGCCCGACGACGTCCCCGACTGGCTCTCCCCCGCCCGCACCGACCCCGCCGAACTCCACCACCTGCTGCGCCGCCCCGCCGACGGCGACCTGCGGGTGCGCGCCGTCTCCCCCACCGTCAACAGCGTCCGCAACAACGGCCCCGAGCTGCTGGACACCGCCCCCGACCCGCTCGGCCTCGCGGACTGACACCCCGCGCCGGCGGCCGGGTCCGCGACGACGGCGGCCGGTGCCCCGCGCCCGGCCCCCTCGGAACCGGAACCCGTCGGCACCGGTGGCGGGGGGCGCGCCCGGATCAGGTGCGCTCGAAGCCGTGGATGCGCCCGATGACCTCGAAGCCCCGGCGCGCGTACCACTCCCGCGGCCAGTCGTCGGACTCGGCGATCAGGAAGCGGGTGCCGCAGCCGGCCTCCGCCGCACGGCGCAGCGCGGCGGCGAGGACGGCGTCGGCGTGGCCGCGCCGCCGGTGTGGCTCGGCGGTCATCAGGTCCTCGATCTGGGCGATCCCCAGGGCGGGTTCGAGGTAGAGGTCCGTCCAGGCGGCCACCTCGCCGTTCGCCGCCCGCGAGCCGAGGAACCGGACGTGCTCGGCCCCCCGTCGGCACGTCTCCCGCCGGTCGACCAGCAGCCGGACCACCTCCTCGCCCGCGTCCGGCAGCGCCGTGCGCCAGCTCGCCGCGAGCGGCTCGCGGAGCGCCTCCAGGTCGACCTCCTCGACGGTGCGGCCCTCGGCGGTACGGCCCTCGGCGGCGGGAACCGGGCCGGTGTGCAGCATCACCAGGTAGGTGCTGTGCCGGTACCCGGCCCGCCGGAAGGGCTCGGCGCAGGCCTGCCCGAACTCTCCGTCCAGCACGGCCGCCACACGGAACGGCCGCTCGGCCATCACCTCGTCGACCAGGCCTGGCAGGACGGCCGGCTCCACGTCCACGCGGTCCACGAACACCTGGTTGTTCGACCAGGAGCCCGCGAAGCGGTCGTCGAACACGGCGAACCCGCCCGGGAGTTCGACCGTCCGCTCGGCTCTCCGGCGGGCGAACCCGGCCAGGAAGTCGTTGATCCGCTGCAGTTCGTCATCCGACATGCCGGGAACTCTACGGGCTCCCCTTCCGGGGTTCGTAGTTGACGGTCCGTCAGGCCGCCGGGCGACCGGGGCGCGGCTTGACGATTCCCCGGGGGCCGCCGGTCCGGGTACCGCCCGGTTCGGGCACCGCCGATCCCTCTACCGCCGATCGCTGCACCGCCGCCCCCTGCACCGTCGGCCCCTGCACCGTCGGCCTCCCCAGCGGGAGGAGGTACTGGATCGGTTCCTCCAGGTCGTCCAGGCCCAGGAGTTCGTGGGCGAGGTCGTCCTGGACACCGCCGAGCGGGGTGGTGCCGAGGCCGTGGGCGGCGGCGGTGAGGAGGAGGTTCTGGGAGAGGTGGCCGGCTTCCAGGAGGCCGAGGCGCAGCGCCCGGAGCCCGTAGCGGCGGCGGAGCAGGCCGAGGTCGAGGTAGACGGCGAGGACGGCGGGGGTCCGGTCGATGTCGATCGCCACCGGGTCGGCGGCCGGGCGGGACAGGTAGGAGGACAACGCCTTCAGGTCCCCGAGGGCGGGCGGCGGGCCGAACGGGCGCAGGCTGCGGTGCTCCGGCAGGCACTGGTAAGTGCCGGCGGGCAGGCCCTCGACGTCGAGGGCGACCAGGCGCAGCCGGACGGCGTGCATGGCGCCCGCGCTGGGGTACGGGCGGTGGCCGGTGCCGGGGCTCTCGGCGTAGGCCGGCCACAGGATGCCGCCGAGGGTGGCGGCGGTGAGCGGGCCGGTCAGCGGGCCCCGGCTGGAGCGGCGGGTGTGCAGGGCCTCGGCGAGGGTGACGGCCGGCAGGGGGGCGGCGGGCAGCGGGACGTCGCCGGGCGCGGGCTGCGGGGCCGGGGCGGGCGGCAGGTCGCGCAGCGTGGTGTCCTCGGTGCGGCCGATCTGGAACTTGCTGCGCTCCAGGTACTGGTGGTCCGGGGCGTGGTGGTCGGTGGGGAAGAAGGTGAACGGCTGGTCGGTCTCCAGCAGCGTCCGGGCGGCGAGGCGGCACACCGCCCGTTCCTCGTCGGGGCCGACGCCGAGCCGGTTGAACAGCATGTGCAGCTGGGAGGCCCAGACCCAGGAGAGGCGCTCGGCGGAGTCCGGGGCCGCGACGGCCCGCGTCCGGGCGTCGGCGTCGGCGACCCGGGCGGCCCAGTCCGCCAGCCAGGGCGCGGCCGTGCCCGCGTCGAGCGCCGTGCGCAGGGCCCGGGCGCGCCCGGCCAGGGTCTGCCGCTGCCGGGCGAACACCGTGTTGACCCGGGTGTGGACGGCGGCGCCTGGCAGCGCCCGGTACTCGGTGACCCAGCGCCAGGAGGCGGCGTGGCGGCGCAGCCAGCGGGAGGCGGCGAGTTCGTCGAGGCCGAGGGCGTGCGCGGTGGTGTGGGCGAGGTCGAGGGCGAGCGGCAGGCGGGCGTCCGGGGCCGTGTGCAGGGCGCGCAGGGCGTGGACGGCGGTGCGGGTGGAGTGGGTGAACAGGTCCTCGGCGATCGGCAGCAGGGCCGGGCCGCCGTAGCGCTCGGTCTCGGGCTGGTACGGGACCTCGGTGACCTCGCCGTGCCGTGCCGTCCAGGGTCCGTCGAGGGGGGCGCGGCGGGTGGCGAGCCGGGTGAGGTCGGCGGCGAGGGAGGCGGGCGGCGGGCCGGTCCGGCGCAGGCGGATCCGCAGGTGGGGGCCGCCCTCGCCGTAGCGGATGAAGAACCAGTCGGTGTCCGCGAGGCCGTCCAGCAGCGGGGCGAGGTCGGCGGTGAGGAAGGCGTCCGTCTCCTGGGCGGGCAGCGGCAGCGCGAGGTGCAGGCTGTGCCAGCCGGGTGCCGGTCCGGCGGGGGCGGCCGGCAGCGGGGGCGCGGCCGTCGCGGGCTGCCCCGTCGACACGGGCTGCCCGGTCGTCGCGTCGTTCCCCGTCGTCACGTCGTACACGGTCGTCGCGTCCTTCACGGTCGGAGCGTCTCCTTCACGGTCATCGCGCCCTTCCCGGACGGCTAGGGGAACGGGTGCGGGTGGAGCGGCAGTTCGTCGTGCCGCAGCGCTTGCGGGGTGCGGCCGAGCCGGTGCGGGACCTCCAGCAGGCGCGGCAGGCCACGGGTGCGGCGGTTGACGTGGCCGAAGGTCATCGGCAGCGTGCCGGGGACGATCACCTTGGCGCAGTGCAGGCCGAGCCGGTCGCGGGTGCCGGGCTCGTCCTGGGTGACCACGATGACCTCCAGGCCCTCCCCGGCGAGCCGGGCGACGGTCCGCTCCAGCAGGTCGGTCAGGTCGGTGACCGGCGCGGGGGCGCCGGGCAGGCGCTCGGTCCAGGGCACCGGGGGCGGCCCGGCGAACAGGAAGTCCAGCCGGGGCTGGGCCTCGGGCAGGGCGTTGAGGCCGACGTGGTCGTCCAGGCCGACGACCAGGTCGGGGCGCTCCAGCATCGGCCGCAGCCGTTGCGGGTCGCGCGGGCCGCCCGGGGCGGTGGAGCGGTGCGGGCCCTCCTGGACGTTGGTGACCACCTCGGCGACGGCGGAGCGGATCGCGGTCAGCGGGTCGTGGTGGGCGCCGGCCGCGAGGAGGGTGCGCGGGGCGTCCGGGTGGCCGCCCCGGTGGCGGCAGAGGGCGATCACGGCCGGGATGCCGAGGTCGTTGGTGGCGTCGAGCAGGGTGAGCCGGTAGCCGAGCAGCCGGGCGCGGGCGTCGAGGTCGGCGATCTGCGGGTCCTCGGTGGGGACGGCGATGGCGGGCAGCGGGGTGCGCGCGTACCAGGCCATCAGGAAGGCGTCGCGCTCGGCGACCTCGAACAGGCCGTAGAGCGCGGCCTCCTGGGGGTTGTTGCCGAGCCCGCAGCCGTTCGAGGACTCGTAGACCACCCGGGGGCGGTCGCGGCCGGGCACGTCCCAGTAGGCGACGTGCTCGGGCACGGCGACCGGGCGGCGGTGGGTGAGCGACCAGCCGTGGACCCAGTCGAGGACCAGGTCCGGGGTGTACGGGACGGTGGTGGCGGCGGGGTGCCCGGGGTGGGCCTCGTCGGGCAGGCCGAGCCGGGTGGGGTCGAGGACGGCGCCGGAGCCGGGGGCGTCCTCGCCGGTGCGGGCGAGGTCGGCGTAGGAGGCCCGCAGGACGGTCCGGCGGCCGAGTGGGCGCATGCCCGCGTACCGTTCCACCGCCTCGAACAGCGCGACCCGCTCGCTGGACCGGAAGTCCGCCGCCCGCCCGTACCCGCCGTCGTCCAGCGCGCGGCCGTCGGTCACCCAGGCGGTGGTGAGGGCGAACGCCGAGTCCTCGGTGCGGAACAGCCGGCGGACCGGGCCGAAGCGCTCGTCGTGCAGTTCGGCCCGCAACTGCTCCGCCCCCGTACGGTCGTTGGGGCCGCGCAGCACCGCCGGGTCGGGCAGCGGGCGGGGCGTCGCGGGCAGCCGGGCGGCCTCCGAGGTGTCGGCGGGCAGCGGACGGCAGACCGCGCAGCCGCCGACCGGGCGGACCCGGTGGGTGGACCAGCCGGCCCGGGCACCGTTCACGAGGTGGACGGTGGCCTCGGTCTCGTCGGAGGCGGCGGCCAGGTCGGCGGCGAGCGCGGCCACCGCCTCCTCGAAGGCGGGGGTGCCGGTGCCCGCGAGCGCCAGGTCCGGGCTCTGCCAGGGCACCCGGCCGCCGGCGGTCGCCAGCCGCTGGTACTCGGTGCAGCCGAGGCAGGCCGGGGCGCCGGGGCGCAGCACCGGGCCGACCAGGGTCAGTGCGCCGTCCTCGCGCACCGGGACCAGGCGGACGGGGTGGGCCAGGGCGTGGCGGCTGAGCTCGGCGGCGAGGCCGAGGGTCCACTCGGCGAGGTGGACGACGGCGGTGCCGGCGGTGGTGGCCAGGGCCTGCGCCGGGGTGAGGACGGGGAGTTCGGTCATCGGCCGGCTCCGGTCCGGACCAGCGCCGTGAACCCGCAGCCGTCCAGGGCGTTGGCGAGCGGGCGGGCGGCGGGGGTGGCGGGCTGCCAGGGGGCGGTGCGCAGGCCGGTCAGGCGGTGCAGTGCGACGCGCAAGTCCGTTTCGCGATCGGCGAGTTCGGCGAGCCAGCGGTCGGTCCAGCCCTCGTCGGTCCAGGCGGCCGGGTGGCGGCCGGCGGCGGCGATCGGGGCGGCCGCGCCGCTGAAGGCGGTGTGGTGGCCGGCTGCCGGGCCGCCGTCCCGGGCGTGGAGGCGGGTGAGGGCGGCCAGGACGGCGTGCGCGACCGCGTCGGCGGGGGTGGCCTCGACTGCCCGGCCGCCGCCCTCGACCTCGGCCACATAAGCTCGGCAGCTAGGGAGTTGACGAATAGTCAGTAGGGGTGGGCGCCCGAGGCGGCGGGCCAGCACCTCCCACCAGTGCGCGGCCTGCGGGTGCTCCCGCCAGGCCGACTCCGGCAGGTCGGGCCCGTCCGGGCCGAGTCCTCCGGGAGCCGATCCGGCCGGAGCGGATCCGGCCGGCCCCGGTCCGTTCGACGCGGCGAGGTCGAGGGCCGCCCGGCGCAGGGCCCGGCCGAGGGCGTGGTCCGGGTCGACGCCGACCACCGGCACCGCTCCCCCGCCGACGGCGGCCAGGTGCAGTTCGGCGGACCGGCAGGCGGCCGCCAGCCGGGCGAGGTCCGTCCGGGCCGCGCCGGCCACCAGGGTGCCGGACGGGGTGCCGCAGGAGACCAGGGCGAGGGGCAGCTGCGGAAGGCCGCCGGGGGACGGCGCGTCGAACACGCCCAGCCGGGCATCGCCGAGAGCGGTGATCCGGCGCAGGGCCTCGGCGAGGTCCTCGGGCGGTGCGGCGGCGGCGCCCGCGCCCGCCGCCCACGGGCGGTGCTCGGCGCGCGGCGGGCGGGCCTCGGCGAGCAGCACGGCGGGACGGCCGGCGAGCAGGCGCGGGTCGTCGTCCGGCGCGCCCGGGTCCGGCAGGCCCGCGACCGCGCAGAGCAGCCGCTGGGCACCGGCGGCGGCGAGCAGCGCGGAGAAGGCGTTCAGGGCGGGCCCGGCGCTCGCCTCCGCGCCCCCGTCGGCTTCCGTGTCGGCGCCCAGTCGGGCCGCGAGGGCGGTGGCGTCCGCCCGGGTGCGGGCCGGGTCGGCGGGTGCGGTGACGAATCCGCCCTCGGCACCGCACTGGACCGCGACCGCCACCGGCGGTGCGCCCGCCGAGACCACCACCCGCCCGACGGGCAGCCCGGGTTCGGCGACCACCACGGGCACGGCCGTCCCGCCCCGGACGAGGGCGCGGGCCACCGCCCGGGCGACGGGGCCGTCCGGGTCGGCGGCGGCCACCACCGGGTGGGCCGCCGCGAGCGCCGCCGCCGCGCGGCCCGGTTCCTCCGCCACCGCGCCGGTCCAGCCGGGCAGCCGGGCACCGTCCGGGTGGTCCACGATCAGGTCGTGCTCGCGCAGCCGCGCGGTGACGGTGGCCAGCGCGGCGGCCACCTGCGGTGCTGGGACGGGCTCCGCCGCCGGGTCCGCGCCGGGGGCGAGCCGGGCGGCGAGCAGCTTCCACAGCGCCGGGAGCGCCCGGCTGCCCTCCAGGGTGAGGCTGGTGCCGCGCCCGCGCAGGTGCAGGCCGTCCCGGAGCGGGGTCACCGCCACGCCCGGGCGCAGGTGGGGCCGCAGGGCACCGGGCTCTGTGCCCGGTCCTCCGCCCGGCTCGGCCTCCGACGGCCCCTCGGCCGCCCCGACGGCCTGCCCTCCGGGAGCCGGCTCTCCGGCGGCCCGCTCGGCGACCGTCACGCGGCGCCCTCCACGGCGGCGATGACCTCGTCCACCCGGTCCTGCCACCGGTGCCCGGTCAGCTCGGGCACGCTGCGGACCACCAGGTGGGCGGCGAGGTAGCGCTCCACCGGCCGCACGTCGCAGATCGCGAGCAGCCGGTAGAGGCCGTTGGTGCAGGCCCGGTAGATCAGGTAGTCCGGGCGGGTCCACATCGTGCCGGTGGGGTCCGAGCGGTGCAGCAGCAGGTGGAACTGGCTGTAGCGGGTGCGCAGTTCGCCGTCCCAGCGGGCGGCGGTGGCGGGATCGCCGAGGGCGGCGGCGCGGTCGCGGTACTCCGCGCGGCTGCCGCCGAGGTCGGCCCCGGCCGCCAGCCGCCGCTCCGCCAGCGTCCAGGCGGTCTTCGACCACTGCGCCCAGTCCTGCTCCCAGCCGCGCGCCCCGCCGCCGGTGATCCGGCCCACCAGTGCGGTGACCGCGCCGCCGGCGCGCTCCCAGCGCCGTTCGAAGCCGGCCCGCAGGCTGCCGTCCGGGTCCTCGTGGACGAGGAAGTCCTCCAGGTGCGACAGCATCGAGTAGTGTCCGCCGATCAGCCCGTCCGGGTGCGCGGCGGCATGCGCCGCGAGCGCCGACACCACCAGCTGGACCCGGGCCTCGGACACGTCGCCGTGCGCACCGAGGAAGTCGCACGCCGAGCCGAGGGCGGGCAGGCCGAGCCGCAGCAACTCGTCGCGCAGATCGGCGGATTCGGCGCCCAGCAGGGCCTGCAGTGCCGCCTCGGCGGCCGGGTCGACGGGCAGCACCCGGACGGTGTTGTCCGGCACCAGCGGCCCGTACGGCGGTGCGATCAGCTCGACCCGGCCGGCGACGGCGGCCTCGGCCAGCAGTTGCTCGTCGGTGCGGTCGGCGACGGACGGGTGCGCCGCGGTCCACCCCCGCAGCTCCTCGGCCGCCCGCTCGGCCGCGACGGCCACCCGGGCGCCCGGACCGCGCAGCCGCAGCCGCAGGTGCGGCCCGAACCGCCAGTGCCGCTCGACGTGCGCCTCCAGCCCGTCCGCCTCCGCCCGTCGGGCCTGCGGCAGCACGGCTTCGCGCAGCGCACCGGCCTTGACGGGCTGGTAGTAGGTCAGGACCACATCGCGGGCGGTCACGGCCTCCGGGCCGTCGGCCGGGTCACTCATCGGGCGTCTCCTCGGCGTGGCGGAGCGGGACGGAAGGAAGGGCGGGCGAAGGGGCGGACGACGGGGCGGACGCGCTGACGGAGGGACCGGCGGACCCGCTGTCGGACGGGCCGGGCCCGGTGGCGCCCGCCCGGCCGGGGCGGTAGGTCTCCACCACCAGCTCGACCGCCCGGACCGGCTCCGCCGTGCCGGCGACGGCGGGCAGCGCCTCCTCCAGCACCGCGCCGTGCGGGTGGCGGGTGAGCCACTTGGCGAGGTGGCACAGGTGCAGCGGGTTGCCGAGGTCCACGGGTTGGGGTTTGGGGGCGCGCAGGTGGGCGACGAAGGCGTCGGCGGGAGTGCCGGTGGTCGTGGCGGTGGCCTGCGCGGGGTGCAGGAACAGCTGCTCGGGGAGGTCGAGCAGGGCGCGCCAGCGGGCCACCGCCGCGGCCGGGACGCCCTCGGGGCCGGATGCGGTGGAGAGGTCGGCGGCGAGGTCGGCCCGCAGGGCGTCCAGGACGGCGGGCGGCAGGTGCCAGCGGCGGCGGGCGAGGACGACGTGACGGTGGCGCAGGCGCGGCGTGCGGGTGACGGTGCCGCCGGGTGCGTCCACGGCGGTACGGGGCAGCAGCGGGCGGAAGTCGACGACGCCGTTGGGGTGGTCGGCGAGCAGGGGGGCGATCCGCTGGGGCAGCATGACCGGTGCGAGGAAGCCGAGGTAGAGCACGTCCAGCAGCTCGCCGGTACTCCGGAGGCGGAAGCGGAGCTGGTCGGTGGCGGGGTCGTGGACGAGGTCGAGGTCGGCTTCGGCGAGGTTGGTCCACCGCCGGTCGGGGCCGATCTCGTCGGCGAGCAGCAGGGGGTGGAGGTTGGCGTTGAAGCCGCCGACCGGCCGGATCTGGGCGGCCCGGGCGCCCGGGCCGAGGCCGCGGCGGATCTGCCGGGCGACGTCGGCGGCGGCCCGCGGCGTGGTGGCGTCGAGGAAGCGGCTGGTGAAGCGCCCCCAGCCGCCGTAGACGTGGTTGACGCACAACAGGCCGTCGGTGGCGTCGGCTTGGACGAACCAGGAGTAGCTGAGCGGCCGGGCGGCGGTCCAGTCGGGCAGCCGGGCGGCCAGCGCGCGGACCCGTCCGGCGGGCAGCACCAGTTCGCCGTCCCGCTCCGGCAGAGCGGCGAACTCGGTGTGCAGCGCGGCCAGTTCGGCCGGTACCGCCATGTCGGCCCAGGCCTGCGCGGCCTCGGCGCCGAACTCCCACGGGGTGGCGCACACCCCGCCGGTCCCGTAGCGGGCGACGAAGCGGTCGCGGGCCGCCCGCCGCATCAGGTGGCCGTGGTCGAACAGCTCGGCCAGCGCGGTGAGTTCGGCGAGCGCGGTGCGGTCGGCCGGGCTCGGCCGGGCCTGCGGCGGCGCGGGCGCGTGGACGTCCTCGCTGAGGACGGTGAGCGGTGCGGCGTCGGCGGGGACGGGCCGGCCGGCGGCGGCCAGCACCCGGCGCCAGGTGTCGGTGAGCGCGGCCAGCAGCGCCGGGCGGCGCTCGGCCGGGGCGTGCGCCACCTCGGCGGTGGACCGCGCCAGTCGGTCGATCAACGCGACGATCGCGGCGTCCTCGGGCCACGGCCGTAGCCAGTCGGCGAGGCTCCGCAGCGGCTGCGGGTCCTGCGGGTCGACCGGGTCGGTGGGCACCAGCAGCCGGGCGGCGAGCAGTTGGCCGACGAAGCGGTGCACGGCCGGGTCCTCGCCCGGGCGTCCGAGGACGGTGGCGAGGCGGCCGGCGAGCCGGTCGGGGGTGTCCGGAGAATCCGGGACGTCGGCGGTGTCGGCGGTGTCGGCGGTGTCGATGAGCGTGGCGAGGAGCGCGAGTTCGGGCCGGGCGGCCAGTTCGACCTCCTCCTCGCGGGTGACCAGGTAGCGCCCGCCGGCGAACACCACCTCGCTGCGGGCGTAGTGGGCGCGGCCGTCGGCGACCCGGGCGGCGGCGGCCATCCGGTGCGGCAGGGTGCGGCTGCGCCGGGGGTCGTCCAGGAGGGCCTGGACCAGCGCGGCGACCAGCGTCCGGTTCTCCCGGACCACCGCGTACGGCGGTTCCGCCGGTCCCGTGGACCGGTCCGACGCCTCCTCCCCCGAGGACCAGCCGACCGCCGTGAACCAGGACAGCGGGCTGGTCTTGGTGGTGGCCCGCAGCGCGTGGCGCAGCACGGCGGCCTCCTCCTTGCGGGCCCGGGCCGAGCGCTCCCCCGCCGCCCCGGCCTCGCGCGCGGTGTTGGCGACCGCGCGCAGCAGGTCGGCGCTGGTGAGGGCGACGGCGCGGGTGAGGGCGGGCGTGCGGCAGAGGTCGGCGAGCGCGGCGCGTTCGGCGGCGAGCGCGGACGGCACGGCCTCGGCGAGCGCGGCCAGCAGCCGGGCGCGCCGCCGGCGCAGGTCCAGCCAGGCGGCGAGCCGGGGGACGCGCTGCGGCAGGTCGGCGAGCCGGTCGAGCAGCGCGGCGCGGGGCGGGCGTCCGTTGTGCAGGTCGCGGCGGAGCGGGAGGACGACCCGGCGGTGGAACTCCGCGTCGTGCCCGGCGCGGCTGTCGTACAGGTCGTCGCAGAGCCCGCCGCGCTGGGCCGCGGTCTCGGCCTCGACGGCGGCGAGGTCGGCCAGCAGGCTCCGGACGGCCGCCGAGGGGGCGGACTGCGCGGGCCGGGCGAGCACGGTGGCGCGCACCAGGGCGTGGCGCGCGGTGGACGCGGTGGGAGCCGGCCCGGGCGCGGGCGCGGCGACCGGGGCCCCTCGGAGCGGGGGGCCGGGCAGGACTCGGTTCGGCATGACGGCTCCCTCCGACGGGACTCGGGCGCTCCACGGCCTGAACCCGGCGCGTCCGCGCGAACGCGCCGGGTTCAGGCTTGCTGCGCTGGTGGTGCGGGGTGCTGCGGGGTCATGCGGTGGTGCGGTGGTTCACCGTCATGCGGTGCCACACCGCCACGTGATGGCACACCGTCACGCGATGGCACACCGCCATCCGGTGCACCGGGTCATGCGGTGGTGCCGACGTCAGTACGAAACGACGATCGGCGGGTGCGGAACGGCGCAGGACGACGATCCGCAGGAGCTGGAGCTGGCACCGCCGGAGGCACCGGTCTCGGGCAGCGCGACGGTGTCACGCAGCGAGGTGACGGTCAGCTCCCCGAGGTCGAGGCCGTCGAGGGCGAGGGCGTCAGCGAGCGCGAGCCCGCCCTGAGCGTGGTCGGACAATGCGGTCTCCCGGATTCTCGAATGAGTCTTCCCTGCCGATGAACTGACGGAACGTCAGCCGACGATCGTGGTGTCCATGGGCTGCGGCTGGGCACAGGAGGACGACGCCTGGCAGGAGCAGGAACCCCAGGAGGCACCGTTCTCGGGCAGCGCGACGGTGTCACGCAGCGAGGTGACGGTCAGCTCGCTGAGGTCGAGGTCCTGGAGGTCGAGAGTGGTGTCGGACATGGCAGACTCCCTTGAGATGGCAGGCGTTCCGGACGGTCCGGGACGCGTCTGCGAAGCGGGTGTTGTGCGAATGCCGGGCCCCCCGTGGGTGCGTCTGACGCGGATCCGACACGGATCCCTGCGGCGCGCCGCCCACGGGCGAGTCTAGATCGCGGGCGACTGCCGGGGACATGGCGGAACCGGAGATTGGCCGATTGTCCGTGTACGACGGCGCATCACCGCCCTTTCCTCAGAGGCACTTGAGCGATCCGCCACCGGCCCACCACCTTCCGTCGCCCACGACGGCCGGACCGGCACGGTGACCTGGGCGTTCGGGGCATGCCGAAGAGCGGGTGCGGACGTCCGCACCCGCTCGACGGGGGGCTTCTCAGCGCAGTGGCAGGAGCCCGGGCACCGGGCCGCCGTGCCGGGACAGCCGGCGCAGGAAGGTGGCGACACCGGGGGTGCCGACGGCCCAGGCGCGCGCCTCGGCGTCGGGTTGCCGCCCGGGGAGGACCGGCCGGGTCGGCGGGCCGCCGGCGCGGGTGAGGAGGAGACCGGCCAGGTCTTCGGCGGCCGCCCAGTGGCGGGCGTCCCCGGTGGCTTCCGCGAGGTCGACCAGGAGGTCCCCGACGCCGGCCAGGCCGCAGCAGCGGAACACCTGGGCGGTCCGCGGAGCGAGCGTCCGGCAGGTGTCGGCCGCGTCGGCGGCCAGGGCGAGCAGGTCCTCGTCGCCGTACCGCAGGCCGGCCCGGACCAGCAGCGTGCCGAGACCGGCCAGTCCCCGGCACCACGAGAGGTAGCGACGGGTCGCACCCGGCCGGCGGGCGGTGTCCGCGATCCGGGGTAGGTCGGCCGCGAGGCCGTCGACGATCCGGCGGGCGGTGCGCTGGGCCGGCCCGTCGGGCAGGGCGAGCAGGAAGTGGGCGACACCGGCGCGGCCGTGGGCGAAGCCCTCCGCGAGGGCGGCGGTGCCGGGGTTGGGTGCGTCCTCGGGTTCGTCCAGCGGCCCGGTGGTCAGCCGGGCGGCGCAGCGGGCGACCATCGCCCGGTGCCGGTCCGCGCGCTCCCGGTCGGCGCGGCGTCCGTCGCCCGTGAGCCCGCTGCCCGTGAACCCGTCGCCCGTCCGGCCGAGGGCCGCGAGCAGCAGGTGCCCGGTGCCGATCCCGGCGGCTCCGGCGATCTGGTCGGTGCCGGTGCCCAGGCCGGGCGGCGCGTCGTGGAAGGCGACCGGGAGCGGCCCCGTCCCGAGGACGGCCGCCGCCTCGGCGAGGAACAGCTCGACGCCCGTGCGCCCCTGGTACAGGGAGTCGTCGAGGGCGTGCAGGGCCGGGTGGGCGGCGGTCCACCGGGCCAGGTCGGCGGCGGCGGCGCGGGCGTCCGGGCGGCGGTCCGCGTGCTGCAGCAGTTCGAGGCCGAGCCCGGCTCCGCCGTCGTAGAGGGAGAGCAGGGCGCGGGGCCGTTCGGTGCCCGGTCCGGCGGCGACCAGCTCGCGGGCCATCCGCACGCAGCTGGTGACGGTGTGGTCGAGGGCCTCGTCCAGCGCGGCCCGGCCGGGCCGGGCCGGCCGGCTCCGTCGGGCGGCCGGGAGCACCGGCTCGGCATCCCTGAGCCCGGCATCCTTGAGCCCGGAGTCCCTGAGCCCGGCATCCCTGAGCCCGGAGTCCCTGAGCCCGGAGTCCCTGAGCCAGCAGGCGGCTTCGGCGCGCTGCGCCGGGTCGAAGGAGAGCAGCCCCTCGACCAGGTCCGCGACCGGGTGCCCGGGGCCGGGGAGGGCCGCGCGCAGGCAGGCGAGGGTGCGGTCGCGGTTGGTCGCCGGGTCGGGGTCGATCACGACGGGGTCGAGGCCGGTCAGCGCGTAGTGCAGGGTGGTGCCCAGCGCGTAGTGGTCCTCGGTGGGGTCGTCGCCGGTGCCGCCCGGCAGGCCGTAGCCGGCGGTGGCTCCCGGTGGGCGTTCGCCGGCGAGGGCGCTCACCCCGAAGTCGACGATCGAGGCGCGGCCGTCGTGGTCGAGCACCACGTTCGCGGGTTTGAGGTCGCACACCACGACGCCGCGCGCGTGCACCGCGTCCAGGATGCGCAGCAGTTCGCGGGCCAGCGCCCACCCGTCGCGGGCGTCGTCCCCCGCGACCGCGCCGCACCGGCCGGTACCGCACGGACCGGCGCCGTACGGACCGGCGGTGAGGACGTCCCGTCGCAGGTCGCGCCCGCCGCGCGCGCCGCTGACCAGGTACTCGTCGGTGCCGTGCCGGAAGTAGTCGACCAGGGGCGGCACTCCGGGCACCCCGGCGAGTGCGGCGAGCACCCGGCGTTCGTGCCGCAGCCGGCCGCGCGCGTCGGTGCCCGCGCCGTCCTCGGCGACGAAGGCCCGGGCCTGTTTGACCACCACCTCGCGCCCGGTGGCGAGTTCGACCGCGCGGTAGACGTGGCCGCTGGGCGCGCGGGAGATGCCCGCGGTGAGGCGGTAGCGGCCGTCGCCGACCCGGGTGGTCGCGGCCCGGGCGGGCGCGCGCCGGGCGCCGAACGGGTCGTCGGCCCAGGGTGGTTGACGGTAACGGGCCTCGGCCAGGCCCGGGAACCGCGAGCCGTCGGGGCCGACCATGCCGCGTTCCGCTTCCTCCTCCGTGACCCGGAAGGGACCGTAGCGGTAGTACACCGGGGAGTCCGGCCGGATCCGGCGGTCGCTGACCACGTCGGGGCCGGCCCGGCCGGCCAGTGCCTGCGCCAGCTCCTGCCCGAGGGCGTGGAGCTCGTCGGGCCGCGGGTAGACCGTCACGGCCTTCCCGACGGCGGCGCCGCCGTGCCGGCCGCTGTTGAGCTCCTGCAGCACGGCCGCGCTGTGCGCGAACTTCACGTCGCAGGTGTGGCGCAGGAGGATCGGGACCACCACGTCCAGCAGGTCCGCGAGTCCGCCGGGGCGGGCGGACAGGTGCAGTTTCCATCCGTGGGCGAGTTCCGGCAGCCTGCGGTCCCGGAGGTACCACCACTGTCCGTCGGTGCGCAGCGGTCCGCGTGGGTCGGCGGCGGCTGCGGCGAGCGCCTCGACGCTGCGCCGCAGCGCGTCGGCGGAGCCGGGGTCGGGTGGTGCGCTCAAGGGTCCGTTCCCTCTCCCGGTTCCGCTGTGTTCCGGTCGGCCCGCTGGGATCAGAAGTCTTCGCAGGGGAAGCGGGTCGGGACGTAGGTCACCCACGGGTCGGCGAGACACGCGACCGGCGTGAGGTCCGCGTCGAACGCGTCCTCGAAGGAGATGGCGTCCTCGTCGATGTCCAGCAGGCCGGCGTCGCGGACGTCCGTCATCAGTGCAGTCATGGGGGTCCTCCCTGTGGTTCTTGTCGTTGGAACCTGTGGTGGAGCTGCCTCATGCTAGCCACGCCCGACGGAGCACGACAGGTCCGCGACAGAGGCGGCAACCGGCCTACGTCAAAGGACGGTTCCGTTTGTGGACACCTCCTGCGCTCACCTTCACACCCCGCGCCCCACCCCCACGACGCAACGGGCCGGCCCGGTACCCGAGGGGGTGGGTACCGGACCGGCCCGAGCCGTGCGCGTGACGCCGGGTCAGCGCGCGGCGGTCTTGCGGGTGCGGCGGGACACGGAGTCCAGGACGACGGCGGCCAGCAGCACTGCGCCGGTGATCATGTACTGGATGGCCTGGTTGACGTGGACCAGGTCCAGCCCGGTGATGATCGACTGGATGACCAGGATGCCGAGGAGGGCGGACCAGGTCTTGCCGCGCCCACCGAACAGGCTCGTGCCGCCGATGACGGCCGCGGCGATGGAGTTCATCAGGACGTTGCCGCCACCGAGGATCTTGTCGGCGGAGCCCTGCTGGGAGGCGATGAACAGGCCGCCCAGGGCCGCCATCCCGGCGGAGATCATGAAGACCGAGATCCGGATCCAGGCGACGTTGATGCCCGCGCGGCGGGCGGCCTCCACGCCACCGCCGACGGCGAAGATCTGCCGGCCGTAGCTCGTGCGGCGCAGGACGAAGTCGGTGATGACGACGACGGCCAGGAACACCAGCAGCGGCAGCGGCAGGCCGCGGTCCTGGTTGAGCATGGAGGCGGCGGTCAGCGCGATGACGGCGAGGACCCCGGTGCGCAGCGCGATCTCGCTCATCGGGCGCGCGGCGAGGCCGGCGGCGGCGCGGCGGCGGGCGTCGAGGATCTGCCCGGCGGCGAAGAGTGCGACGCCGAGGACGGCCAGGCCCCAGGTGTAGGCGACGTCGCCGTCGCCGAGGAAGTAGGTGTCCAGGTTGGCCAGGACGCCGTCGTTGACGACGTTGACGGTGCCCTTGTCGCCCAGCACGTACTGCTGCAGGCCGCTCCAGGCGAGCAGGCCGGCGAGGGTGACGACGAAGGCCGGGACGCCGATCTTGGCGAAGAAGAAGCCGTGCAGGGCGCCGATCGCGACGGCGGCGCCGATCGCGATCAGGCAGGCGGCCCACTCGTTGTAGCCGGAGCGCACGGACAGCACGGAGGCGATCGCGGCGGAGACGCCGGCGACGGACCCCAGCGAGAGGTCGATCTCGCCGAGGAGGAGCACGAAGACGATGCCGACGGCGATCAGGCCGGGGCCGGCGACCCACTTGGTGATGTTGGTGAGGTTGTCGGCGTTGAGGAAGTCGCCGGTGATGCCCTGGAAGATGGCGCCGATCAGGATCAGGCCGAGGACGACCGGCACCGAGCCGAGGTCGCCGTTCTTCATCTTCCGCTTGAACTCGGTGACGTAGCCGGTGAGTCCGGCCTCGCGGACGAGCAGCCGGGGGTCCACCGCGGGGGTGGCGGCCGGGGCCGGGGCGTCGGCCGGGGCGGGGGTGGTCTGTTCGGTGCTCACTTCGCTTCCTCCGCGAGTCGGGCCTGACGACGGGTGACGGCGTTCTCGGTGGCGCCGGTGATGGCGGAGATGATCTCCTCGTGCGAGGTGGTCGCCACCTCGAAGACGCCGTTGTTCCGGCCCAGGCGCAGGACGGCGACGGTGTCGGCGACGGCCTTGACGTCGGCCATGTTGTGGCTGATCAGGATGACGCCGAGGCCGCGGTCGCGCAGGCGCTCGACGAGGTCGAGGACCTGGGCGGTCTGCTCGACGCCGAGGGCGGCGGTGGGCTCGTCCAGGATGACGATCTTGGGGTCGCCGACCAGGGCGCGGGCGATCGCGACCACCTGGCGCTGGCCGCCGGAGAGGGCGGCGATCGGGATGCGCACGCTCGGGATGCGGATGGAGAGGGTGTCGAGGAGTTCGCGGGCGCGCTTCTCCATGGCGACCTCGTCCAGCGTGCCGAAGCGCTTCAGCTCGCGGCCGAGGAAGAGGTTCCCGACCACGTCGAGGTTGTCGCAGAGCGCGAGGTCCTGGTAGACGGTCGCGACGCCGAGGGCCTGGGCGTCGTGCGGGCGGCCGATGGACACCGCCCGTCCCTCCCACTCGATCGTTCCCTCGTCGATCGGGTGGACGCCGGCGATGGTCTTCACCAGCGTGGACTTTCCGGCGCCGTTGTCGCCCACCAGGGCCACCACCTCGCCTGCGTGTACCTCCAGGTGCACGTCCGTCAGTGCCTGGACGGCGCCGAAGCGCTTGGAGACCCCGCGCAACGCCAGTACGGGTGCGCCTGTCACGTGAACCATCTCCTTCTTCCCGCGCGCGCCGTGCTGGGTGGGTCGGCGGCCGGGGTGGCCCGCGCGCCGGGCGGGGCGGGCGGGTGAGCGTCGAAAAGGGGGTGTCGGGGCGGGCCTGGGGCCGCCGCGGCTGCGGGCGGCGCTCCCCGGGGAGACGGGGAGCTCCGCCCGGGCGGTGCTACTTCAGGCCGGCGGTGGCGCAGGCGGCGGCGTAGTCCGCGGTGCAGATGTCGGCGGCCTTGTAGAGGCCGTCGGCGATGACGGTGTCGTTGATGTTGGCCTTGGTGACGACCTTCGGGTCGAGCAGCTTGGCCGGGATGCCCTTGTCGGTGGCGCTGTCGACGCTCGCGGTGGCGACGGACTTGACGTCCTTGCCCTGCAGGAGGTCGACGGCCAGCTCGGCGGCGCTGTCGGCGAGCGGCTTGTACGCCTTGTAGATGGTGTAGGCCTGGTCGCCGTTGACGATCCGCTGGATGGCGTCGAGGCCGGCGTCCTGACCGCCGACCGGGACCTTGATGCCCGCGCCCTGGAGCTGGGTGATGATGGCGCCCGCCATGCCGTCGTTGGCGGAGTAGACGGCCTGGAAGCCGTCCTTGCCGAGCTGGGTGATCGCGGCGCCGATCTTCTGACCGGCGACGGTGGGCTTCCACTCGCCCGACTGCTCGTAGACGACCTTCTTCACCTTGCCGTCGAGCACCTTGTGCGCGCCCGCCTTGAACTGACCGGCGTTCGGGTCGGCGTCGTCGCCGTTGATCATGACGATGTTGGCGGCGGCGGCCTGCGCGCCGAGCGCGTCGACCAGGGCCTGACCCTGGAGTTCGCCGACCTTCTCGTTGTCGAAGGAGGCGTAGGCGGCGACCGGGCCGGTGGCCAGGCGGTCGTAGGCGACGACCTTGACGCCCTTGGCGGCGGCCTCCTTGACCCAGGACTGGGTGGAGGCGGCGTCGAACGCGTCCAGCACGATGACCTTCACGCCCTGGGCGATCAGGGTGTCGAACTGCTGCTTCTGCTTGGAGGCGCTGCCCTCCGCGTTGTTGTAGAGCACCTTGCAGTCCGCACACAGGGCCTTGACCTTGGCCTCGATGAACGGGCGGTCGAAGGACTCGTAACGGGTCGAGGACGCGTTCTCGGGCAGCAGCAGGCCGATGGACTTGGTGTCACCGGCGGCGGCGGAGTCCTTCTTGTCGCCGCCGGCCTTGCCGCAGGCGGCCATGGACAGGGCCATCGAGACGGCTGCGGTGGCGATGACGGCGCGACGCATCGTTGCGTTCATGTGGGGGTGCCTCCCTGACGTCGCCGCGACGGTGCGGCGGAGTGGGAGGGAGTCAACCCGCATGTGCCAGATGGAGTCAAGAAGTAAATCCAATGCGAGACGATGCTCGGCCTTTTCGTTATCTTCCTGAACGCATGAACGGCCAAATGTCGGCGTCATGGACACGCAGGGAAATCAGGACAGAACTCTCGGTGACGAAAGTGGCATGCAGGCCAGGCGCTTGCCGGAGGCACCTCAAGAAACGGGCGCCCCTGGGGCCCCACGGTCACCATTGAGGCGAGTGCGTTCAAGATGTGTCGGCTGGGGTATAGTCCGCAGGTCGGATCAGGGGTCCACGAGCACGGCCCCGCCGGACCGGCGACCCACCCCCGACGCACCCCGCGGAGCCGACTTCCGCGCCAGGACGCGCCCTTGACGGAACGTCATGACTCGCGCGCGCGGCCGAGCCGGGCCGTCAGGCACGGAACCCGGGCCCCCGAACCGCCGACCGCATCAGGCACGCAGCCCCTCGACCCCTCAACCCACCGAGCCGCCCCGCCCCGTCAGCCGCGGAAGCGCCGGGCCCGGAGGTACTCACGGGCGAGCAGGCGCAGCGCCGCCCCCTTGGCGGGGCTCGCGGAACGGCGCAGCAGCGCGCCCGGGTCGACGCGGGCGGCGGCGCTGACGAGTTCGTCCACCCCGAGGAGGCAGCGGACCATCGGCCGGTGGGCGGGCGGCACCAGCTCGACCACGGCCCGGCCCTCGGCGAGGGTGCGGTCGGCCCGGTCGAGCAGTGCACCGAGCAGCGTCCGGACGGCGGGCAGGTCGCGGGCCCGTTCCAGGTCGGCCCGGGTGACGCCGTGTTCCCGCAGGGTCTGCTCGGGGATGGTCAGCCGGCCCTCGGCCAGGTCCTCCGCGAGGTCGTTGACGAAGTCGAGCCGCTGGGCGGCGTCGATGTAGGTGCGGCAGGCGGCGCGGAAGGCCGTCTGGTCGCCGTCCGGTCCGAGCAGTCCGGCGACGACCATGAAGCCGGGCAGCGAGTACCCGTCCACGTACGCCTGGTACTCCTCCTCGGTGGCGAAGCCGGTGAAGTCGAGGTCCGCTTCCGTCGCGGCGAGGAAGTCCAGGACGCGGTCGCGCAGGGCGGGGCGCGCGGCCACGCTGTTCAGCAGGGGGCGCAGTTCGGGGTCGTCGGTGCGGCCGGCGTCGAGGCTGTCGGCGACCGCGCGCTGCCAGTCGGCGGACGCGGCCCGGCGCTGCGCGAGGGGGCCGCTGTCCAGCAGGGTGTCGGTGCGGTGCATGAAGGCGGCCGCCGCGATCAGGTGCGGGACGGTGCGGTCCGGCAGCAGCAGGCCGGCCGCCAGCGTGACCTCCCGCTTGTACCGGGCGACCTGCTGCCGCTGCCGCCCGTAGTCGGCCCGCAGCCCGGGATCGTGCACGCCGGCCGCGTCCAGCGCCCGCTCCCACCTGCCCATCGGTTCACCCCATCGGTTGTTCGATCGGGACCGAGCGTAGTGGCCGGGAGCCGGGCGGCCTATTCGGGCCCGCTCCGGGACGGGGCCCGCCGGCCTGGGGCCCGCTCCCGTGGCGCCGGAGCGGTCGTCAGCTCCGGCGGACCGTGGCGAAGCAGCAGACGGGGGTGCCGAGGGCGACGATGGCGCGGTAGCGAGGGCGGTGGTCCGGCGGCGGTCCGGCGGTGGTCCGGCGGTGGTCCGGCGGTGGTCCGGCGGTGGTCCGGCGGTGGTCCGGCGGCGGTCGGTGCGCAGTCGCTTGCGCTGGTTGTACGCCGTGTCGATCACTGCCTGGGCCATGCTGCCCCCGTCGACCGCCGCCCCGTGTCTCCTGTCGTCCGGGTGCCCGTACCGCTCGTCCTCCGAGCCGGGTGCCCCCGCGGCGAGGCGGCGACCCGAACCCACCACGGACGGCGCGCGGCCGTCCCCGATGTGGCGAGCTCTTGACCCTTCAGCCGCCGGCCGTGACCGAGGCCAGGTAGGCGGCGGCCTCGGCCGGGCCGAGGAGCCACCGTGCCACGTCCGTCGGGTCGTCGAAGTCGTTGGCGAACCGGTCGGCCACGGCCCGGTGCCGGCCCGCCGCGACGAACAGGTCGAGGACGTGCGGGGGCGGCGGGGCGAGCATCGCGTTGGTCCAGGTGGTGACCGGGCCGGCGGTCGCCCAGAAGCCGTCGAAGGCGGCCTGCTGGAAGTCGCGGTCGAAGGGCTTGCCGCCGTGGGCGAGGATCGCCGCGAGGTAGCCCGCCGCGCACTTGGCCGCGTTGTTGGCCCCCTGGCCGGTGATCGGGTCGTTGGTGACGACCACGTCCGCCATGCCCAGCACCGCGCCGCCGCCCGGCAGTTCGCCGACCGGCCGGCGGACCACCGGGGTGAAGCGCCCGGCCAGGGTGGCGCCGGCGTCGGTGAGTTCGACGCCGGACCGGGCCCGGTCGTACTCCCAGGGCGTGAAGGTTCTCATCAACTCCAGCGTCACCCGCAGGTGTTCGGCCGGGTCGCGGAGGCCGTCGAAGGCGTCCGCCGGTCCGCCCGGTCTGGCCTCCCAGAACAGGATGTCGCAGGGCCCCGATCTGGTCAGGGCCGGAATCACGAGCAGTTCGCCGACGCCGGGCACCAGGTTGCAGCGCATCGCGGGGAAGTCGTGCTCGGAGCGCGGCGCGAGCCCGTGCACGTAGGCGGCGGCCAGCGCGCGCTGGGGCCGCTGGTGCGGCGAGTGCAGGTGGTCGCGCTCGAACAGCGAGCCCAGTCCGCTCTTCCCGGAGGCGACCAGCACCAGGTCGTACGAGCCGGCCAGGTGCTGCAGGTCGGCGGCGGTCACCTTGCGCAGCTCCACCCGGCCGCCGCGCTCCGCGAACAGCTCCAGCCAGGTGGAGGTCTTCAGCCGCTGGTCGACGGACTGCGCGCAGGCGTCCAGCCGGCCGACCCAGTCGACCGCCCGGGCGCCGTCCGGCCCGGCCACCGACACTCCGACGCCCTCGATCCGGGGTGCCCGGTCGGCCCACAGGTCCAGGCCGAGGGCGCGCTCGGTGCGCAGCGCGGAGTCGAACATGCACTGGGTGGACAGCACCCGCCCGGCCCGCACCTCCTCGCCCGTGCGCTCCGTCAGCACCGTCACGTCGTAGTCGTGGGACTGCAGCCCCAGGGCCAGTTGGAGTCCGGCCTGCCCGGCGCCGACGATCAGAATTCTGCGCATCGCCCCTGCTCCCCTGCTGGTACGTCGCGGCCCGGCAGCCGGCACCGCCCGGCTGCCCAGTGGCCTGGATACCAGTCATCGGCACCCGCGTCCACGGGCCCTGCGCCCGTGGCCCGGGCCGGCAGGGGCTCCCCCGACGAGGTGCCGGAAACCCGGTCCGCCCGGGGGGCGGCTCACCGGCTCCTGGCACAATCCGATCATGGGATCAGCAGAGGTGGACTGGAGCGAGGTCCGGCGACGGACGCTCGCCCTGCGGGCCGGGCAGGAGGCCGCACGGGGCGGCCCGCTGCCGCCGCTCCCGCCGCCGCTGACCGAACACCAGGTCCGCGAGGCCGAGGAACAGCTCGGCATCACCCTCCCCGCCGACTACCGCGGGTACCTGCTGCACGTCGGCGCGGGCAGCGAACACCACCGCGTCCGCGAGCTGCACCGCACCGAGCACGGCTGGCGCTGGCGGGACGACCACCAGACCCTCCTCCCGCTGCTCGCCACGCCGTTCCCCGACCACGACACCGCCCTCGCCGCCGAGGACGAGGTCTGGGCACGCGCCCCGAAGGAGGAGGACTACGCCGACCCCGCCGCGTTCGACGCCGCGCGGGCCGCCTGGCGCACCGAGGCGGAGGCCGCCGAGGACGCCCGGGTCGCCGGCGCGGTGTTCCTCGTCTCGGGCGGCTGCGGCTTCGCCACCCTGCTCGTGGTCGGCGGCCCGCAGCGCGGCACGATGTGGTTCGACGGCCGGGGCACCTGCGACCGTCTCAACCCGCTGCTCACCGACGACCACCGCCCGGCGACCTTCGCCGAGTGGCTGGTCGACGACCTCGCCCACGCGGAGCGCCCGGACTCGCCGGAGAAGCGGGCCCACACCCCGATCTCCGGCCGCTGGTTCGACGACTGGCGGCAGTACCGCCCATGAGCGCCGGGCGGCGAACGGCCTCGCGTCGGCCCACTCCCCGCAGGCGTGGCCGGCCTCGACCGCCGCCCCCATGACGGCGGACGGTCCGGACGGTTCGACGTCGGGCCGCACGACGGTGCGGCGGCGGGTCGCCGCCGCCTCCACCGGGGGTGCGTCCGCGGGCCCGCCCCGTTATCAGCCGGCGATCAGCCGGCGATCAGCCGGCGGCCGCTGATCTCCTCCGGGCGGATCCGGACCCAGCGCGGCCGGTCGCCGCCCGCCCACGGCGAGGCACCGGGCAGGCCCGCCAGGCGTTCCAGCTCGACCGGGTCGGTCACCTGGTGGGCCGGGCCGAGGGCGAGCACGCTCCAGCCACGCCCCAGGTACTCGTCGATGTGGTCGACCTGGAAGGAGACCGCGGCGCCGTCGGCCGGGGCGGCGGTGCTGTGCTCCGCGGTGCGGAAGGCGAAGGAGGCCCGGTCGACCACGTAGTTGACGGGCAGCACCACCGGTCCCGGCTCGACCGGCAGGCCGATCCGGCCGATGCCGTGGGTGCCGACCAGCTCCCAGCACTGGGCCTCGGTGAGGTTCTGCAGCCGGGGGTGCGGCCCGGGGCCGCCGTGCCCGGGCGGGGCGTCGGCGCGGCCGGACACCAGCTCGTCGCGGCTGCTGTCGAGGGCGGCCGCGATCCGGACGAAGCCCCCCGGGTCGAAGCCGGGTCCGGCTTCGAGGAGGTGCCGGAGGTAGCGGGGGGCCATCGCCGCCCGGCGGGCCAGTTCCACCTCGCTGATCCCCAGTCGCCCGCTCCGTTCGGCGATCCGGCGGGCCACGGCGACGGGGTCGGGGGTGTCGTGCACGGTGGTGACTCCTCGGCTTGCCGGGGTGTTGGGGCCTCGCCCGGGCCGCGTGCGGGCCTGAACCGGTGCGGGTCCGTCCGGTCGGGCCGGGGCGGATCCATCCAAGCGCCCGGCCTGCGGCAAGTCGAGCAACGGCCCGGCCCGTGCGTGTCGTTGCGCACCACCGACCGCCCCGGAGCCGCCCGGAACCCCTTCGCGGGGGGCCGCCCGCCGACGTTCCGTCAGGACCGCCGCGCACACGGCTGTCCCGCCCGGCACGGCGGGCGCATACTGTCCTGCGCGGCGCGCACCGTGCGACAGGGACACCCGGTCCCTGCCCGGCTGCGCCGCGACGGGGGAGGTCGGAATCGTGGCAGTCGTCGTGATCGTCGCCGTGGTGCTCCTGCTCTGGCTGGTGACCGGCGTGCGGGTGGTGCAGCAGTACGAGCGCGGGGTGGTGTTCCGGCTCGGGCGGGTGCGCGGTCAGGTCCGCGAGCCGGGCGTCACCCTGCTGATGCCGGTGGTGGACCGGATGCGCAAGGTCAACGTCCAGGTCGTCACCATGCCGGTGCCCGCGCAGGAGGGCATCACCAAGGACAACGTCTCGGTCAGCGTCGACGCGGTGCTGTACTTCCGCGTGATCGACCCGATCAAGGCCACCGTGGACGTGCAGAACTACGCCTTCGCCATGCTGCAGGTCGCCCAGACCTCGCTGCGCTCCGTCATCGGCAAGAGCGAGCTGGACGACCTGCTCTCCGGCCGGGAGAACCTGCACCAGGGGCTGGAGATCATGCTGGAGAGCCCGGCCACCGGCTGGGGCGTGCACATCGACCGGGTGGAGATCAAGGACGTCAGCCTGCCCGACTCGATGAAGCGCTCGATGGCCCGCCAGGCCGAGGCCGACCGCGAGCGCCGGGCCCGGATCATCACCGCCGACGGCGAGTTCCAGGCCGCGGCCAAGCTCGCCGAGGCGGCCGCCACGATGGCGCGGACCCCGGCGGCGATGCAGCTGCGGCTGCTGCAGACGGTGGTCGAGGTCGCGGCGGAGAAGAACTCGACGCTGGTGCTGCCGTTCCCGGTGGAGCTGCTGCGCTTCTTCGAGGCCTCCGCCGCCCGGATCGCCGACGGGGCGGACGCCACCGGCGCGGCGGCCCGGCCCGTCGTCCCGGCGCAGCCCCCGGCCGACGGGAGCTGACCGGCGCCGGGCGGCCGGTCCGGGGCACCCGCCAGGACCGGCCTACCGGACCGCCCGCCCATAGCTTGTCTCTATGACGTCATAGACCGGAACCGACTACACCACCGCCCCACCTCGGGGTTGGCTGCAAGGGTCCAGACCACCTCCCGCTGCGCCCGACCGGAGGACCCTTCCATGCCCCGCCCGATCAGAGTCGCGATCGTCGGAGCCGGCCCCGCCGGCATCTACGCCGCCGACGCCCTGCTGAAGTCCGACGCCGCCCGGGCGCCCGGCGTCTCGATCGACCTGTTCGAGCGGATGCCCGCCCCGTTCGGCCTGATCCGCTACGGCGTCGCCCCCGACCACCCGCGGATCAAGGGCATCGTGACGGCCCTGCACCAGGTGCTCGACAAGCCGCAGGTCCGCCTGTTCGGCAACGTCGACTACCCCACCGACCTCGCCCTGGACGACCTGCACCGGTTCTACGACGCCGTGGTCTTCGCCACCGGCGCGACGGCCGACCGCCCGCTGGACCTGCCCGGCATCGAGCTGGACGGCTCCTACGGCGCCGCCGACTTCGTCTCCTGGTACGACGGCCACCCCGACGTGCCGCGCGACTGGCCGCTGGAGGCCGAGAAGATCGCGGTACTCGGCGTCGGCAACGTCGCGCTGGACGTCGCCCGGGTCCTCGCCAAGACCGCCGACGAACTGCTGCCGACCGAGATCCCCGGGAACGTCCACGCGGGCCTGACGCGCAACCGGGCCCGCGAGGTGCACGTCTTCGGCCGCCGCGGCCCGGCCCAGGCCAAGTTCAGCCCGATGGAGCTGCGCGAACTGGACCACTCCCCCACCATCGAGGTGATCGTCGACCCCGAGGACATCGAGTACGACGCCGGCTCGATCGCCGAGCGCCGCGCGGTCAAGCACGTCGACCTGGTCGCGGCGACGCTGGAGAACTGGGCGATCCGCGACGTCGGGGACCGCCCGCACCGGGTCCACCTGCACTTCTTCGAGTCCCCGACCGAGGTCCTCGGCGAGGACGGCCGGGTGGTCGGGCTGCGCACCGAGCGCACCGAGCTGGACGGCACCGGCAACGTGCGCGGCACCGGCCGCTTCACCGACTGGGACGTCCAGGCGGTCTACCGGGCCGTCGGCTACTACTCCGACGAACTGCCCAAGCTGCCCTTCGACCCGGTCTCGGGCACCGTCCCGCACACCGCCGGGCGGGTCGAGGACGGCGACGGCTCGCACCGCACCGCGACCTACGTCACCGGCTGGATCAAGCGCGGCCCGGTCGGCCTGATCGGCCACACCAAGGGCGACGCCAACGAGACCGTCGCCTGCCTGCTGGACGACCACGCGGCCGGCCGGCTGCCCGGCGCCGCCGAGCCGGACCCGGCGGCGGTCGAGGAGCACCTGCGCGGCCAGGGCGTCCGGTACACCACCTGGGAGGGCTGGCAGCTGCTCGACGCCCACGAGCGGGCGCTCGGCGAGGCCGAGGGCCGCGAGCGGGTCAAGGTCGTCGAGCGCGAGGAGATGCTCCGCCACAGCGGGGCGTGAGGGGGCCCGGGCCCCTTCCGGACGGACAGCGGCCGGAAGGGGCGCGGTTCCGCCGCGGGGCCCGCCGCCGATCGCCGCACCGCCGCCGATCGTCACACCGCGCCCGGCACACCGCGCCCGTCACGGGCGGACGATCGGCAGCAGCACCTCGTCCACGATCTCCGCCGGGTCGAGCTGCACCGCGTCCCCGCCGCACATCTTGATCCGGTACAGCATCAGCGCCGGCACCACGTCGGTCACCAGCGGCGTGACCGCGCCCGGGCGGACCTCGCCGCGCGCGGTGCCGCGGGCCAGCACCTCGGCGATCAGCGCGGTCGTCGGCTCGACCACCCGCTCGAACACGATCTCCACGAAGGCGTGCGCCCGCTGGTGGTCGAGCTCGCTCATGATCGCCCGCACGGCGGCGCCGAGCTCGCTGAACATCGCGGCGCGCAGCCTGGCCACCACTTCCAGCAGGTCCCCGCGCAGGCTGCCGGTGTCGGGGGCCGCCCCGCCGGGCGGCAGGCTGGCCCGCAGCGCGTCCATGACCAGCTCCTCCTTGGAGGACCAGCGGCGGTAGAGCGCGGCCTTCCCGGTCTGCGCCGCGGCGGCCACGCCCTCCATGGTCAGCCGGGCGTAGCCGTCGGTGGTGAGCTGCTGGAGGACCGCCTCGTAGATGGCGCTCTCCAGCGCCTCGCCGCGCCGCCGCAGCGGGGCGCCCGTCACCGGTCCCCGCGCGGTATCCGTTTCAGCGGTCATGACTGCGCACCCTCTCCGGTCACCCTTCCTCGATCCCATCGCTACACGCTTCCGCCCGCGCCGTGGTTCTCCGGCCCGCCGATCCGTGCAGGGGCCCGGCCGGCCGCGCAGGGCGCATGTGTGTACCAGTATCGCGGGGCTACTGTCGATGTTAGTGAACGAACCCGTTCCCTCCTAGGGCCGTCCGGACGCCGCGGTACGGCCGAATGGCCGAGTTGCGTGCGACTTCTGCCTCGATACGCTTCGAACAGAGGCTCTCCGGTGCCCGGGCGCGGCCGTCCGCCGACTCGCCCCCCAGCGCACCCCCGCTCACTCCCCACTTCCCACCCCGCACCCCGATGCAGACCAGCCACCGCCCACCCCGCCTCACGCACCGTGACCGCGCTCTCGCCCAGCGGGACCGGGACGGGGCCTTCGCGCCCCGCGGACGCGGCGCGAGCGGCGGTGGCACGGAGGAGCAGGCCGGAGCGGCCGGCCTGCGGAACCCAGCGTGGAGGTCACCATGACCGAACGAACAGCCGCCACCGCGCTGCTGGCGGCCGGTGCCGCAGCGGTGTTCGCCGCCGTGAGCGTCGCTGCCGCGGGCCGGGCCTGCCGGTGCCGGATCGAGGGCGGCGGCGAGGGCGATCCGCACGCGAAGCACCTGCGCCGGCACCTGCACCGGCACCACCACCACGGCCCGGGCCACGGCGGACCCCATTCCCACTGCCCGAACCCGCCGAACTGCACCTGACACCGCCGCCACCCGGTACCGCCACCGCTCGATTCCGCTGCCGACCCGCCGGCACCAGGCCGGTCCTCCCCAGCGGCCCTGCCAGCGGCGCCGGGGTCAGTCGCCCGTGGGCCGGCGCGGGAGCAGTGCGTGCACCCGGGTGCCGCGGTTGAGGGCGTCGACGGTGCAGCTGCCCCCGATCTCGGCGGCCCGCTCGGACATCGACCGCAACCCCACCCCCGGGTGCTCCGGGCCGCCGCGGCCCGGCCCCCGCCCGTCGTCCTCGACCACGAGTTCCAGCGCCCCGGCGTCCACCCGCACGGACACCGTGGCACTGCTCGCCCGGGCGTGCTGCAGCACGTTGTTGAGCGCCTCCGCGGTGATCCGGTAGACGGCGACCTCCACGGCCGCGGGCAGCTCCGGCAGCGGGTCCGGCACCAGCCTGGCCGTGACGGCGAGGTCGTCGCCGCTGAAGGTCTCGGCGAGCCGGCTCAGCGCCCGGGACAGTCCGCAGTCGCCCAGCGCGGTCGGCCCGAGCCGGTCGGTGATCCGCCGCACCTCCCGGACCGCCGTGGCGAGGTCGTCCGCGACCCGCTCCAGCACGCCGGAGAACAGCTCCGGGTCGTCCACCGCGGCCGCTCCCTGCAGCCGCAGCCGCAGGCCCGCCAGCATCGGGCCGAGCCCGTCGTGGATGTCGCGGCGCAGCTGGCGGCGTTCCTCCTCGCGGGCCGCGACGATCTGCTCGCGGCTGGCCCGCAGGTCCTCCATCAGTTGCAGCGAGGCGACGGCGGGCGCGGCCTGGTCGGCGAGCGAGCGCAGGATGTCGCGGTCGCTGTCGTCCAGGGTCCGCTGGCCGGGGCGCGGGGTGACGGTGAGCCGTCCGATCTCGTCGCCGCGGTGCACCAGGGCGAAGCCCTCGCCGCAGCCGGAGCGCTCCCCGACGGCGGCCAGCGGGCGTTCGCCACCCCGGGTGGAGACGGTCAACGCCACGCCGGAGAGCCGGAGTTCGTCACTGACCGTGGCGCACAGCACGGCCGGTACGTCCTGCGGGTCGACGGTCTGGCTGACCCGTCCGGCCAGGCTGCGCAGCACCTGGTACGGCTGGGCGCGCGCGCCGTAGTACCAACGGTCGACGACCCCGGAGGCCCGGCGCACGCCCCGGGGCAGGCCGGCCGCGAGCAGGAAGACGAGGGCCACCAGCAGCAGCGCCCCCGCGCCGCGCCGCCCGGGCATCAGCATGGTGGAGAGCACGCAGGCCACCAGCACGAACACCACGACCAGTCCGGTGGCGACCAGCAGGCCGACCAGCACCCGCCGGGCCGCCCGGTCGAGCCGCCAGGAGCCGTCGCGGACCACGACGGCGGCCAGGGTGAGGGTCCAGAGCGCGGAGGTGACGGCGAAGGCGAGGTACGAAGGGGTGCTCTGGCCGTCGAAGTAGTAGCCGAGTTCGGCGCCGCCCCACAGCAGGTAGACGCCGAGGGCGATCAGCACGTTCCGCCGGCGCTGCCGGGACGCCCGGCGGATCCGGGCGAGCGGGACCAGGACCACCAGGACGGTCAGCACCACGAACACGACGAGCTGAACGACGTGCAGACGCTCGTTGAAGGTCCGCAGCCAGTCGGCGACGGCGCTGCCGGCGAACGGGTTGGGCCGGCCGAACACCGTGGGCTGGTAGACGTAGTAGCAGGCCTGGGGCAGCATCCACAGCGCGACGGCGCCGATCGCGTACCACCACCGGCGGCTGGGCAGGGTCCCGTCCGGCAGCCACAGCGGCAGCGCGTGCCAGAGGGTGCCGCTGACGGTGTAGCCGGCCGACACCAGGACCACGACGGCCCCGACGATCCGCGGGTCGCCGACCTCGACCCAGACCGGGGCCTGGGCGGCGAGTGGGAGGATCAGCGCCGTCCCGTAGGCGAGCAGCACCCAGCCGAGCTGGTTGCCCGGGCGGTGGGCGTGCAGCAGCACCCCGCCCGCGACGGCGGCGAGGCCGTAGCCCAGCACCGCCAGGTGGTGGGCGGGCGGGGAGACCCCCGCGGCGCCCTGGTGGCTCAGGACGTAGCCGATCCACAGGCCGCCGGCCACCAGGCAGACGACGGCGCACAGCCCCGCCATGGCCAGTTGTCGCTCCGCCGGGCCGGGCCGGGGCCGCCACCAGGCTCTCCGCGCGCTCTCCACGGCCATGAGCACCCTTCCTCTCCGACGACCCGACGACCCACCGGATGCCTGCAGTGTGCTGCACCCGGTGTCCCGGGCACATGAGGCGGTGGCCCCGACGGGGCGCGGTGCCCCGGACGGGCGGCCGGGCGGCGGGACACCCGTCGGACGCTCAGGGCGGGAGCCGGATCGGGACTTGACGCTCGCTCGGGCTTCCACCACCCTTCCACTAATCGAATAGTGAAAGGGTACTTTGCCCATGCCGACACCCGCACCCGCCCCCGCGCCCGCCCCTGTGCCCACTCCCGTGCGGCCGCCCCGCTCCCTGCCGCCCTCGGCCCCGCCCCGACGCGCCACCCGACGCGCCACCCGACGCGCCGTCCGGCGCCCCCGCCACCCCGCCGCCCTGGCCTGGGCCCTGGCGGCGGGCTTCGCCGCGCTCTACGTCTGCGTCGCCGCCAACCGGCACCGACGCGGCCTCACCAAGGCCTACGACCTGGGCATCTTCGAACAGGCCATCCGGGCGTACGCGCACCTGCGCGCGCCGATCGTGCCGCTCAAGGGCCCCGGCTACCACCTGCTCGGGGACCACTTCCACCCGCTGATCGCCACCCTCGCCCCCGCCTACCGGGCCTTCCCGAGCCCGCTCACCCTGGTGGTCGCCCAGGCGCTGCTGATGGCCCTGGCCGTCGTCCCGCTCACCCGCTGGGCCCACGAGGTGGCCGGGCCACGGGTGGCGCTGCTGGTCGGCTGCGCCACCGGGGCCTCCTGGGGGATCGTCCGGGCCGCGGCCGACGACTTCCACGAGATCGCGTTCGCCGTCCCGTTGCTCGCCTTCGCCGCCACCGCGCTCGGCCGGCGCCGGCCGCTGGCCGCCGCGCTCTGGTCGCTGCCGCTGTTGCTGGTCAAGGAGGACCTGGGGCTGACGGTGGCCGCCGTCGGCCTGCTGATCGCCTGGCAGGCCCGGCAGGACCGGCGCGCCCCGGTGCCCGGGCTGGCCCTCGCCGGCCTCGGCGTCGCCGCGACCGCGCTGACCGTGCTCGTGGTGCTGCCCGCGTTCAACCCGAGCGGGGGCTTCGACTACTGGCAGCAGCTCGACGGCGGCGGGCAGCCCTCACCCTGGGCCCTGCCGCTGCGGCTCGGCTGGCCGCCGGTCAAGTGGCTGCTGCTGTTCCTGCTCGCCGCCACGACCGGCTTCCTCGGCCTGCGCTCGCCGCTCGTCCTGCTCTGCGCACCCACCCTGGCCTGGCGGCTGCTCTCGGCCAACCCGCACTACTGGGGCGTGAGTTACCACTACAGCGCGGTGCTGATGCCGATCGCGTTCGCCGCCCTGGTCGACGCCCTGCGCCGCTCCGGCGGCACGCCCGGATCCCCGCACGGCTCCCGGCTCCCGCACGGCTCCGGACTCCCGGACGCCTCCCGGTCTCCGCAGGCCTCCGGATCCCCCCACGATTCCGCCGCCCGCGCCCCGCTCCCCCGCCGGGCCCGGCGGGCGCTCGCCGTCAGCGCCCTGGTGACGGCCGTGACGCTGCCGCTCTACCCGCTGCACGAGGTGGTGATGCCCGAGGCCTGGAGCACCTCGCCCCGGCTCACCGAGACCCGGGCGGTGCTCCGCCTGATACCGGACGACGCCACGGTGGCCGCCTCCAACCGGCTGGCGGCCCAGCTCACCGACCGGGCGGAGGTCACCCTGGCGTGCCGGGAGCCCGCCCGGCCGGGCCCGGAGTGGGTGGTCGTCGACCTGCGCGATCCGAGCGTGCAGGCCCCGTGCGCCGTCGCCGACACCGCCCGCGTGCTGACGCTCTACCAGGGCCTCGGCTACCGGCGGCTGGTCGACCGGGACGGCCTGCTCCTGCTCAAGCGCCCCTGACCGGACGCGGTCCGCCGGCCCTCCCACGCCCGCCCCTCCCCCGTCCGGCTTGACCCCCGCGCCGCAGTGCGCCACCATTCCACTATTGAACTAGTGAAAGGTCGGAACGCCGGTGATCGAGTACCGCATCGAGCGGCGCAGCGGCGTCTCCACCTACCAGCAGATCGTGCAGCAGACCAAGCAGGCCCTGCGGCTCGGACTGCTGCAGCCCGGGGACAAGCTGCCGACCGCTCGCGAGGTGGTGGAGCTGACCGCCATCAACCCCAACACCGTGCTCAAGGCCTACCGCGAACTCGAACGCGAGGGTCTGGTCGAGCCCCGCCCGGGGCTCGGCACCTTCGTCCGGCGTTCGCTCGCCCGGCCGGAGGCGGCGGCCGACGGTCCGCTGCGCGCGGAGCTGGTCGGCTGGGTGGACCGGGCCCGGGAGGCCGGACTGGAGCGCGAGGACATCGCCGCGCTGATGGCCTCCGTCCTGGAGCAGCGTTTCGACACCGGGGTCTCCCCGGCGACACCGAACTGAGAACAGACTGAGAACAGTGGGGGGACCGGGTGGACGACCCGACGACCATGACGCCTGCGCTGGAGGCCACCGGCCTCGGCAGGCGGTACCGGGGCGGCTGGGCCCTGCGCGACTGCGGGTTCACCGTCCCGGCCGGGCGGATCTGCGGCGTGGCGGGCCCCAACGGCGCGGGCAAGAGCACCCTGCTCTCCCTTGCCGCCCGCCAACTCTCGCCCACCGAGGGCGAGTTGCGGGTGTTCGGTGAACCGACCGGGACCCCGGAGCAGCGCGCCCGGGTCGCCTACGTCGCCCAGGACAAGCCGCTGTACCCGGGCCTCACCGTCGCCGAGACCCTCCGGATGGGCCGCGAGCTCAATCCGGCCTGGGACCAGGAGACGGCCCAGCGCGTCATCGACCAGGGCGAGTTGCGGCCCAGGGCGCGGATCGGCTCGCTCTCCGGCGGCCAGCGCACCCGGGTCTCGCTGGCGCTCGCCCTCGGCAAGCTCCCCGACCTGCTGCTGCTCGACGAGCCGATGGCCGACCTCGACCCGCTCGCCCGGCACCAGCTCATGGGCACCCTGATGTCGGCCGCCGCCGAACGCGGCACCACCATCGTGGTCTCCTCGCACATCCTCCCCGAGCTCGACGGCGTGATCGACCACCTGCTGCTCGTCCAGCGCGGGGGGATCCGGCTGGCCGGCGAGCTGGACGAGGTCCTGGACGGGCACCGGTTGCTCACCGGTCCCGCCGGGGCCGCCACGCTCCCGGCCGGCCTGGTGGTCGAGCAGCGCGTCAGCGGGCGCCGGACCACCGCACTGGTGCGCACCGGGGAACCGCTGGACGGCCCGTGGGAGAGCGAGCGGCCGAGCCTGGAGGACCTGCTGCTCGGCTACCTCCGCGCACCGGGCGATCCGGCCGGTCCGGTCCGCCAGGTCCGCCCGGACCACCCGGACCACCCGGCCGAACCGCGGCCGGGCTCCGCCCCCGCGAACGACGAGCACCCGAACGACGAGGCCGCCGCATGAGCACGAACGTCCTGCCCGACCGCGCCGCCGCCCCCGCGACCCGGCGCCCCGCCTCCCCCCGGCTGCGCGGGATGCTCTGGCTGACGGCCCGTCAGAATCGCGCGCTGCTCTGGACACTGGCCGCGGTGCTGGTCCTGGCCGCGGCCGACCTCGGCTGGATCCACCTCGTCTGCCGCCACACCGTGGGCGTCCTGCGGCGCACCGACTGCTACAGCCCCGAGACGTGGTCCGACACCCGGTGCTGGACCCTGCTCGCGCCGATCAACCGGCCGACCTGGTGGTACGTCTCCGTCCTCCAGCCCGCGGTCACCGCCGCCCCGCTGCTGATCGGCGTCTTCGTCGGCGCGCCGCTGCTGGCCCAGGAGTACGAGCGCGGCACGATCCGGCTGATCCGCGCGCAGTCCGTCAGCCCGGTGCGCTGGCTGGCCGTCCGGCTCGCGGTGCCCGGCCTCGCCGTGCTGGCCTTCAGCGGCGCGATCGCCTCGCTGATGACCTGGGTGTGGTGGACGGACATCGTGCACGGGCCGGTCGCCTTCGACCCGCCGTTCCAGTTCTTCACCTACCCGGCCATCGGGATCGCGCCGGTCGCCTGGTCGCTGTTCGCGCTGGCGCTGGGCGTCCTCGTCGGCCGGCTGCTGCGCCGGACGCTGCCCGCGATGTTCGTCACCGGCGCGCTGGTCGCGGGCGCCCACGGCCTGTTCCGCCTGGCCCGCCCCTACTTCCACCCGATCGTGGACGAGGTGGTACCGCTGAAGACCGGGCAGTTCTTCATCGCGCAGCCCACCAACGCCTGGCTGGTCGACCGCGGCGCCGTCCTGGCCGACGGCACCCGGGTCGGCGACGACGCGTGCCGGCTCTCCCGGTGCGACGGGGCCACCGCCGACTGGCTCCGGTACCACCCGGCCGGTCACTTCGTCCCGATCCAGCTCGTCGAGGCCGGCATCCTGCTGGCGCTCACCGCCGTGATCCTGCTGGTCGTGTTCCGCCGGACCCGCGTCTGAGGTCCGCCCCCGGCCGTCCTCCCGCAGGACTGCGGACGGCCGGGGGCGGCGGGCCGGGGGCTACACGGGCCGGGGCGGCGGGTCAGGCCTTCTTGACCACGCTGGACTTCAGCTGCATCGCTCCGAAGCCCTCGATGCGGCAGTCGATGTCGTGCCCGTCGACGCCGTCGACCAGGCGGATGTTGCGGACCTTGGTGCCCGCCTTGATGCCGGAGGCGCTGCCCTTGACCTTGAGGGCCTTGATGACGGTCACGGTGTCGCCGTCGCTCAGCACGTTGCCGACCGAGTCCTTGATCACCCGCTCGCCGGCCTGGGCGTCGGCGGGCGCCCACTCGTGGCCGCACTCCGGGCAGACCATGAGGGCGTCCATCTCATAGGTGTACTCACTGGCGCACTGCGGGCACGGGGGAAGGTTGTCGCTCATGTGATCAGGATATCCAGTTCCGGGCGGGGCGTTTCCCGTGGTCAGCGGGCGGTCGGTGGGCGGTCGGCGGGCGCGGGACCGGGCCCGTCGGCCGCGCCCCGGGAGGCGCCGACCGCCCCCACTGCCGATACTGGGGCCGCGCCCGGGGCCGCCGGGCCACCGCACCCGGGGCCGCCGCTCACCGCGCCCAGGCGGCCGGGCCGCCCCGATCCGGCGCGGAACCGAGGAGGACGCCATGAGCGGATCCGTGGTCGTCGGCTTCGACGGCTCGCCCGAGAGCCTGACCGCCAGCGAGTGGGCCGCCCGGGAGGCGCGGCGCCGAGGCCTGCCGCTCGAACTCCTCCAGGCCTGGCCCTGGCCGAAGCGGGACGTCGTCGGCAGCGACCAGAGCTACCAGCGCCTCCGGTCGCAACTCACCGACCGCCAGGCCGCGTTGCGCGAGCTGGTGCCCGGGGTGACGGTCTCCTCCTCGTCCGTGTCCACCGAGCCCGCCGAGGCGCTGGAGGCCGCCGCGCGGAACGCCGCCGTGCTCGTGCTCGGCTCGCGCGGGCTGAGCACCGTCCGTGGCTTCCTGGTCGGCTCGGTCAGCCAGGAAGTGCTGCGCCGGGCCGCCCGCCCGGTGGTGCTGGTCCGGGCGGGCAGGGAGGAGACCGACGGCCCGGTGACGGTCGGCCTCGACCTGGCGCGCCCGGCCGAGCCCGTGCTGGCCTTCGCCTTCGAGGCTGCCGAGCTCCGCTCGGCGCCGCTGCGCGTCGTCCACGTCTGGGCCACGCCGCCCGGCAGCGAGCACATGTCCTACGGCGCCATCGGCGGGCTGGAGGGCGAGGTGTCCGCCGGTGAGCGGGCCGATCTCGCCGAGGCCCTGGAGTCCTGGCGGGCCCGGCACCCCGAGGTGGCCGTGACCGCCGACCTGGTCCGGGGCAAGCCCGCCGTCGAACTCGTCGAGGCGGCGGCGACGGCCCGGCTGCTCGTCGTCGGGCGCCGCAGCCACCGGATGCCGCGCCTGCACCACCACCTCGGCCCGGTCGCGCACGCCGCGATCCACCACGTCCACTGCCCGGTCGCCGTCGTCCCGTACGACTGACCGGGGCGCTTCCGGGCGCTTCCTCGACGCTTCCGGGCGCTTCAGCCGTCATGGCCGGCGCCGCGCCCCGCGAAGCACGGGTACCCCGGCAGCGGGTCCACCCGCCATCCGTCGGCGACCTCCCGCAGCAGGCCCCGCATCGCCGCCGCGAACGCGGGGAACCGGTCGAGCCCCGCCGCGGTCTCCCAGCGGTGCCGGAGCACCTGGCGCCAGGTGGGAACCGGCCGCCGGGTGCGGTGCGTCGGGGCGTCCTCGGCCGTGCGCGGCAGCAGGCGCAGGGTCAGGTGCGCCGTCCACACCGCCAGGGCGCGCTGCATCCCGTCCTCCCACACCGCGTCCTCGACCAGCGCCGGGTAGACCGGGACGACCTCGGCCCGGTACGCGGCCTCGATGCGCCGGGCGAGCCCGTCCGGCAGGGCGAAGACGCACCAGCAGGTGGCGAACGGCATCCGGCAGTACGCCGCGGTCAGGAACACCGAGCGGTAGTCGGCGGCCTCGAAGTCCAGCAGCCGGAGCCCCTGCGGGGTGAGCAGGTTGTTGTCCGGGCAGGTGTCCCCCGGGGTGAACGCCGGGTACTCCTCCCCGCCCGCCGTCCCGATCCGGGCGAGTTCCTCGCGGAGCCCGGCCGGTACGGCGACACCGGCCGCCTCCAGCGCACCGGGCAGGTTCGCCGCGTTCCGCTCGATCCAGGGGTCCTCCGCCCAGGTCGGCAGGCCCCGGTCGTACCGCTCCCACAGCCCGGTGAGCTCGGCGCGCCGGTCCACCGACCGGGCCGCCAGCCGGCCGAGCCCGCCCGCCCAGGCGAGCAGGCCCTCCTCGGCGGCCTTCGGGTCGTCGCCGAGCAGCACGTCGGCGAGCGTCGGCGCGCCCCCGAGGTCCTCCAGGACCAGCAGCGGCACCTCCCGGTCCACCCCGAGCACCGCCGGACCGGCCAGGCCGAGCGACAGCCCGGCGGCCTCCGCCGTGAAGCCGCGCAGGGCGTCCGGCCCGCCGGTGTAGGCCTTGACGACGACGCTCCGCCCGTCCGCCGTCCGGTAGCGCAGCACGCTGCTGCGGGCGCTCCCGCCCAGGTCGACGGGGTCGGACAGCCGGGTGGACAGCAGACGCTCGGCGGCGCGCGTGATCTCTTTCACCCGGGCATCCTGTCACCCACGCGTCGGCTGCCGGGGGCTTCCGTCGAAAGCCCGGCGGCATAGGTTTGACCACAGCACCCGGTCCACCCTGAGGAGCCCGCCATGGCCGACCCCACCCGCGCCCACCTGCTCGCCGCCCTCGAACTCGCGGACCGCGCCCGCGCGCACGGCAACCACCCCTTCGGCGCGCTGCTGACCGACCCCGCCGGGAACGTCCTGCTCACCGCCGAGAACACCGTGCTGACCGACCGCGACGCCACCGCCCACGCGGAGACCAACCTGGTCCGGCAGGCCTCGCGCACCCTCGACCCGGCGCAGCTGACCGGGGCCACCCTGTACAGCAGCACCGAGCCGTGCGCGATGTGCGCCGGGGCGATCTACTGGGGCGGCATCCGGCGGGTCGTCTACGCGCTCTCCGCGACCGAGCTGATCGCCATCGCGGGCGCCGACCCGGACGAGCCGGTGCTCGACCTGCCGTGCCGCCGGGTCTTCGAGGCCGGCGGCGAACCCGTGGATGTGTCGGGCCCGCACCTCTTCGAGGAGGCCGCCGCGGTGCACGCCGGGTACTGGGGCTAGCCGGGCCCGGCGGCGGACCGCAGGCCCGGGGAACGGCGGGACCAGGGGACGGCGGGACGGCGAGACGGCGGGACCGCGCTACAGTCCCTCGCATGAGCGAGCTCGTACCCCCTCCCTTCGGAACCTTCCCGACGGCCTTCCCGGCCCTGGAGGTCTGCGACGACCTGGCCGCCCCCGTGGCCGACGCCCTGAAGAACTGGGACGCCCGGGACGCGGCGGCCGCCGTGCTCTACGTGGACACCGACCCCGAGAAGGCGGACACCGCGGTGTTCTGCGCGGCCTACGACACGCCGCCCGAGCTCTCCGCGAACTGCGTGGTGGTCGCCGCCAAGCGCGCCGGCGAGACCACCCACGCCGGGTGCCTGGCCCTGGCCACGACCCGGGTGGACGTGAACCGGACGGTCCGCACCCACCTGGGGGCGCGGAAGGCGTCCTTCGCCCCGATGGACACCGCGGTCGAGCTGACCGGCATGGAGTACGGCGGCATCACCCCGGTCGGCCTGCCCGGCGACTGGCCGCTGCTCATCGACGAGGCGGTGGCGGCGGCCCCGTACGTCCTGGTCGGCAGCGGCCGGCGCCGGGGCAAGCTGATCCTCCCCGGCTGGGCCCTGGCCCGGCTGCCGGGCGCCGAGGTGCTGCCGGGCCTGGCCGGCTGAGCGGCCCGCCCGGGTGCCGCCGCCGTCACCCGGCTGCCGGACCGTACTGGCGGCGGCGCCGGGCGGCCCGCACCGTGGTGGCGGGGGCGACGACCGACAGGACGGTTACTCATGGACGCGAACGACGACGCCGTTCCCCGCGTCGTGGTCGGTGTCGACGGCTCTCCGTCGTCGCACGCCGCGATGCGCTGGGCGATCCGGCACGCCGCGCTGCTCGGCGGGGTCGTGGAAGCGGTCGGCGCGTGGGAGCCGCCGAGCCACTTCGGCTGGTCGGCACCGGTGGTCGACATGGCCCTGGACCGGGAGGTGGCCGAACGGCGGTTCACCGACGAGCTCCAGACGGTGCTCGGCACCGACCACCCGGTGGAGGTCCGGCCGTCGCTGGTGATGGGCGACGCCTCGGACGTCCTGCTGGACGCGTCCCGCGGCGCCGAGGTCCTGGTGGTCGGCAGCCACGGCCACGGCGGCTTCACCCGGGCCCTGCTCGGCTCGGTCAGCACCCGCTGCGCGCAGCACGCCAGTTGCCCGGTGGTCATCGTCCACGCGCAGTGACCCGGGCGCAGCGCTCCGCGACGAGGTGATCCGCAAGGCCACCCCGACGACACCGGAACGCCACGGCTGCCCGGTCACCACGGCCACCGCCGACGGCCTGGACGGCCCGGAGGGGGCTGGAGGCCGTCCACGCCACCCGGCCCGACCCGCGCGTGCCGGACGTCCTGCTGCCGCCGCTCGACGGGGGCGCGACGACGCGGCCGCCGCCGAGGCCGGGTTTCGGACGGCCGGCCCGGTTCGAGGTCGCGGACGCCGTCGGCTACCCCGGCGACGGCTACGACCTGATCACCTTCACCGACTCGCTGCACGACATGGGCGACCCGGTCGCCGCCGCCGCGCACGCCCGGGCCGCCCTCGCCGAGGACGGCGCCGCCCTGGTCGCGGAACCGCTCGCCGCCGACCGCTTCGCCAACCCGTTCGCCCGCATCGGCTACGCGATCTCCACCCTGTGTGCGCCCCGTCCTCCCTCGCCCAGGCCGGCGGAGCCGCGCTCGGCGCGATGGCCGGCGAGGCCCGGCTGCGCGAGGTCCTCACGGCGGGCGGGCTCACCCGCGTCCGGCGCGTCGCCCGGGACAGCGCACCGGCCAACCTCCTGCTGGAGGCCCGGCCGTGACCACCCCGGGCGACCCGTACCCGGCTCCCCCGGTGTCCGGTCACGCGGTGTCCGGTCCCGCTGTGCCCGGTTACGCGGCGCCGCTGACGCCCGGGGCGACGCAGCGCCGGTGCAGCGGGCTGAACACCACCTCCGGCTCGCCGGCGATGCCGGCCTTCTGGACCTCGGCTGCCAGCCGTTCGGCGAAGAAGGTCTCGAAGGCCTGCTGGGACTCCCACACGTCGGTCACGCACAGGGCCTGCGCGTCGAACCAGGCGACGTGCAGGTGTGCCCCGGCGGGCGCGAGTTCCTCCCAGCGGACCGCGTCCCGCACGGTGTCGTACTGCCCGGGGGTGACCCCGGGCAACCGCATCGACATCACCACAGCCATGTCACCGCTCCCTTGCTCTCGTGCGGGTTCCCGCCGGGGCCGTCACGCGAGCCGCCGGCCCTCGCCGCCGGTTCGCGCGGCGGCCCGAACCCCCCGCTGACGGCAGAGAACTCCGGCAACCGCCGCCGCGCACCTCGGCCGGTTCCCCTCGTAGGGGCGGAGAAGAGCCCTGACCGACCGGCAACCACACCCACCCCTCGCGCGTCTACGCCGCTGTAGACGTTCATGTCCCGGACATCCGTCCGTCATCCGGACGACTGGTCCAGGGACCCACTCGTTCACCACGGCGGCCCGCCGGCCGCCCGCACCCTCGGAGAACAGCGCACCCATGACCACTCCCGCCCAGCTCGCCGCCCTCGACGGCGCGGGCATCGACGGCAGCCTCTACACCGCGGTCACCGACTTCGCCCGCCACACCCCGTGGCTGAACGGCCCGGTGACCGCCTACACCAGCTACGGCATCGGCCTGTTCGCGCTGTTCATGCTGGCCGGCTGGTGGACCGCCCGCCGCGGGAGCGATGCCACGATGGCCGCCGCGCTCGCCGCTCCGGTCGCCGCCGTCCTCGCCTACCTGGTCAACGACGGCATCAAGAGCGTGTTCACCGAGCCCCGCCCGTGCCGGGCCCTGCCGCACGACTTCCTCCTCGAAGCCTGCCCCGCGCCGGACGACTGGGCCTTCCCCTCCAACCACACCACGGTCGCCGCCGCCGTCGCGGCCGCCCTCGTGCTGGTCGACCGGCGGCTGGCCGCCGTCGCCGCGCTCGCCGCGCTGCTGATGGCCGCCTCCCGCGTCTACGTGGGCGCCCACTACCCGCACGACGTCGCGGTCGCCCTGGTCACCGGCGCCCTCGTCTCGCTCGCGGCGACCGCCACGGCCCGTCGCCTCGCCGCCCCGGCGGTCGGCCGCCTGCGCACCGGAGGGCTCCGCCCGCTCCTGCACCGGGCCTGACACCCCGGCCGCGGCCCGACACCGCCCACCCACCGCGCGCGCCGCCGGTCCGGACCTCCCCCGGCCCGGCGGGGCGCGCTCCGGCGACGCACGCTCCGGCCTCCACCCCGGATGCGCCCCGCCCCGCGCGGTGGTCGACTCGGAACGAGGGGAAGTCCCCGGGGCCGTCACGGAGAGGAGCCACCGATGCCGAAGGTGTCCAAGCAATCGGCGACGCAGATCCAGGAGTTCGGACCGGTGACCGACCGCCGTGCGGAGATGAACGGCTCCACGGTCGAGTTCGTCTCCTTCGGCGCCGACGCCGACCTCGACGGGCCGCTGCAGTCCCTGCCCGACGGGTTCTGCCAGTGTCCGCACTGGGGCTACGTCATCGCCGGACGCATGCGCTACGTCTTCGCGGACCACGAGGAGGTGTACGAGGCCGGCGACGCGTTCTACCAGCCGCCGGGGCACCGGCCGTACGTCGACGCCGGGACGGAGCTGCTGCAGTTCAGCCCGACCGACGCCCTCGCCCGCACCGAGCAGGCCATCGCGGAGTGGATGGGCCGCCAGGAGGGCGGTACGCCGTAGGCCGGCCCTCCCGGGGCCGCGGGCTACCCCGCCAGGCGTTCCGGGTGGGTCAGGGTGGCTCCGCCGCGGGGGTCGAAGACGTGGATCCGCGCGGTGTCGACCCACAGCTCCAGCGGGCCGCCCTCGACGGCGCGGGTCGCCGTGCTCAGCCGTGCGACGACCCGGTGCTCCCGCATGCCGGTGTCGGCCCGGCCCGAGTCCGCGGCGAGCTCGGCGAGTTCCTCGGTCGGCGCCGGCCCGCCCTCCTCCGCGAAGTGGACGTACACGTCCGATCCCACGGACTCGCGGACCTCGACGGTGACGGTGCAGGTGACCCCGCCGACGTGCCCGGCCAGGGCGGCGTCCTCGAAGTCCTCGGGCCGGATGCCGACGATCAGCTCGCGCGGCGCGTCCGCGCGCTCCAGGGCACGCCGGGTGCGGTCGTCCAGCGGCAGCGCGCCCAGCGAGGTGCGCAGCGCGTTCTCCTCCAGCACGGCGCCGAGGAAGTTCATCCCGGGCGAGCCGATGAATCCGGCGACGAAGAGGTTGACCGGCTCGTCGTACAGCTGTTGCGGCGAGCCGACCTGCTGGACGACGCCGGCCCGCAGGACGACCACCCGGTCGCCGAGGGTCATCGCCTCCACCTGGTCGTGGGTGACGTAGACGGTGGTGGTGCCCAGGCGGCGCTGGAGCGCGGCGATCTGGGTGCGCATCTGGACCCTGAGCTTGGCGTCCAGGTTGGACAGCGGCTCGTCCATCAGGAAGGCCTTGGGGTCGCGGACGATCGCCCGCCCCATCGCGACCCGCTGGCGCTGCCCGCCGGAGAGGTTGGCGGGTTTGCGGTCCAGGTGCGCGGTCAGGTCGAGAATGCGGGCGGCCTCCTCGACCTTGGCGGTGATGGTGGCCCGGTCGACCTTGGCCAGGCGCAGCGCGAAGCCCATGTTGTCGCGCACGCTCATGTGCGGGTAGAGGGCGTAGCTCTGGAAGACCATCGCGATGTCGCGGTCCTTGGGCGCGCGGTCGTTGACGACCTGTCCGGCGATGCTCAGGGTGCCTTCGGTGATGTCCTCCAGCCCGGCGATCATGTTGAGCGTGGTGGACTTGCCGCAGCCGGACGGGCCCACCAGGATCACGAACTCGCCGTCGGCGATGGTGAGGTTGACGTCGTGGACGGCGAGGGAGCCGTCGGGGTAGCGCTTGGTGATGCCGTCGAGGACGATCTCGGCCACGGTCCGCCTTCCTGGTCCGCCGGGTGGGGCGGTCTCAACCTTTGACTGCGCCGGCGGTGAGCCCGGCGACGATACGGCGTTGGAAGAGCAGCACGAAGACCACGATCGGGATCGTGATGACCACGGCGGCGGCCGCGATCGAGCCGGTCGGCTGCTCGAACTGGGAGCTTCCGGTGAAGAAGGCGATGGCGGCCGGTACGGTCCGGGCCGAGGTGGTGGAGGTCAGCGAGATCGCGAACAGGAAGTCGTTCCAGCAGAAGATGAAGACCAGGATGCCGGTGGTGAACACACCGGGCGCCGCCAGCGGGGCGATGACCAGCCGGAACGCCTGCCAGGGCGTGGCGCCGTCGACCTTGGCGGCCTTCTCCAGGTCCCAGGGGATCTCCCGGAAGAACGCCGACAGCGTGTAGATCGCCAGCGGCAGCGAGAAGGTCATGTACGGGATGATCAGCCCGGCCCAGGTGTCGAAGAGGCCGAGCGCCCGCTCGATGTCGAACAGCGGCGAGACCAGCGAGATCGGCGGGAACATCGCGATCAGCAGGGAGATCCCGATCAGCAGCCGCTTGCCGGGGAAGCGCAGCCGGGCCACCGCGTAGGCGGCCATGGTGCCGAGGACGACGGCGATGGTGGTGGCGATCACCGCGATCCCGATCGAGTTCACCAGGGCCCGGGTGAACTCCGAGGTCTGGAAGATGCCGCGGTAGTTGGCCCAGGTCCAGCTGCGCGGCACGAAGTCGCCGTCGGAGAGGGTGGCCGGGGCCTTGAAGGAGAGCGCCACGATCCACCAGACCGGGAAGAGCGCGTAGAGCACGACGACCAGGTTGGCGATGCCCCAGCCGGTGCGCGTGCGGGCGCGACGGGTGCTCATCGGCGCTCCGGTTCGGCGCCCGGGGCGGCCGCGCCGAAGAGCTTGACGAAGACCAGCGCGATGAGCGCGACGCAGACGAAGATCAGGACCGAGATCGCCGAGCCGATGCCCAGGTTGAGCGCGGTGAACAGGTTGTCGTAGCCGAGGATCGAGACCGAGGCGGTCCCGTTGGAGCCGCCGGTCAGCACGTAGATGTTGTCGAAGATCCGGAAGGCGTCCAGGGTGCGGAACAGCAGGGCGACCAGGATGGCCGGCTTCATCAGCGGCAGGATGACCAAGCGCAGCCGCTGCCCGAAGCTCGCGCCGTCGACCATCGCCGCCCGGACGGTCTCGTCGGGCACCAGGGCCAGGCCCGCGAGCAGCAGCAGGGCCATGAACGGGGTGGTCTTCCACACCTCGGCGAGGATGATCAGGCCGATGGCGGGCCACTGTTCGGTCAGCGGGGCGCTGCCCTCGGGCAGCAGGGCGGCCAGGTAGCCGATGCCGGGTGTCCAGGCGTACTGCCAGGAGTAGGCGGCGACCACGGTCACGATCCCGTACGGCACCAGGACCGCGGTGCGGACGGTGCCGCGGCCGAAGACCGTACGGTGCATCACCAGGGCGAGGGCGAGGCCGAGGACCAGCTCGACGGCGACCGAGACGACGGTGATCAGCACGGTGACGCCGAGTGCCTGCCACCAGTACGGCGAGCTGAGCACGGCGCCGTAGTTGGCGAGCCCGACCCAGTGCGCCTGTTCGGGGAAGCGCAGGTCGTAGCGCTGCAGCGAGAGGTAAACGGCGTAGCCGATCGGGTAGGCGGTGACGGCGAGCATCACGACGACCGCGGGGGCGCAGAGCAGCAGGCCCAGCCGGCGTTCCTGGCGGGAGCCGCGGGAGGGCCCGGCCGGGGCGCGGCCTGCCGGGGTGCGGGAGGCGGTGGTGCGGGAGGCGGTGGGCGGTGTCACGGGATCAGCCCCTTCGAACCGAGGGCGTCCTGGATCTGCCTGTGCAGGTCGGCCACGTCCTGCTCCGGGCGGATGTCGGCGGGCGGGGAGAGGGTGTGCGAGATGGCGATCGAGACGTTCTGGTAGGCGGGGGTCTGTGGCCGGATGCTCGCCGTGTCGAGGGCGGCGAGCACGTCGGCGGCGAAGGGGTAGCTGCTGGTGAGTTCCGCCGCCTGGTAGAGGCTGCGCAGGGAGGGTGGGAGGCCGCCCTTCAGCGCGTTGGTGAGCTGGTTCTCCCGGTCGCGCAGGCACAGGGTGGCTTCGAAGGCGAGGTCGGCGTGCCGGCTGTAGGCGCCCACCGCGAGGTCGATCCCGCCGATGGTGACGGTCGCGGGGCGGTCGGGGAGGACCGCGGGGTACGGGGCCCAGCGGAAGTGCGGGAACAGCCCGGGCCGGTTGGCCTTCATCGAGGGGTAGACGAAGGGGTAGTTGAGTTCGAAGGCGGCGGTGCCGGACTCCATGGCGAGCCGGTTCTGGTCCTCCATCTGGTTCGGCAGCGAGGGGTCGGCGGCCGGGGAGGTGGCCAGGTCGTGCATCACCGTGGTGGCCGCGACGGCGGGCGCGCCGAGCGAGGGCGCCTGCGCGTCGGGGGTGAGGATCGAGCCGCCCGCGCTGGTGATCAGGGTGTTGAACCAGACCGTGAGCCCCTCGTACTGGGCGCCCTGGATCTCCACGTAGTGCGGTTTGCCGGCCCGGGCCAGCTCCTGGGCCGCGGCCAGCATCGCGGCCCAGGTCTTGGGCGGGGTCTGGACCAAGTCGTCGCGGTACCAGAGCAGTTGGGTGTTGGAGTTGTACGGCACGGCGTACAGTCGGCCGTGCCAGGTCGCGGTGCGCACGGCCGCGTCGAGCGTGTCGGCGGTGCCCTGTTCGCGCATCGCCCCGGTCCACTCGCGGATCCAGCCGGCCTCGGCGAACTCGGCGGGCCAGGTGACGTCCAGGCCCAGGATGTCCACCGCGGTGTCGTGCGCGGCCATCCGGCGCACCAGTTGCTGGCGCTGGCCGTCCGCGCCCCGGGGCAGTTTGTCGTAGCGGATCGTGTAGCGCCCGCCGGACTGCTGCCCGCAGCGGTCGGCGGCTTGCTGGAGGGCGCCCGAGTCGTCCGGGAAGTTGTACCAGTCGAGCGTGACCGGGCCGCTCTGCCCGCTGCTCCCGCAACCCGTCAGGGCGGACGCGACGACGGCCAGCCCGGCGGCGGCGCTCGCCCATCGGGTGCGGAGACTGGGGACCCTCGGCATCGTTCTCCCGTGGTGGGGCGGACCGGCCCCGCCGACCCTAGCCCGCGGGCCCCGGCGGGCCCGGGCGTGCCGCGCCGTCGGCCAGCCGGACGGGCGAACCCGCCGCGCCGCCCCCGCTGCCCCTGGTGTTGATCCGACCGGCCCCCGGCGACCCGGGCCGACACGCCACGGGCGGTGGACCATCGCCCGGCACGCCGGTGGGCGGCGCCTACTGTCGCCTTCGCCCGAACAGGGACATCAGCTGACAGAAACGGAGAATTCCCCCCATGAACCGTCGCATCACCGGGACGCTGGTCCTGCTCGCCGCCGCCGGCCTCGCCGCCGTGCCGACCGTCGCGAGCGCCGAGGTCGTCTCCGGCGGCAACCACGGGACGGTCATCGTCGGCGACGACAACCAGGTCGCCGGCTACGACATCGTCAACGCGGGCCACGACGCCACCGTCGGCTCCTTCAACGGATCGGGCGGGACGACTGGGACGACCGGGGTGGCCTCCTCCGCCATGGCGGCCGCCCAGGCCACCGGCGGCAACGACGGGACCGTGATCGTCGGCGACGACAACCAGGTCGCCGGGGACGACATCGTCAACGCCCTCAACGACGCCACCGTCGGCTCCTACAACGGATCGGGCGGGATGGCCACGACGGTGGCCGCCGCGCTGCGGCCCGTCACGGGCTGAGGCCCGCGCGTACCGTGCCGCCCCGGAAGGCGACTTCCGGGGCGGCCGTGCGTGCGGCCGCTGCCGCCGGACGCGGCGCCGGGCCGGGCGGGGGGGGCCGTCAGCCGGGGGCCGTCAGCCCGGGGTTCGGCGGGTGGGCGGAGCGGCCGTGACGGGCAGGCGGGCGCGGAAGGTGGTCACGCCGGGCGCGTCGTGGACGGTGAGGGTGCCGCCGTGGATGGCGGCGATGTCGCGGGCGATCGGCAGGCCGAGGCCGGCGCCGCCGTCGTCCCGGCTGCGGGCGTCGTCGAGCCGGGCGAAGCGTTCGAAGATCTTCTCGCGGTCGGCGGAGTCGATCGGGGGTCCGTCGTTGGCCACGTCGAGGACCGCCTCACCGGAGGCCCGGTCCGCGGTGAGCCGGACGGTGACCCGGTGCCGGGCGTGGCGCTGGGCGTTGTCGAGCAGGTTGGTCAGCAGGCGGCCCAGCCACAGGACGTTGCCCGGGGCGGTGACCGGCACCCGGGCGTGCACGGTGACCGGGACTGGCCCGGGGCCGCGGGCCGTGACCGTGCTGTGCACCAGCTCCGCCAGGTCGACCGGTTCGTCGGGCCAGCCGTGGTCGGTGGTGTCCAGGCGGGCGAGCAGCAGGAGGTCGGCGGCGAGGGACTGGAGGCGTTCGGTGTCCTCCAGCGCGCCGGCCACCAGGTCGGTGCGCACGTCGGGATCGGGGTGGGCGAGCGCGACTTCGAGCTGGGTGCGCAGGACGGTCAGCGGGCTGCGCAGTTCGTGGGAGGCGTCGGCGATGAAGCGGCGCTGCCGGACGCCCGCGGCTTCGAGCCGTTCGAGCATGGCGTTCATGGTGCCGGCCAGCCGGGCGATCTCGTCCTCGCTGCCGGGTTCGGGCACCCGGCGGTCCAGGTCGCGGTCGCCGATGGCGGAGACCTCGGCGCGGATCGCCTCGACCGGGCGCAGGGCCCGTCCGGTGGCCCGCCAGGTGAGGGCGCCGACGGTGAGCAGCAGGACCGTACTCAGCCCGGCGAGCGCCGCCGAGGTGAGGTCCTCGGCGGCGTCGACCGTGCGCAGCGCCGCGCCGACGTGGACGGTGACGGGACCGGTCGGGGTGGTGGCGGTGACCGTGGTGACGCGCTGGTGGTGTTCGTCGCCCAGGGCACGGAGGTTGAAGGTGCTGTGGCCGTCCGGATGGCCGGTGGGGGCGACCGCCGGGTGACCGGTCAGGTTCTGGCTGGCGGCGACCACCGTGCCGTGCGCGTCGACGACCTGGATGAAGTCGGTGCCGTGGTCGAGCGGGAGCTGACCGGGCAGCCGCCCGTCCTCGGCGAGGCGGGCGACGGCCGCGGCCTGCTCGCGGGCGCCGGCCTCGACGGTGCGTTCCAGGTTGGCGCGCAGCAGCAGGACGACGGCGGCCGAGGCGACGGCGAGCACGACGGCGACGCTCAGGCAGGCGGCGAGGGTGGTGCGGGCCCGGACCGAGCGCGGGGTCAGGCGGTCGAGCAAGGCGGCGAGCCGGGGGTTGCGGGCGGGGCGGAACGGGCGGGCGAGGCGGAACGGGCGGGCGAGGCGTCGGCGTAGGGCCCCGCCGGTCGGGCGGCGGGCCGGTGTCGGGGTCGGGGTCGGGTCAGCCACCGTCGGCCGCCAGGCGGTACCCGGTGCCCCGCACGGTCTGCACCGCGGATCGCCCGTACGGGGTGTCGATCTTGCGCCGCAGGGCGCTGACGTGGACCTCGACGGTGTTCGGGTCGCTGTCGGGGCCGCTGTCCCAGACCGCGTCGAGGATCTCCCGCTTGGACACGGCCTCGCCGGCCCGGCGGGCGAGGTGGTCGAGGACGGCGAACTCGCGCGGGGTGAGCGGGACGGTGGCGCCGGCCCGGGTGCAGGTGCGGGCGGCGGAGTCCACCACGAGGTCGCCGAGGACGGTGCGCCGGGGCGCGCGGCTGCCGATGCGCCGGGCCAGGGCCCGGAGCCGGGCGACCAGCACCACGAACGAGAACGGCTTGGAGAGGTAGTCGTCGGCACCGGTGTCCAGCGCCTCGGCCTCGTCCCATTCGCCGTCCTTGGCGGTGAGTATCAGGATCCCGACGTCGCTGCCGGAGGCCCGTAGCCGCGAGCACACCCGGTAGCCGTTGAGGCCGGGAAGCATGATGTCGAGCAGGACGACGTCGTAGGCGTGGTCCATGGCCCGGGCGAGGCCGGACGGGCCGTCGTGGGCCACGTCGACCCGGAACCCCTCCGCGGTCAGCCCGTGCTGCAGGGCCAGCGCCAGCCGCCGTTCGTCCTCCACCACCAGTACGCGCATGCCCACCAGGGTCGCAGGTCGCCGGAGCGGCCGACTGAAGGGGTCTTCAGGTCTTCAGCCGATCTTCAGCTACGCCCGGACATCCTTGCGCAGTCACCCGGGGACGGCCCGGGGCGTCGCAGGATCGGGGTGTGTGTGGTGAGCGGAGCTTTCGGGGCCGAGGAGCTGCAGGGGTCGCAGGAGCCGCAGGGGTCGCAGAAGCGGCCGGGCGCGGGTCGTCCGGGGCGGACGCGCACCGGCCTGGGGATCGCCGCGCGCTGGGTGCGCGGCCGGTCGGCGCGCTGGGTCGTGGTCGGTGCGGCGGCGGTGGCGCTCGGCGGCGGCGTGGCCGCGGTGGCGGTGCACCACGAGCACGAGGGCCACGGCGACGGCCGGACGTCCGCGGCCGGCGACCGGGAGCAGTACGACGCCAAGAGCCGGCACGACGGCCGGCAGCGGCACGAGGGCCCGCAGCAGCGCGACAGCCGGGACGGCCACCGGGGGCACGGGGTCCGCGCCGACGGCGAGGACGGCGGGCCGAACGGGCAGGGGGCGCCGGCGCCGCTGCCGTCGACCGAGGCCGCCGACGCCGTGGCCAAGGCCTCCTCGGCGGTCGCCGGCGGCCGGGTGGAGTCGCTGGCGACCGTCGCCGAGCAGGGCGGCGGCCGGGCCTGGCGGGCCGTGGTGGTCGGCCCGGACGGGGTGCGGCACGCGGTGACCGTGGACGGGGCCACCGGCACGGTCACCGGCAACACCGTCGTCGGCGGGAGCTCCGTCCACACCGGCTGACCGCGGCAGCCGATCACCGACCACCGACCGGGCGCGGCCGGGCCGCGCCGTACAAGGCCGAACAGAGCCGTACAGAGCCGTACAGAAGGGAGCCCCGTCGACGTGGGCGCCATGACAACCCCCCACGCGGGCAGCCGCGACCGTGCCGTCCCCGCGCGGGCCGTCCTGAGCAAGGTCCCGCAGGTGACGGCGGTGTTCTGGGTCGTCAAGATCCTCACCACCGGCATGGGCGAGACCACCTCCGACTACCTCGCCCGGGTCCTGGGGCCGGTCCCGGCGGTCGGCTCGGCCGGGCTGCTGCTCGCCGCCGCCCTGTTCGCGCAGGCCCGGACCCGGCGCTACGTCCCGGCGGTGTACTGGGCGGCGGTGGTCATGGTGAGCGTGTTCGGGACCATGGCCGCCGACGTCGCGCACGTCGCCCTCGGGGTGCCGTACGCCGCCTCGGCGGGCGCGTTCGCCGTGGTCCTCGCCCTGGTGTTCGCGCTCTGGCGGCTGTCGGCGGGGACGCTCGCCGTGGAGACGGTCGCGGGCGGCAAGCGCGAGGTCTTCTACTGGTGCGCGGTCATGGCCTCGTTCGCGCTCGGCACGGCCGTCGGCGACCTGACCGCGGCCACCCTGGGCTGGGGCTACCTGCCCTCGGGCCTGCTGTTCGCCGCCCTGATCACGCTGCCCGCGCTGGCCCACCGTCTGGTCGGCCTCGGGCCGGTGCTCACCTTCTGGTGGGCCTACGTCCTCACCCGCCCGCTCGGCGCCTGCTTCGCCGACTGGGCCGGCGTCAGCCGCGACCGCGGCGGCCTGGACCTCGGCACCGGACCGGTCAGCCTGGTCCTCGCCGTGATCATCGTCGCAGCGGTGGCGTGGCTGGGGGCCACCGAGCGGCGCAGGCGCGCGGCGTCGACCCCGCACACCCCCTGATCGCGGATTGTCCGGAAATCGCTGCTTGTCCGTAATGAACGGTTGTGTTCCCTATCTCCCGGAGCTAGTGTCGGTGGAGGTGGACGATTCCGCTCCCCTCCCATCGTTCGCTCCCGAGCCATTGGGGAACCTGCCATGGCCACCTCGCGTGCCCTGGCCACGGCTCCGCCCGCGACCGCACGTCGGGGCCAGCACCCAGGGATAGCCCTCACCGTCATCGCGGCCACCCAGCTGATGGTCGTCCTGGACATCACGATCGTGAACATCGCGCTGCCGCACATCCAGCAGGCGCTGAAGTTCAACACCACCGACCTGTCCTGGGTCATCAACGCCTACACGCTGACCTTCGGCGGACTGCTGCTGCTCGGCGGCCGGGCGGGCGACATCCTCGGCCGCCGGCGGGTGTTCATGGTGGGCGTCCTGGTGTTCAGCACGGCCTCGCTGCTCGGCGGGCTGGCCACCTCCTCCGCCTGGCTGCTGGCCTCGCGCGCCCTGCAGGGCCTCGGCGCCGCCATCGCCTCGCCGACCGCGCTCGCGCTGATCGCCACCAACTTCAAGGAGGGCCCGGAACGCAACCGGGCCTTCGGCGTGTTCTCCGCCGTCGCGGGCGCGGGCGGCGCGATCGGGCTGCTGCTCGGCGGCATGCTGACGTCCTGGCTCTCCTGGCGCTGGGTGTTCTTCGTCAACGTGCCGATCGGCATCGCGATCGCGCTGCTGGCGCCGCTCTACATCAACGAGTCCGCGCGCCACCCCGGCCGCTTCGACCTCACCGGCGCCTTCACCTCCACCGTGGGCATGGTCTCGCTGGTGTACGGCTTCATCCGCGCCTCCGAGCACGGCTGGACGGACCCGGTGACGCTGGCCGCGTTCAGCCTCGCCGTCGTCCTGCTGACCGCCTTCCTGCTCAACGAGCGGCACGTGCCGCAGCCGATCACGCCACTGCACCTGTTCCGCGACCGCAACCGCTCCGGCGCGTACGGGCTGATGCTCTGCGTGGCCGCGGCGATGTTCAGCATCTTCTTCTTCATCACCCTGTTCGTGCAGGAGATCCTCGGTTTCAGCCCGCTGCGGGCCGGCTTCGCCTTCCTGCCGATCAGCGTCGCCATCATCGCCGCCGCCCAGATCGCCGCCCGCAACCAACTGCGGTGGGGCCCCAAGCCGTTCCTGGTCACCGGCTCGGTGCTGGTGCTGGCCGGAGTCGCCTGGGCCACTCAGATCGACCTCGACACCACCTACGTCGGCGGCATCCTCGGTCCGACCCTGCTGTTCGGCTTCGGCATGGGCTCCATCTTCGTCCCGGCGATACTCACCGCCGTCTCCCACGTCGCCCCGCACGAGACCGGCGCCGCCACCGGCATGCTCAACACCACCCAGCAGGTCGGCGGTTCGCTGGGCCTGTCGATCCTGATCACGGTCTTCGGCACCGCGAGCCGCAACGAGGCGCAGCAGCAGGTCGGGGCGTTCCTCCGGCAGGCCACCCCACAGGAGGCGCTGCGCTTCAAGGCCACCGGGCAGCTGCCGCAGCCCTATTCCTCGCAGGTGCTGGTGCACGGCATCGCCAGCGCGTTCCAGATGGGCCTGGTCTTCGCCGCCATGGCGGTCGTCATCGCGACGCTCGTCATCAAGGTCCGCCGACTGCCCGCGGCGACCGGCGTCAGTCCTTCGGGGGGCGGTGCTTGACAGGGCGTCGGGAAGAGCGGGAGAGTCTTATCCGCAACGGTTTTCATCTTCGATAACCAGTGCGGATGGGTCCTGCCCGTTGGCGCCCCTGCTCCCCTGATCCCTTGATCCCCCGAAAGAGGACACCCATGTCGCTCGACGTCTCGCCCGCCCTGCTCGCCCAGGCCCAGGAGGGCCGGGTCGACGAGGCCGCCTTCCTCGACACCGTCCGCGCCTCGCTCCCCTACGCCTACCAGGTCGTCGCCGGCCTCAGCACCGAACTCGCGGCCGGCGAGGACGAGTTCACCACCGACAACACCACCCCCAGCGACGAGGAGCGGGCCCAGCTGCTGCGCGCGCTCGCCAGCAACGCCATCCGGGGGAGCCTGGAGGACCACTTCGGCGTGAAGCTCGCCTTCGTCAACTGCCACCGCGTGGGCGCCTTCCGGCCCGGCGCCGAGGACAGCGAGGCGTACCGCGAGTTCACCTCGCTGCACAACCAGATCCGCAACCAGAGCCCGGAGCTGCGCAGCTGCTGACCGGCCCTCGCGGGTGCGGGGCCGCCGCCCGGGCGATGGCCCCGCACCCGCGTCCCCGTGTTGCGGGCCGTTTCCGGCTGTTGCCGCACATTGCCGCACGTTGCTCCCCGTGGCCGCCCGTGACCGCCCGTTGTCCGGATCGCGTGCCGATCTTGTCGGGCCGGGCGGCGGGCGCCTACGTTCGAAGGGCACCACTGGTCCGGCCCTTCCCCGGGGCCGCCTCGACACCCCGCGGAGCCGCCCACCATGTCGCCGGACCCCCGCCCGCTGCGCAAGCTCGGCTTCCTGACCATCGGACTCTTCGACGAGGCGGACCCGCGCCGCGGCCACGAGTCCACCCTGGAGCTCATCACGCTCGGCGAGCAGCTCGGCTTCGACAGCGCCTGGCTGCGCCACCGCCACCTCCAGTTCGGGATCTCCTCCCCCGTCGCCGTCCTCGCCGCCGCCACCCAGCGCACCAGCCGCATCCAGCTCGGCACCGCCGTCACCCCGCTCGGCTGGGAGAACCCGCTGCGGCTCGCCGAGGACCTCGCCACCGTGGACGTCCTGTCCGGCGGCCGGCTCAACCCCGGCTTCAGTGTCGGCCCGCCCACCCACTACGAGCACGTGCGCGGCGCGCTCCACCCCGACACCGGCGGGCAGGAGGACTTCGGCCCCCGCCGCGCCGAGCGGCTGATCGCCCTGGTCCGCGGCGAGGACGCCTCCGACTTCGCGGGCACCGAGGGCATCGAGGTGTACTCCCGCCGGGTCCAACCGCACTCCCCCGGCCTGGCCTCCCGGCTCTGGTACGGCGCGGGCAGCCTGCGCTCCGCCCGCTGGGCCGGCGACCAGGGGCTCAACCTCCTCACCAGCAGCGTGGTGAAGGCCGAGAGCGGCGAGGCCGGGACGGAGGACGGGGGACCGACCGGGACGGACGGCGCAGCGACCGGGGCTGACGGGGGACCGTTCGACTTCGCCGCGATCCAGGCCGCCCAGATCCGCGCCTTCCGCGAGCGCCACCCCGACGGCGAACGCGCCCGGGTCTCCCAGGGGCTGGTGGTCATCCCCACCGACAGCGCCACGCCCGACCAGCGCGCCCGCTACGAGGCGTACGCCCTCGCCCGCACCGCGCGCACGCTCGCCCCGCAGGGACCGGGCCGGCTGCTGTTCGCCCCCGACCTGGTCGGCACCACCGAGGAACTGGTCGAGCGACTGCACGCCCACGCCGGCTACCGGGAGGTGGACGAGGTCGCCTTCGCGCTGCCCTTCACCTTCGAACACCGGGACTACGTGCAGATCCTCACCGACCTGGCCACCCGGCTCGGCCCGGCCCTCGGCTGGCGCCCCGCCCCGGCCCCCGCCGAGGGCTGACCCCCGGGGCGGCCGCCGCCACGGCCTACGCCCGTAAGGCCTCAGAACCCGGCTGTGTTCCGTGGGTTCCCGGCTCTGGTCAGATGAATAAGCGCTTGCTTAGAATCGGGCGGTCGAGTTCCAGAGCCGAATGCGCACCAGGAGACGTCATGACCGGAGACACCGCCGTCAACCGTCAGATCCGCCTTGCCCGGCGGCCGGTCGGGGAGGTCCGGGCGGAGGACTGGGCGCACGGGAGCGAGCCGGTGGGGGTGCCCGGGGACGGGGAGTTCCTGGGGCGGACGCGGTACGTGTCGCTGGATCCGGCGATGCGGGGGTGGCTGGACGACCGGCCGTCGTACCTGCCGCCGGTGGGGCTGGGCGAGGTGATGCGGGCGGGTTCGGTGGTGGAGGTCGTCGCGTCGAACCACCCGGGGTTCCGGGTCGGGGACCACGTGGTCGGGGCCTTCGGGGTCCAGGAGTACGCGGTGTCGGACGGCAAGGGGGCGATCACGGTGGATCCCGCGCTCGCGCCGCTGTCGACGTACCTCGGCGCCCTCGGGATGCCCGGCATGACCGCCTACTTCGGGCTGCTGGACGTCGGGGCGCTCAAGGAGGGCGAGACCGTGGTGGTCTCCGGCGCCGCCGGGGCGGTCGGCAGCATGGTCGGGCAGATCGCCAAGCTGAAGGGCTGCCGGGTGGTCGGCATCGCGGGCGGCCCCGAGAAGTGCGCGCTGCTCACCGGGGAGCTGGGCTTCGACGCCGCGATCGACTACCGCGCCGAGGACGTCCGAAAGGCGCTGCGCACGCACGTTCCGGACGGCATCGACGTCTACTTCGACAACGTCGGCGGGCCGGTCCTGGACGCCGCGCTGACCCGGCTCGCCCTGCACGCCCGGGTGGTGGTCTGCGGGGCGATCAGCCAGTACAACAACGAGAACGCCGTCGAGGGCCCGTCCAACTACCTGTCGCTGCTGGTGCGGCGGGCGCGGATGGAGGGCTTCGTGGTGTTCGACTACGCCCGCCGGTACGGGGAGGCGGCCGCCGAGATCGCGGGCTGGATCGGCGACGGCCGGATCAAGGTGAAGGAGCAGGTGGTGGAGGGCACCGTGGACGACTTCCCGGAGACCTTCCGGATGCTGTTCCGCGGCGAGAACACCGGCAAGCTGGTGCTCCGCCTCACCTGACATCCCGGCTCACCGGATCGGGCTCACCGATCCGGCCCCGGCCCGGTCGACCTCACCCGACCCGCGTGTCCCGAAGACTCCTCGGGCGGCCGCTACCCCCCGGGCGGCCGCCCGAGGCCCGGGTCAGAGCAGGCGCTTGATCTCGCCGCGCGCCCGGTAGAAGCCGCCCGAGGCGGACTCCCGCACCTCGGCGACCAGGTAGCGCGCACCGGGGACCCGGATGTCCTTCGGGAACTGCACCCGCCAGGTCGGGTCGTAGCCCTGGGAGAGCACCCGCACCCGCAGCCGGGTGCCGTCCTGGACGCACTCCACCTCGATCCCGCCACCGGCCGCGCCACCCGGGGCCGAAACGACCGTCTCCAGCTCCGCGCCCGCCAGCACCGGCTCCCATCCTGCGCCCTTGACCTCGGCGGTCTTCGGCAGGGTGCCGCCCTCGGCCGCCCGGACGGCCTGCTCGCTCGCGTCCAGGCAGGCCAGCGAGCCGTCGGTGGTGACCAGGTAGAGCCGGCCGTCCCGGTACTGCATGCTGTACGCCGAGCCGCAGCCGGTGGCGAGCTTCCACAGCCGGGTGCCGTCGGCGGCGAAGCAGTACACCGAGGAGTGGTTGTCCCCGGCGAAGACGTACTCGCCGTCCGGGGAGGCCGCGCAGGAGAAGACCGCGGCGTCGCAGCGGTAGGCGGCCACTTCGGCGCCGTCCGACTTGCGCAGCCGGTGCACCCAGCCGCGCCCGGTGCCGGCGAACACCTCCTCGGCCTCCTGCCAGCCGAACAGCACCTCGCCCTTGGTGGGGGTGTGCCAGCGCGGGTCCCCGCTGCGGTTGTCGTAGCGGGCGACGCCGCGCGAGTGGCCGTGGTAGACGCCGTCGGTGTCGCAGCGCACCATCCAGCCGGACCGGCCGTCGGCCTGACGACGCCACTGGAACTCGTCCTCGTGGTCCACCGTGGTCAGGCCGCCGCGCTCGTCGGCGACGCCGAGCACCCCGTCGTGGATGTCGAGCCAGTAGATGTCGACGTCCTGGGCTATCTCGTACGCGACCCGCGGGACCTTGCCGCCCAGGTCGTACACCTTGCCGTCGTCGCAGCCGGCGTAGATCCACCAGTCGTCCGCGACGATGCACTTGACGCCGTCCGGCAGGCCGTAGCGGGCGGTGACCTCGCCGTCGTGGGTGAGGGTGTAGACGTCGCCGCGCTCGTTGCCGACCCAGGCGTGCTCCTCGCCGACGAAGATCCCGAAGGCGGGCGAACCGGAGCGGAACCGCCACAGCAGCGGCGCCTGGTGGGCGGTCGAGCGGCTGCTGACGATCTGCCGCCTGGTCACCGCGCGGCGCTGGCGCACGCCCTGGACGGCGGGGGCGTAGCCCTTGCGGACCTTCTCGCCGACCTTCTTCGCGGCCGCGGCGGCCGCCTTCTCGGCGCTCGGGTAGCTGGTGGCCTTGCTCTGCCCGGGTTCGCCGATCCGCCCGTACCGGACGGTCACCACCGCACCGGCGAGTCGCACCTCGTAGAACTTGTGCGCACTCCCCTCGTCCTCGGACAGTTCGAGGTACGTGACCTGCTCTTCCACGGCGACGGACACGGCGAAGTCCCCTTTCGGGCAACGGCGATGGTTTTCGCGGGGGCTGCTCCGGCCCGCCGACGTGACCGAAGCTATGCCCCCGCACCGACAATCGCCCTCGCGGGGCCCCGCCACCGCCCCGTCGGCCCCCGTCACCGACGCCGCCACCGCCGCCGGGCGGTGAGCGAGCGGCCAGCGGTGAGCGGTCAGCGGTGAGCGGTTCCGGGCCCGTCACCTCACAGCGGTCGCAGGGTCAGCGCGAACTGGGGAAGCGCCAGCAGGAGCAGGACCGTCCCGGCCTCGATCCAGCGGTACTTCACCCGGATGATCGCGCTGGTCCCGGCCAGCGCGGCGAGCAACGGCCCGGCCGGATCCCGCCCGGCCCGCTCGAAGGCCCTCCGCAGGCGGTCGGGGCCGGCGCCCCGGGCGACGTGTTCGAAGTACCCCGGGCCCGCCGTGCCGCCCCGCCGCCCCTTGCGGCGGCGCGGCACGAGCGCGGCGGCGAAGCAGGCGACGGCCAGCAGCGCGCCGGCCACCGCGCTCCAGCGCAGGAGCCGGCCGACCGGATCGCCGCCGCCCCCGTCCGACGGGACGAAGGCGGCGAGCACCGCCCCGGTGAACGCCAGGAACACGGCGGCCTTGGTGTCGGCCCGGACGAGTTCCGCGCTGTTGGCCGCCATCAGGCGTTCCATCGCCGACACCGCGGACGGACTGGACAGCGCCGTCGGCGCGGCGGCCGCCCGACGGCGCCGGGCCCGCTCGCGGTGCACGCCCGCCCGGATCACCGCGGCACCCCGTTCGACCTGCCGTTCGGCACGCCGCCGTTCGGCACGCCGCCGTTGGGTACGCCGCCGTTGGGTACGCCGCCGTTGGGTACGCCGCCGTTGGGTACGCCGCCGGACCAGCCGTTGACCTGGGAACGGATCTTGACGAACTCCGGCCCGGGCCCACCGCCCTGCGGGGACGGGGCAGCGGCCGGGGCCGGGGTCGGGGCCGGTCCGGGGACCTTCCGTCCGAGGGCCTGCAGGCGGTCGCGCAGCATCCTGGACAGCTCCTCCCGCTCCTGGGCCGTCAACGTGCCCAGCATGCCCGCCAGCTGGTCCTGCCAGGTGGTCTCGCCCCGGAGCAGGTCGGCGTGGTTGACGGCCCAGTCCAGGACCTCGCGCACCTCGTCGGGCCTTCTGGCCAGCCACAGCCCCGCGAGGAAGACCGGCCCCTCCTGGACGGCCCGCCGGCAGAACGCGTACTCCTCCTGGCTCTTGGCCATCCAGTCGAAGGGGACGTCCATCGTCCCGGGCTCCCCGAGCCTCAGCTCGTTGCCGTGCTCGCGGGTGAACACGTCCGTGACGCGATAGGCGAGGCCGACGTGCGGCAGGACGTACGGGACGGACAGGTACTGCACCAGTTCGGCGGGCCCCAGCCTGGTCTGCGCGGCGGCGAACTGGTCGTCGAGCCGGCGCAGTCGGCCTTCGAGGTCCTTGCGGACCGGGTGCCAGCCCCGGCTGGTCCCGGTCCGGACGACCTGTGCGGCGTCCTGGACCCACCACAGGACGTGGACCTCCACCGATTCCATGCCGTACGGGGTGGGGAGACCGACCGCCCGGACGCCCGGCCGCTCGTCCAGTTCGACCAGGTACGCCCGGTCGAACCCCCGCAGCCCCGGCCGCCCGGCCGCTCCGCCCTCCGTTCCCGGCCCGGTGCCCGGGCCCGGCTCGGTCGGCCTCGGCCGGCGCTCCCCCAGCAGGTGGTGCAGCCCGGCCCGGTCCCGGACGACCAGGGCCCGGTCCCGCCGCCCGGACCAGCGGTGCCGCAGGATCTCCCGCCAGGGGGCGCGGGTGGCCTGGGTGTAGACGGGGCGGTCGATCACGCTGGTCATAGCAGTCCTCCAGAGGCGTGGGCGGGGACGTACGGCTGCGGCTCGCCGCGCTTCCAGGCCTCCAGGGCCCGGACGGCGATGTCGTGCCCGACGAGGTCGGCACCGTGGCCGGCCAGCGCGACGAACAGCCGGAACTCACCCGTCCGCACCGTCCGCGCGAGAATCGTGAGCAGCCGCTCCACGGTGGCCCGCAAGGTCTCGTCCCGAAGGGCCCGGTGACACCAGTCGAGCAGCACGAGGCTGGTCCGGCCGTAGAGGCCGTCATCGTTGAGCGCACTGCGGACGAAGGCGATGACGGCATCGGTGAACTCGGTCTCGGTGAGCAGCTGTTCCTGGAACCAGGACGGGTCCGGCAGCAGCCAGGGGAAGACGCTCAGCGCGAGCTCGCCGTCACGCCCCGGCCGGCCCGCCCACTCCATCAGGTGACGGAAGACGGCTTCCTGGTTCCCGCCCGCGAAGAGGCTCATCAGGGCCCACTCGACGGCTCGGGCGACCGCGCCCTCGTCGCCCTCCGCCCCGCGGTAGCAGCGCCGGAGCAGGGAGAGCGCGAGGGCCGGTCGGGACGCCCCGAAGTCCGTACCGCAGGCATCGGCCACGGTCGACCGCAGCCGCCAGCCGCCGCTCACGCTCCAGCTCCTGAGCCGGTACTTCACCTCTCCGGCGAGGACCTCGTCCCGCGCCGCGATGCCCAGCGCGTACGCGGCCGTCCGGCGGCTCTGCGCGCGGTCGGACCGGGCCAGCTCGTGGATGTGCCGCAGCGCCCGCCGGCCACCGCTCCAGCCGGCGGCCAGGCCCATCACCCGGCCCACGGGCCCGGCCAGTTCGGGCTCGTTGCCGGGGACGGCGTCCATCCACTCGGTCAGCAGTCCGGACACCTCGCCGTACTGCCGCCACACGTGCCGCAGCACCGTCTCCGCCTGCCGGTGCCGTTTGAAGCGAACGGGCTCCACCGTGTAGCTGTAGCCGTCGGCCTCCCGGACCTCGCCGGGCAGGTACTCGGCCCGAACGGTCGCCAGCAGTTCGTCCAGTGACCGCCGGAAGACGAATCCCGGGTTCGGCCGTGGGGTCTCGCCCGGCGCGCCCCGGCCTCGATCACCGTCCTGGTCCACGGGCCGCGACACCGCGTGAAGACGACCGTCGGCCAGCTTGAGCAGCCGGTCGGTCTCGTCCCGGACGAGCCGGTGGTCGAGTCCTTCGAGGACGCTCGTCACCAGCAGGAACGCCAGGGCGTCCGGGTCCTCGCGAAGCGCTCTCAGGAGGTCGGGGACCTCCTTCTCCGCGAGGAAGCTGAGCCGCTGTCCGAGGTCGGCCGGATCGGGGCCGTCGTCGCCGGACCGGCTCACCGTGTCGACGAGTTCGGCGACTTGCGCCGGTACCAGCTCGGGTGCCAGCAGCTCGTCCAGCTCCTGCCCCAGCCGGTCGACCAGTGCCCGGCGCCGCCGCTCGTCGGGCACGGCGGCCTCAAGACGTGCGTCGAAGACCGCGCGCGGCGACGGGGGCCGGTAGGACACCGGACTGATGTCCGACTCGCGCGCGAGGCCGCGGAGCAGGCCGACGTCGTTCGGCAGCAGGACCACCATGCAGGCCTCGGCGTCGTCCAGCCGGCGGCGGAGCTTGGCGATCGCCGCCGGACCGAGCCGGACCGTCGGCGACAGGCCGTGCACCAGGTAGCCGCGCGCCTCGCGATGGGTGGGCTGCCAGGAGGACAGGTCCTCGTCGCTGTCGAGCGCGCGCAGGCCCGTGCTGTTCCCGCCGCACTCGACCAGCAGGTTGAGGGCCGTGGTGCGGCGACCGGTGCCGGGCTCTCCGGCGAGGAAGAGCAGGCGGGTGCCGAGCGCCGCCAGCGCCTCGGGGTAGCAGTCGGGCGGCGCGAACCCGGTGCGGGCGGCCCGGATCTCCGGCTCGGAGACGGGACCGTCGTGCGCCTCCGTCTGCGGGCCGCCGCCCGGAGCGGGCCCGCCGGCGCCGTTCTCGACGTGCTGGTCCCCGTGTACGGAGCCGGTGTTGATGTTGCCGTTCGGCGCGTAGATGACGTAGGGCCGGGTTCCCCAGGGGCCGAGCCGGTCCGCGAACTCGCGGTCGAGGCCGTCGAAGTCGGGGTCGAAGTCGGGGTCCAGGTCGGGATCGACGTCGGGGTCCGCGTCGGGGGCGGTGGCCGAGACGGAGTCGGGGTCGGGGTCGTCCGGTGCGCCGGCCGGCCCGGCGATGGCCGGGCGCCCGTGGACGCTCACCGGCGGTGCTCGTTCTTGTCGCCGTGCACGGTGTCCCCCTTGCGGCCCGCCACGTAGTCGCCGCCGAAGCCGCCGAGGGAGTCCCCGCGCACGACGTCCCGTCCCGCGTAGTCGCCGCGCACGGTGGTGACGCTCTGTCCGCCGTGGACCGTGCCGCTGTTGACGTTGCCGCCGTCGGCCCGCTGCTTCAGCACCGTCCTCGGCGCACGACGGCCCGGCGCGGGCTCGGCGGCCGCCGGCCGTCCGTTCCGCGCCTCCTGCTCCTCGACCACCACGTCGCCGAGGATCCGGCGGTCGTAGAGGTTGCCGGACGGCGCGGGCACGTACAGCCACGCCCGCTGGTCGAAGCGCTTGCCCTCGACCGTGGCGGGGACCTCGATGAAGTGGTCGGGGTGGCGTCCGGTGAATCCGCCGGCCACCGCGTCCTGGTAGCAGCGGTCGGAGAGGATCGCGGCGACCTGGGTGACGCTCTCGTTGGACGCGGCCAGCATGGCCTTGACCGGACGGGAGTCGAGCAGCCGGTGGGTGTCGTTGCGCGCGGTGCCGTTGCCGTCGAACTCGCCGCCCGCGTCGGGGAGCGGACCGATGTTGAGGCTGACCCGCAGCCGGATGCGGACCGTCCCGGCCGCGTGCACGTTGAACTCGGTGAGCACCTCCTGCAGGGTGTTCAGCCAGGGGTGGATCAGGAAGGGCATCCACGCCGGGTCGAAGCCGAAGACGTAGCCGTCGCCCGTCGAGTTCGGGAACCTCTGGTGCTTCCAGACCTCGGCCAGCTCCGCGCGTTCGAAGGACCGCCGCAGCAGTTGCGGGACGGCTTCGCTGATCACGCCGTGCTCGATCGCCGGGTAGCCGGTGAAGTCCTTGGCGTCCACGGCGACGATCCCCCGGTAGGGCGGGAGGTGCCGGCTGCGGCTGTAGGGCAGGGCACTGGCCCGGGGCAGCGGCTGGTCGAACTCCGTCATCTCTTGCTCCTCGTCGTTCCGGTACTGACCTTGCGCCACCAAGCTTCGCGAGACGGCGGCGCCCGGTCTGCTCACTCGGTGCGGAACTCCGGTGACGGAGGTCACACCCCGAGGGTGCGTCAGTCGTGGAGCGTCCCGGCCGCCCGCCGGAGTGCGGGGAGGTCGCCGAGGACGATCGCCTTCCGTCCCGCCTCCACCCGATGGGCCCGCAGGCCCGCGAGCGCCGCCGTGACGGTGTTCCTGGACACGCCGAGGTGCTGGGCCAGTTCGTCGCGGGTCAGGGCGAGTTCGGTCCGGCCCTCGGCCGCCCTCCCGGCGGAGACGTCGGCGAGCGTGACCAGCGCGGCCGCCAGCCGCGCCCCGACGTCCCCGCCGGCCCGCGCCAGGTCCGACTCCCGCAGCCGGCCCATGGCGTAACGCACCATCACGGGGAACAGGTCCCGCTCGGTGACGAAGCGCAGGAACCCGGCCTTGGGCAGGAGCGCGACCGTGCAGTCCGAGATCGCGTGGACGCTCGCGGAGCGGACTCCGTCGTCGAGGACGGCCACCTCGCCGAGAAGTTCGCCGGGGCCCCGGAAGGCCAGCAGCCGGACGTCCCCGTTGCGTTCCCGCCGGCTCACCTTGGCCACCCCGGCCAGCAGGGCGAGCACGTGCGTGCCCTCCTCCCCCTGCCGCAGCAGGGTCGACCCGATCGGATGTCGGCGCTCGAAGGCGCCGTCCAGCAGGCTCGTCCAGACCTCGTCGCCCATGAGGTGGCGCACGGTCCGGCCCAGCGGGGAGGTGATGCGGCTGCCGCGATCGGTCATGCGACGACCCTAGGAGGCGCGCCGGTCGGGACGCGGACGAATCCTCGCTTCGAGGGCGCGCCGGGGCTGCCCGCCTGAGGCCACCCGAGCGGGTGATCACGGCTGCGCGTGTTGACGGGAATTCCGCTCTTAGCACGAAATCGGCTCGCCGCGGGGGGACTTGGGCCGGAAACCCTTCACATGGGCGAATCCGGGGCGGGTTGGCGGTGCGGGAGCCACGGGGCGAGAAGCCTGGTGCGGGGCGGCGATCCGCCGGGAGTGCGACTGGTGTGCGAGATGTCGAGCATGTGCGGCACGTTGCCACAAGTCGGTTGAGGGACAGTATTTTTGAGCTTCGGTCAGGATTGTCCTGAACTTGGCTATGCTGCAGCCCCACGCCTCCGGAGCCGAGCGCCGTCCGTCCCCGTACTGTTCCGATCGTTTGAGGATGCTGAATGCTTCGAGCTGGATCGTCACCCGCCAGACGGCGCCCCGCGCCCCTGCTCGGCTGGTTGCTGCCGACGGCCGTGATGGTGGCGGCCACGGCGGTCGCCGAGGTGGTGGTGACCGCCGGGGCCCGGGCCGGGGTGCTGTGGTGCGGGGCGACGGCCACCGTGCTGGTGGCCGTGGTGGCCGCCGAATCGGCCCGCCGAGGGCGGGCGTTGGCCGAGCTGCGCGACCGCAGCACCCGGCAGGCCGAGGACCTGCAGCGCCGACTGGCCGGGCAGGAGGACGAACTGGCCCGGCTGGCCGAGGTCGAGCTGCGCCGGGTGGTCGCCGGGGCCCGGTACGGGTACTCGATGGACATCCTGCTGAACCCGATCGAGCAGGACCTCGTGCCCGTCTCGCCGCGGTTCCGCAAGACCCTGGTGTCCGTGGCGCACGGCATCGCCGTCGCCGTCGACGACGAGGTCAGCCGGCGCGACTCCGCCGAGCGCGCCTTCGTCAACATCGCCCGCCGGGTCCAGGCGATCATCCACCGGCAGGCCAAGGACCTGCGGGAGATGGAGGACCGGCACGGCAACGACCCGGCGGTCTTCGACGACCTGCTGCGCCTGGACCACGGCAACGCGCTGACCGGCCGCCTGGCCGACAGCATCGCCGTACTGTCCGGCGCCCGCCCCGGCCGCCAGTGGACCCGGCCGATCGCCCTCTACAGCGTGCTGCGCGGCGGCATGTCCCGGATCCTGGAGTACCAGCGGGTGGACCTCCACCCGGTGGCCCAGATCGCGGTCACCGGCCCGGCCGTCGAACCGCTGATCCACGCCGTCTCCGAACTGCTCGACAACGCGACCCGGTACTCCCCGCCGCACACCCACGTGCACCTGAGCGCCTCCGAGGTGCAGAGCGGGATGGCGATCGAGATCGAGGACGGCGGCCTCGGCCTCACCGACGAGGCCCGGGCCCGCGCCGAGCTCGCGATGCGCGAGGCCATGGTCTCCAAGGACTTCGACGACCTCACCGAGTCCCCCCGGCTGGGCTTCGCCATCGTCGGCCGGCTCTGCCAGGCGTACGGCTTCCAGGTGTCGCTGCGCCGCTCCGCGTACGGCGGGGTGCGCGCGGTGCTGGTCGTGCCGCAGGAACTGCTGACCACCGCTCCCCCGACCGGGCGGGCGCACGGCATCGGCGCCTTCTCCGGCCCGCGCCCGCTCCCGGCGAACCCGCCCCGGCACGCGGCCCCGACCCGGCCCTGGGGTGGCCGGGCCACCTCGGCCGGCGTCGGACCGTCCTACGGCTCGACCAATCCGTGGGGGTCGCCATCCGGTTCGTCCGGTTCGGCGGCGACCGGGGACGACGAGGTGATCGTGACCGAGCGGACGGCCAACGGGCTGCCGCAGCGCCGGCGCCGCCCCTCGCTGACCCGGACCTACGCGGCGCCCTCGCGCACCGCGCGTTCCGCGCCCGCCGGCCCGCAGCCCGCCGGCCCGACGGCGGGGCCGGTGGCCGGTCCGACGGCCGGACCGGCGGCGCAGGCTCCCCGCCCCGCCCAGGAGCCGAAGCAGCCGGGCCTGTGGCTGGAGGCGTTCATGGACGGCATCAAGGGCACCGCGCCCGGACCGTCCGTCGGTTCGGCCGATCCGACCGAGCGGGCCGGGGAGGCCGGGCAGTCCGGTGTGCCCCGCCAGACCGGCCAGACCGGCCGGACCGGCCGGACCGACGCGCCCGGGCGGCCCGAGCGGCCCGGGCACCCGAGCCCCGGACACACCAGTGAAGAGACGGCAGGGAAAGGCGAGCAGTGATTCCGCACCGCAGCAACATGGACTGGATCCTCAACGACCTCGCACACAGCGTCCCGTACGTGCGCCACGTCATCGTGCTGTCCGGCGACGGCCTGCGGATCGCCCAGTACGGCACCGACCCGGACACCGCCGACCGCCTCGCCGCCGCCTGCGCGGGGCTGCAGAGCCTGGCCGGCGCGATCGGCCACGAGTTCCCGCACGGCGACGGCTCGATGCGGCTGGTCGTGATCGAGGTGGACGGCGGCTACTTCTACCTGATGGCGGCCGGCGACCGCGCCTACCTCGCGGTGCTCGCCGACGAGGGCGTGGACGCCGGGCTGGTGAGCCATCAGATGCGCGACCTGGTGGCCCGGATCGGCGAACACCTGTCGACGCCTCCGCGCAACCCCGAGGCGGTCGCGTGAACCGGCCCCCGGCCCGGCGCAGCGGCGGGGCGGGTACATGAACGAGCACAGTGAGGCGCTTGCATGACGGCAGACCAGGGCGGCTGGGACGGCCCCGAGCCCGACCGCCTCTACGTGATCACCCGAGGCCGCAGCGGTCCCTCCGGGCCGGGCGTCTTCGACCTGGTCACCCTGATCGTCTCCCGTGCGGAGCCGACCCCCGCCCTGCAGCCCGAGCACGCGGCCATCCTGAGACTGTGCCGCTCCCCGCTCTCGGTGGCGGAGGTCTCCGCCTACCTGGAGCTGCCCACGAGCGTGGTCACCGTCCTGCTGGCGGACCTGCTCGACGACGAACTGATCGAGGCCCGCGCCGCCGTCCCGGCGGCGGAACTTCCCGACCGGGCCCTGTTGGAGGCGGTGATCCATGGACTTCAGCGGCTCTGACACGATGGCCGGGCCGACCGGCGCGGACCTGCTGCCGGACACCGTCACCACGGCGGTCAAGGTGGTGATCGTGGGCGGCTTCGGCGTCGGCAAGACGACGCTGGTCGGCTCGGTCAGCGAGATCCGCCCGCTGACCACCGAGGAGACCATGACCCAGGCCGGGGTCGGCGTGGACGACCCGACCGGGGTCGAGCAGAAGACCTCCACCACCGTGGCCATGGACTTCGGCCGGATCAGCATCAGCGACCGGCTCGTGCTGTACGTCTTCGGCACCCCCGGGCAGGAGCGGTTCTGGTTCCTCTGGAACGGCCTGTTCGAGGGCGCCCTGGGCGCGGTGGTGCTGGTGGACACCCGCCGGCTGGAGGTCAGCTTCGAGGTGATCGGGCGGCTGGAGGAGCGCGGTGTGCCCTTCGTGGTGGCCGTCAACGGCTTCCCCGAGGCGCCGAGCGTCCCGCTCGACGAGCTGCGCGGCGCACTCGACCTGCCGTCCGAGGTGCCGATCGTCACCTGTGACGCGCGCAGCCGCGAGTCCAGCCGGGACACCCTGATGACGCTGATGCACTACCTGTACGAGCTGGCCGCTCCGCCGACCCGAACCCTGTGACCGGAGACCCTGTGACCACCCCGTTCCCCGACGACGCCGTCCCCGCCCCGCCGCCGGGCTGCCCGGCGCACGGCCGCGCCGACGGCCGGTCCGACCGCACGCACGCGCTGGACCCCGGATCCGCTCTCGACCCCGCCCACGCGCCGGTGGCCGCCGATGCGCCGGGGCCGATCGGCCCCGGCGGCCTGCGGCGCCTGTACGGGCCGGAGGCCGAGGCCGACCCGGCGGGCCTCTACGAGAAGCTGCGCGCCGAGTACGGTGAGGTCGCCCCGGTGCTGCTGCACGGCGACCACCGGGCCTGGCTGATCCTCGGCCACGGCGCGAACATCACCGCGATGCGCACCCCCTCGCTGTTCTCCCGCGACTCGCGCCTGTGGACGGCGTTCCGCACCGGTGAGCTCCCGATGGACTCCCCGCTGCTGCCGGTGATCGCCTGGCAGCCGATCTGCGTGTTCGCGGACGGCGACGAGCACCGCCGGCTGCGCGGCGCGGTGCTGGACGGCCTGAACCGCTTCGACCGGCGCGGCATCCGCCGGCACGTCCGGCGGTTCACCACCGACCTGGTCCAGGTGGTCGGGCCGACCGGCCGGGCCGAGCTGATCACCCAGTTCGCCGAGCGCCTGCCGATGCTGGTGATGACCAAGCTGCTCGGCATGCCCGACGAGTACGGACCGCGACTGGTCGACGCGGCCCGGGACTTGATGAAGGGCACCGAGACCGCCATCGCCAGCAACGAGTACGTGGTGGCCGGCCTGCGCCGGACCATCGCCCTCAAGCGGGAGGCCCCCGGCGACGACCTGACCAGCCGTCTGCTGGCGCACCCGGCCGGGCTGACCGAGGACGAGGTGATGGAGCACCTGCGGGTGGTGCTGCTCGCCGCCAACGAGACCACCGTCAACCTGATCGCCGACTCGCTGAAGATGGTGCTCACCGACCCGCGCTTCCGCGCCCACCTCTCCGGCGGCCAGATGACCCTGGGCGAGGCGCTGGACCAGGTGCTGTGGGACTCCCCGCCGATGTCCCTGGTGGCGGGCCGCTGGGCGACGGCCGATACCGAGCTGGGCGGACAGCGGATCCGGGCCGGCGACCTGCTGCTGCTCGGGCTCGCGGCGGGGAACGTCGACCCGGTGGTCCGCCCCGACCTGGCCGCCCCGCTGTACGGCAACCGCTCGCACCTGTCCTTCGGTGCGGGGCCGCACGAGTGCCCGGGCCAGGACATCGGGCGGCACGTCGCCGAGGCCGGCATCGACATCCTGCTCACCCTGCTGCCGGACGTCCGACTCGCGGTGCCGGAGGAGGAGTTGACCTGGAGTGCGGCCTGGATCTCCCGGCACCTGACGGCGCTGCCGGTGGAGTTCACCCCGCGTGACATCGAGCCGGACCCGGTGTCGGTCGCGGAGGCGGAACGGGCGGCGGCGGTCGCGGCGCAGGCGGCGGCGGAGGCCGAGCGGGCGGTGGACACCGAGCGAGCCGGCCGGATCGGGGCCGCGTCGGCGGGTGCCGGGTCGGCCGGGCCGGCCGGGCCGGTGACTCCGACCGTCCCGGCGCAGCGGCGCAGTTGGTGGGACGTGCTGATCGGCGTCTTCCGGCGCTGAACGGCCGCCCGCGGCTCCGCCGACCGCCCACGGCGGCGCGGACCGGCCGCGCCGCGACCACCGCCCGGGGTCAGCCGTTCCGCCCGTCCCGCCCGTCGGTCCGGCGCCGGTACAGCGTGAAGGTGTCCACCGGGGTGAGGTCGCCGTGCGGCCCGTCGAAGGTGTAGTAGGTGACCTTCATGGTGGTGACGCCGCCGCGCCGGTCGCCCGGGTCGACCTCGAAGGCCGCGAAGCCGTGGGCGTGTTCGCGGTCCTGGACGGCGGCCCACGGCGCGTCCTCGGTGAGCCAGATCGACTCCCGGTACGGCGCTCCCGGTTTGGGGGCCTCCAGCCCGGTGACCACCCGGCCCTTGGGCTGATCGAAGAGGTCGTCCTGGGTGGTGGCGGCGTTGCCTCCGGCCCCGATGATCATGTGGACGGTTCCCCGCCCGGTGTCGATCAGGTCGGTGCGGGTGTCGGTCGGCACCGGGGTGCGGGTGTCGTTGGGCAGGGTGCCGCGGACGGGGTGGGAGCGCTCGTAGTAGTGCTCGTGGCCGCACACCACCAGGTCGACCCCGTAGGCGTCGAACAGCGGGCCCCAGGTCTCGCGGATGCCGAGGTCGCTGCCGGCACCGTGCCGGGAGCTGGAGATCATCGGGTGGTGCATGCACACCACGATCCAGTCGATTCCCCGGTTGCCCCGGGCGGCCCGCAACTCGCGTTCCAGCCAGCGCTGCTGGGCGCCGCCGGAGTAGCCCCGGAGGTAGAGGTCGCCGGAGTTCTGGATCGCCACGTCGTCGTTGGCGAGGCTGATGAAGCGCACCGAGCCGACGGTGAAGGCGTACCACATGCCCTCGGTCTCCTCGTCGGAGGAGGCCGAGGAGTCCGGGAGGGAGAAGTACGCCTGGTAACCGAGCGCGCCGATCGGCCCGTTGCCGCCCTCGTTCTCGTGGTTGCCGACGCAGGGCATCCAGGGGCGCAGCCGGGTGGAGCGGCTGTTGCTGATGAACCAGTCGGCCCAGGTCGCGGTGCGGCTCTGGCCGTGACGGCCGGCGTAGGAGGAGTAGCAGAGGTCGCCGTTGACGAGGTTGAACAGCGGTCCGACGCGTTCGACGGCGGCGACGATGTCGGCGGAGGCCGAGGTGCCGACCTGGCTGCTCATGAAGACCGGGTACTTGCCGAGCGGCGAGGGCATGCCGTCGGGGAAGGTGATCCGGCGCCGGAGGTTGGGGGCGGCCTGGTCGCCGAAGCTGGTGAAGGTGAAGGGACTGCGGCCGCGCGGGGCGGTGGTGAAGGTGCCGGTCTCGGCGGTGGCGCCGTCGTGGCCGGCGCTGTAGAGGTAGCCGGTGCCGGGGCGCAGGCCGGTGAGGCGGGCGTGGTGGACGTACACGTCGACCTTGTCCAGCGCGTCCCGGTAGGTGCGGGTCTCGGCCTGGACGACCCGGCCGAGCCCGCCGTCCGTCGTGCCGTACCGCACCTGCGGACGGCGGACGGACTGCGGGGTGAGCCAGGAGACGGTCATCTCGGTGCCGGCGTCGCTGCCGAACTGCAGGTGCAGGCCGGTCACTCCGGCCGTGCCGGCGCGGTGCGGGGTGGTCAGCAGCAGGGGGCCGACGGGTGCGTCGTCGGCCGGCCGGGCGGCCGCGGGCTGCGCGGCCGCCGTCGAGCCTGCGGCCACCAGGGCGGCTCCGGCCGCCGAGGTGCCCTTGAGGATGGACCTGCGGGAAATGGTCATGGGATTCCGCCTGTCGAGTGGGGGATTCGACGGGCAGTCACTTTAATGACAGGTGCACGTAATGACGATCCTTTCGACACCCTTCGGGTTTGACGGTCGTCGGAATGACGGAATATCGGCGCATCGGCGGCGGGCCGTAGCCGGTCGGGGTGTCGGGGTGTCGGGGTGTCGGGGCGTCGGGGCGGCTTCCAGCGGTCGGGGTGGTTTCCGGCGGTCGGCCACGGCCCGGCGGCCGGCTACACCTTGCGGCCCACTCCCCCGTAGACCGAGACCTGCTCGTCGGCCAGCGCAGGGGACGGGGCCTCGCCCAGCTCCGGATGCCAGCGGTTGATCAGCACCACGCCCGGCTCGTCCAGTTCGAGACCGGTGAAGAAGCGCTCGACCCCCTCGCGCGACCGCACGTGGACCTCGATCCCGGCCTCCGCGTAGCGGCGGGCGCCGATCTCGGCCCGGTCGGGCGAGGTGTCCGCGGTGCCGGCGGTCAGCGCGAGGAAACTGCCGACCGGCAGGGCCGCCAGGAGCTTGCGGACGGGCGGGTGCGCGGCCTCGTCAGAGAGGAAGTGCACGATGTTGACCAGCGTCAGCGCGACCGGCTCGGTCAGGTCCAGGGTGGCGGCCACCGCCGGGTCGGCCAGGAACAGCTCCGGCTCGCGCAGGTCGCCCTGGACGTAGGCGGTCCGGCCCTCGGGGGTGCTGGTGAGCAGCGCGCGCGAGTGGGCCAGCACGATCGGGTCGTTGTCCACGTACACCACGCGGGAGGCCGGGTCGATCGACTGGACGATCTCGTGCAGGTTGGGCGCGGTCGGGATGCCGGTGCCGACGTCCAGGAACTGCCGGATGCCGTGCACCTCGGCGAGCCGGCGGACCATCCGGTGCATCACCGCCCGGGCGGCGGTGGCACCCTCGCGGGCGCCGGGCAGGTCGGCCAGGACGCGGTCGCCGACCTCGCGGTCGGCCGGGAAGTTGGTCTTGCCGCCGAGCAGGTAGTCGTAGACCCGGGCTGAGTGCGCCCGATCGGTGCGCAGGTCGACCTGCGGCGGCGCCTCGAACCCGGCCTCGGTCAGCCAGCTCTCGGACGCGCGGGCGGCGAATCCGTCGGTGCCGAACGCACCGTCGTCGAATGCGTCGCTGTCGGATGCGTCGCTGTCGAATGCGCTGTTGTCCGGCGTGTCGGCGTGCACGCTCGCCCTCCCCGTTCGGCGTCCGGTCCGGACCACTCAACCACAGCCGGTGATCGTCCGTCAGTCGGATCCCGGTGAACACCCGCTCACGGTAGCGCCCTTGGTGACGGCGGCCGCGAAACCGGGCACCCTCGTCGCGGTCAGCAGCGCGAGGGCCGGACCGGCCGTGCAGACGGTGACGTACCAGGGGATCACGCCGAGCAGGTCCCGGTCGGCCAGCCACTCCGCGAGCAGCGGGAAGGTGCCGCCGAACGCCGCGATGGTGGCCGCGTTCACCACGCCGAGGCCGACCGCCCGCACCTCGGTCGGGAACAGCAGCCCGGTGAAGACGTTGAGCGTGCCGAGCACCGTCGCCACCAGCATCCCCAGCAGCACGGCGACGACCTGGAACGGCAGCCAGCCCTGGCGCAGCCCCGCGAGCAGCAGCCCGACCAGCGGGACCGGCAGGCCGAACCCGATCCGGGCGACCGGCAGCAGGCCGAAGCGGTCGGCGGCGGCGCCGGTGAGCAGCATGGTGACCAGCACGACGCCGAGCACCGCGGTCATGAACGAGGCCGCCGACTCCTTGTCGATCACGTGGTACGCGGCGGCGTACTGCGGCAGGTAGACCAGCGCGAAGTAGTAACCGACCGTCCCGCCGAGGGTGGTGAGGAAGACGGTGAGGGCCGCCCACCGGTGCGTGCGGAGCGTGCGCGGGAAGGACGGTCGGCCGCCGGCCGCCGCGTGCGAGCGGGCCCGGCGGAACTCCGCGCTCTCCGGCGCCCGGCGCCGCACCCAGACCGCGGCCAGCCCGAGCAGCCCGGCGACCACGAAGCCCCAGCGCCAACCGCCGTTCTCCAGGCCGGACGTGCCGATGGTGCGGAGCAGCAGCGCGAGCACCCCGAAGGAGAGCAGCGAGCCGAGGACGACCCCGCCGTAGGACACCGAGCTGAAGGCGAAGCGGTGCCGCGGCGGGGCGGTCTCGGTCACGTACGCGGCCACGCTGGGCGCCTCCCCGCCGAACGCGAACCCCTGCACCAGCCGTGCGGCCACCGCCAGCACCGCCGCCCAGGCGCCGATCGCGGCGCGGCCCGGCACCGCCGCGATGCCCAGGCCGGCCGCGGCGATCACCGCCATGCCGAGGCTGAGCGCGAACCTCCGCCCCCGGGTGTCGCTGAGCCGCCCGATCAGGTACGAGCCGACCGGCCGGGCGACGAACCCCACCGCGAAGACCGCGTAGGCCCCGAGCACCCCGCCGACCCCGTGCTTGCCGTGCCCGAAGAGGTCCGCCGCGAAGTACGGCGCGAGGACGGCGTAGATGTTCCAGTCGAAGGACTCGACCACCGATCCGACCGTCGCCGCAGCCAACTCCCGCCGCCGCCCGCCGACTTCCGACCGCTCACGGAGCGGGATGACCGCACTGCCGTCTGTCATGGCCCCAGCATGGCACCAGGAGGGGCGCGGCGGAACCGACGCCCCCGGGCCGGCGCGCGCCGAAGCCCCAGGCCCGGCAGCAGCCCGGGAAACCAAGATGACTGATGTGATCGACTGGTGATATTTGTGTGCGGTGCATTCAATGATCACCCGACGCTCTCGGCGCTTCCTGCCCGCCGCCGTCACAGCCGTCGCCACCACCGCCCTGCTGGCCGGCTGCACCGGCGGGAGCAGCGGCCAGGCCGCACCCGCGACCACCACGGCCGCCGCCACCGCGCCCGGCGCCACCCCGGCCCCCACGCCGACGGCCAAGCCGACCGGCGCCGCCGACCCGGCGCTCAAGGCCTTCTACGGCCAGCAACTCGCCTGGGGCGCCTGCCCGAAGGACCCGCAGAACGAGGCGGACACCTCGGCCCTGCAGTGCGCCTCCCTCAAGGTCCCGCTCGACTACAGCGCCCCGGCCACCGGCACCCTGGACGTCGCCGTGGTGCGCAACCCCGCCACCAAGCCCGACCAGCGGGTCGGCTCACTGCTGCTCAACCCGGGCGGCCCGGGCGGCACCGGCGTCGGCATGGTCGCCTTCAACCCCAAGCGCTTCGACGGCCCGCTGCACGACCGCTACGACCTGGTCGGCTTCGACCCGCGCGGCGTGGCCGGCACCAGCCCGCTCAAGTGCCTCGACGACCAGACCCGGGACGACTGGCTCAGCACCGACCAGCCCGGCGCCGACCACGGCAAGCAGCTCGCCGACGCCTGCCAGGCCAAGTTCGCCCAGGTGCTGCCCTTCGTCAGCACCCGCAACACCGCCCGGGACATGGACGTGCTGCGCGGCGCCCTCGGCGACCAGAAGCTCAGCTACCTCGGCATGTCCTACGGCACCTATCTCGGCTCGCTGTACGCCGAGGAGTTCCCGGACCGGGTCGGCCGGCTCGTCCTGGACGGCGCCACCTCGCCCTCCTCCTCCCTGGTGCAGCACAACATCGAGCAGCAGGCCGGCTTCGAGCGCGCCCTCAAGGCCTTCGCCGCCGACTGCGCCGGCAAGAACCCGTGCCCGCTCGGCAGCGACGCCGGCCGCGCCCCGCAGAAGCTCGCCGACTTCCTCGACGGGCTCAAGGACAAGCCGCTGAAGACCGCGAAGGGCCGCACCCTGACCTCCAGCACGGCGTGGACCGGCGTGATCAGCCGGCTCTACGGCGGCGAGCAGGCGTGGAGCGGGCTGCGCAACGCCCTCGGCTGGGCGATGGTGCGCGGCAAGGCCGACGACCTGCTCGCGCTGGCCGACGCCTACAACGGCCGTGACAAGGACGGCCACTACGAGGCCTCGCCCGACGCCTACGCCGCCATCCACTGCGCCGACGGCGCCACCGACGCCCCGGCCGGCGAGGAGCTGCAGGCCGCGCTCACCGACCTCGCCGCCAAGGCCCCGATGGTCAGCAAGCACGACCCGCTCGCGGCGCTGTTCGACCCGGACTGCCGGGTCTGGCCGTTCCGCTCCACCGAGAAGCCGCACGCCATCAAGTCCGCCGCCGCCGCGCCCATCGTGGTCGTCGGCAGCACCGGCGACCCGGCCACCCCGTACGCGTGGGCCGAGAAGCTCACCGCCGAGCTCGGCAACGCCGTCCTGCTCACCCGCGACGGCGAGGGCCACACCGGGTACGGCGCGAGCAAGTGCATCCGGGCCTCGGTGGACGCCTTCCTGGTGGACGGCACCGTGCCGACGGCCGGCACCCACTGCCCGACGGACTGACCGGGGTCAGTGCCCCGGGTGGTGGACGACCCGGTAGGTGTCACGGTCGAGTTCGGTGACCTGGACGCCGAGGGCGGCGGGCTCCTCGATCCGGGCGCGGAGGGCGGCGAGGACCCGGGCGGTCAGTTCGGCCCGCTGCTCGGCGCTGCGGCCGGCCAGGATCTTGACCTCGACCAGAACCAGGGCCTCGCCGGTCGTACCGTCGCCCACCCGGTGGTGCGCGGCGGGGCGGAAGAGGGTCTTGCAGTCCGCCACCGTGGTGTCGATCACCTCGGTGATCGCCCGGTGGACCTCGTCGGCCAGGGCCGTCCGGTCGAAGGCGAGTTCGGCCGAGTGGTCGACCAGGATCTGCGGCACGGGAACCTCCCGGGAGTCGGACACTACGGCGCCGACGCTACCGGGTGCCGCCGGGCGGTGCGCGGACGGGTCCTCGGCCGGGGCGGCCGCCGCCGGTCCGGCACGGTCGGGACGGGCGGGACGGGCGCGGCGCGCGGACGCGACGGGCGGGTACGGCGAGGGGCGGCACCACCGCGTGGGGTCGGTGGTGCCGCCCTCGTCCCGTCCCGGCCGGCCGGCCACGGGCGTTCCCCCGTCGCGCCCGTCACCCCCGGTGCGCCCGGCCGCGCCGGCCGCGCCGGCCGACGTGACGGTTCAGGAGACCGAGCCGCTGCCGGTCACGCTCCCCGACTCGGTCGCGTAGGAGCTGAAGTAGTAGTTGGCCGCGCCGTACCCGCAGGAGACCCACTGGCTGCCCGACTTGGCCTGCGTGTAGTCGTTGTTGTTGTCGCTGAACACGACGTGCCAGTAGCCGCCGCAGTTCGTCTGCAAGGTGACGTAGACGCGCTCGTCGGTCCTCGCCCCCGAGGTGTCGACCGACCAGGACCCGTGGCCCCACGAGGTGCCGTCCCCGGTCAGGCACAGCGACACCCGGGCCCCGTACTTGGTGGCGTAGCTGCTGCAGCCGTCGGCGTGCGCCGCGCCGGCCCCGATGCCGACGACCCCCGCCGTGGCCAGGCCCAGCACGGCGGCGCCGGCCCCGAGCCGCTTCACGATCCGCATGGTGTTCCCCCTCCCTGCCCCCGGCACCGTGCCGGGGGATTTTCCGTCTGCAAGGGAGTCTGCGGATCCCGGCACCGGCACCACAATGTTCTCGGTCAGGTCCGGACGAACCCGGTTGCCCGCGCTCGGGCGGCGGCCGGTCGCACAGGGGGGACGACATGACGGAGGCACAGCCACGCCCGGAGGCGGGTGGAGCGACGGCGGACGTGTCCGCCTTCGTCCGCGATCTGCGGGCGCTGAAGGTACGGGCGGGTCAGCCGTCCCTGCAGGAGCTGCAGCGGCGCAGCGGCGTCGCCCGCAGCACCCTGTCCGACGCGCTCAGCCCGCGTCGGCGCGCACTACCGCGGCTGGAGGTCTGCCTCGCCCTGGTCCGGGCCTGCGGGGCGACGCCGGCGGAGGAGGCACGGTGGCGGGCGCGGTGGCAGGACGTCGCGCGGGCCCGCGACGAGTCACGCTCGACGCCGGCGGCCCACGGACCCGACTCGCCCGCCTCCGGATCGGCCGCCCCGCCCGTCCGGGCCGTCCCGGGCGCGCTCGACGGGGCGACTGCGGCGCCGCGCCAACTCCCGGCGACCGTAAGGCACTTCACCGGCCGGGTCGGCGAGCTGAAGGATCTGCACGCGCTGCTGGACGAGCGGATCCCCGGCTGCGGCGCGGTCGTGATCTCGGCGATCGCGGGCACCGCCGGGGTGGGCAAGACCGCGCTGGCCGTGCACTTCGCCCACCGGGTGGCCGAGCGCTTCCCGGACGGCCAGCTCTTCGCCGACCTGCGCGGTTTCGACCCCGCCGGTCCCCCGGTCGACGCCGCGGGCGTGGCGCGCGGCTTCCTGGTGGCGCTCGGCGTGCCGCCCGCCCGCATCCCCGCCGACCGGGAGGGGCGACTCGCGCTCTACCGCAGCCGGTTGGCCGGCACCCGGACGCTGATCGTGCTCGACAACGCCCGCGAGGCGGAGCAGGTCCGCCCACTGCTGCCCGGTGCGGACACCTGCCTGGTGCTGGTCACCAGCAGGAACCGGATGCCCGGCCTGGTCGCCCTGGACGGGGCCGTGCCGCTCGCCCTCGACGTGCTCTCCCCCGGCGAGGCGCTCGACCTGCTCACGCTCCGGCTGGGCGGTGAACCCGTGCGGGACCGGCCGGACGCGGCCCGCGAGCTGGTGGAGCTGTGCGCCCGGCTGCCGCTGGCCCTGAACCTGGCCGCCGCCCGCGCGGCGGCGCACCCGGGCACCCCGCTGGACGTCTGGACGAGCGAGCTGCGGGACGTCCGCGCCCGGCTGGACCTGCTGTCGGCCGACGGCGCCGACACCGACGCCCACGCCGACGTCCGGGCGGTGTTCTCCTGGTCCTACCGCGCCCTGACCCCCGGGGCCGCCCGGCTGTTCCGCCTGCTCGGCCTGCACCCCGGTCCGCACCTCAGCGCGGCCGCGGCCGCGAGCCTCGCCGGCCTGCCGCCCGTCCGGGCCCGCCGCCACCTGGACGAACTGCACCGCGCCCATCTGATCACCACGCCGGACCGCGAGCGGTACAGCTTCCACGACCTGCTGCGCGCCTACGCCGCCGAGCGGACGGCCGCCCACGACTCCCCGCAGGAGCGGGCCGAGGCGACCCTGCGGATGCTCGACCACTACCTGCAGACCGCCCACCGCGCCGGCACCCACGCCTACACCGACGAGACCTCCTGGCCGCCGCTCGACCTCGCGGAGCCGTCCGCCGGGGTGACCCCCGAGGAGGTCACCGACCGCCGACGGGCGCTGGCCTGGTACCGGGACGAGCAGCCGGTGCTCGAAGGGGTCCTCGCCCTGGCCGACCGCGAGCGGCTGGACGGTCATGCCTGGCAGCTCGCCGGCGCACAGGTCTCCTACCTGCTCAAGTCCGGGCTGTGGCAGCAGTGGCAGCAGGTCAGCGAGATCGCGCTGGCCGCCGCCGAGCGCACCGGGGACCTCGCCCGCCAGGCCCACGCGCACCGCTGGCTCGGCCAGGTGCACCGCTCCCAGGACCGCCAGCCCCAGGCCCACCGCGAACTGCGCCTGGCCCTGGACTTGTTCGACGCGCTCGGCGACCGGACCCGCCAGGGCAAGACCCAGCTCGACCTCGCCCTCACCTACGGCGAGGAGCACGCCCACGCCGACGCGGTGGCCGAGTCCCGGCGGGCGCTGCGGCTGTTCGAGGCGATCGGCGATCCGGACGGACAGGCGCTCGCGCTCAACAGCATCGGCTGGTACCTGACGCTCCTCGGCAGCCCCCGGGAGGCCCTCGGGTACTGCCGGCGCGCGCTGGAGCTGGCCCGCGCCTGCGGAAACCTCCCGGCCCAGGCCTCCACCCTGGACAGCATCGGCTACATCCACCACAGCCTCGGCGAGTACCACGAGGCCCTTCCCGCGTACCAGGAGTCCCTCCGGCTGCGTCAGGTGGTCGGCGACTACTTCCTCCAGGCCGACATCCACACGCACATCGGCGACACCCACCTCGCGCTCGGCGACACCGGGGCCGCCCGGCACTCCTGGACGCAGGGCCTCGCCATCCTCGACGACCTGCGGCACCGCGACGCCGACGCCGTGCGCGCCCGGCTGGACCGCCACCGCTGACGCGCACTGCCGGCCCGGCGGGGCGAGGACGGGAACGGACGGGCGAGGGCGGGAGAGAGGACGGGCGAGGGCGGGAGAGGACGGGCGAGGGCGGGAGAGAGGACGGGCGAGGGCGGGAGAGGACGGGCGAAGACGGGCGAAGACGGGCGAAGACGGGCGAGGACGGGCGAGGGCCCCGGCGCGGGGTGCGTCGCCGGGGCCCTCGGGTGGAGCGGTGGCCGCCGCTTCAGCAGCCGAAGTCGACTCTGCGGAAGGTCACGTAGTGGTCGGCGGTGTAGTAGTCCTCGTGGTACTGCTTGCCGGTGATGATGCGGCGGGTGCCGCGGGTCGGGGCGCCGGGGGTCACCACGGTGTACTCGTGGTAGTAGCCGTACGACTGGGAGGGCAGCACGCGCTCCTTGTTCTGGAAGACGACGCCGTCCTGGCTGTACGGGAACGGACCGCCGCGGGCGATCAGGTCGAGGGTGGTGCGGGCCTGGGCGGGCAGGGCGGACGCGCACACCGAGCCGCTCACCGCGGCGTGCGCCTCGGTGGCGACGGCGATCGGCGCGAGGGTGACCAGGGCGACGGTGGCGGTGGCGACGAGGCGCGATTTCCACGCGCGTAGAGTTCGGGTCATGACAACCAGCATGGCGACGGTCCGGGCACCCCGGAAGCCCTGATCCAACTCTTCATCCGAGGTCAACTCCCCGTACCCGCGGGCGACGTGACCCGGTCGGTCACCGTCGCCCGCCAGCGGCGTCAGCCGCGCGGCAGCACCAGGGACTGCACCGTCGGCAGCCTGCGCCAGTCGCTGGACACGATGCTCGCGTGCGCCTCGGCCAACTGCTCGGCGCGGGCCCGCGCCTGGTCCGCCGTCGGGTCGGTGGCGCTGATCCGCGGCGCGACCTTGTGGGCGTCGGTCATCACCAGCAGGTAGTGCGCGGCGTCGTACCACCCCGTGTCGATGCCGTCGAGGAAGGTCGCGGCGTCGCCGTCGAAGACCACGAACCAGGGCCGGATCGAGTCGTCCGCGCCGGTGTACCGGCCGCGCGGGTCGCCGGCCGCCGCGCCCAGCACGGACGGGAACACCTGGGCCCGGCCGATCCGGCCGGCCGCCGCCAGGTCGCGCAGGTGCCGCCCGTACTCGACGTCGGTGTGCAGGGTGTCGAAGGGGTTGCCCAGTTCGGCCGTGCCCGGGATCGCGTACAGCAGCACCTTCCCGGCCAGCGCCGAACGGCTCGGCCAGTTGCCCGCCCGCACCGCCGCGTCGAGGCTCGGGTAGGAGCCGCCGCCGGGCTTGGCCAGCAGATCGGCGGGGCGCAGCACGGCGGATCCCAGGTGCTGGGCGATCAGCGCGTCCAGCTGGTCGGGGCCCATCCCGAGGTTGGCGGAGAAGCCCGGCTTGAGCTCCAGTTTGACGACCAGCGGCCCGGCCGCCGGGTGCGCGGCGAGCCAGACCCGGACGTCGTCCAGGCAGTTCTCCAGGTTCTTGTTGGTGGCGCCGGCGTAGAGCTGGGCGGGGGTGGTCGCGGCGGTGCAGTTGTTGCGGTTGCCGAGCGGGTTGGAGTGGCTGACCTTCCACTCCTTGGTGACGATGTTCGGCCAGAGGTCCAGCTCGATCATCCCGGTGCCGGTGTCCAGGCCCTGGGCCAGGTACGGGAACGCGGCCGGGTCGTAGGTGTTGTGCAGGCCGAGGGTGGTGGCCGAGCCGAACGGCAGCTCGCCGGTGCCACCCGGGGTGGCGTCCGCCGGGCCGGTGGTGAACAGCGCCGCCGCGCCGGCGATCAGGCCGGCCGCCAGGAATCCGGACAGGGTGCGACGTGCGGTCATGGGAACCCCCCGAGGTTCGGAAACGGGCCGGCGGCCCTCCTCCGGGCAGCCCGCCGGAGCATTCCCGAGCCGGGCGTGCTCCGCGTGAAGAAGGCACGACAGTAGCGCGACGGGTGCGTTGCTTCTCCCCCGGTCCCCTCCCCTTCCTTCACATCCGGCACCCGGGGCGGTGGCGACCCCACCGTCCCTGACGTTTCATCAGGGCAGCGGCCTCCCCACCGGTGCGAGGAGGCCGCCGTCGATCCGTCCCGTTCCGCTCGGACCGGTCGACTCAGACCCGGTCGGCCGCGATCAGGACGTACTGGAACGAGCCGTCCTTGTAGGACTCGATGAACGCCTCCTCGATGCCGGTGACCAGCGAGGTGGTGTTCCGCAGCTCCCAGTAGGGCAGGGTGTCCGGGGTCAGGTCGATGACGGCCTGGGGCACCAGGCGGTTGTCGGCCATCGCCCGCAGGTACTCGCGGCGGGAGTGGATGTTGCACTCGAAGTGGGCATTGATCTGCGAGACCCACTTGGACGGCTGGCCGTACCGCGGGTTCCAGCAGCCGGTGATGGTGACGTACCGGCCGCCGACACCGAGCACCCGGGAGTGCTCGGCCATCAGGTCGTGCAGGTCGACGTACATGCTGGACTCGTTGTTCCAGGAGCCCGCGACCGTGCCGGTCCCGACGGGCATGGACAGCATGTTGGCGACCCGGGACCGGACGGAGTCGCCGATGCCGAGCTCGGCCGCGCGCTTGTTGCCGAAGTCGGCCTGCTGGGTGGAGAGGGTCATGCCCTCGACCCGGCAGCCGAAGCGCTGGTGGGCCATCACCATCGAGCCGCCGCGGCCGCAGCCGGCGTCGACCAGGGTGGCGTCGGCCGGGATGTCGCCGAGGTGGTCGAGCAGCAGGTCGGCCTGGGCGGACTCCAGGCGGTGCAGCTCGGCGATCACCTTCTTCTCCCGCTCGCTGTCGGCCGGGTCGCCGATCGCGGCCTGGTCGATCTCGCCGATGCCGTAGTGGTGGTGGTAGAGGCCGTCGACGTCACCCAGACGAAGGTTGACCGGGCGGGCCTCGTGATCCCAGTAGCGTGCGATGTCGCCCTGGTAAGGGGTCGCCGGGCCGGGGATGAGGTGGCCGGGGGTGGTGCGGTCGTCGGTCAGGGACATGGGTCAACTCCAGGGTTCGTGGGACTGGTCGGCGGGATCGGCGGCCGCTGCCGGGGTGCGGTGGCCCGGCGTGGGGGGGTGCGGTGGGCCCGGCGTCGGGGTGCGGTCACCAGAAGTCGGGCAGGGTGTAGCGGTAGGTGTTGGTCTGATGCCAGTAGTGGTTGCCGTCGACCCACGCGGCCACGCCGCGCAGGAACCGTACGAGCGTCGGTACCGGGCAGGCGACGGCCAGCGCGGCCGCCTCGGCCTCGAAGGCGCGCATCAGGTCGTTGTGCACCTCGACGGCCTTCAGGTAGCCCTCCTTGCGCGAGACGCCCTCGCGTTCGGAGACCACCACCGGCAGGTTCAGGTGCAGTCCGGGGCTGGACAGCTCCTTGGTGTACGAGTACAGGTCGTTGACGATCGTGGTGGCGTTGCCGGCGAGCGCGATCACCCGCTGCATGGCGGGCAGCGCGTGCAGCTCGGCGGGCAGCTCGTAACCGCCGACGGTGTCCGTGATGGTCGGGCAGGGGCGGAAGTTGTTGAACTGGCGCATGGCCAGGTACTCCCAGACCTCCGGCACGTGGTCCGTCTGGTCCCAGGCGGCCTCGGCCAGGTACCCCAGGTGCAGCCGCGCCATGTCGTGCCGGAAGCGGTCGGCCTGGGAGGGCGTGGAGGCCTGGGTGAAGTACCGCATCGCCGAGTGGTACGCCCGGCGGGGCGGGTCCGCGGAGAGCGAGGCCTCCCAGGCCGGCCGGTACTCCGGCGTGGTGTGCAGCGGGTCGAGCGCGGTGTGCGCGAGCAGCAGGCGGCTGCCCAGGCCGACCGGCGATCCGCCGAGGTCCTCGCAGTAGCAGTCGTCCACCGCGTTCTCGGCCACCATCAGCCGGGCCGCGAGCATCAGGTGGTCGACGCTGGGCGCGTCGGGGTGGCAGGCCACCATGTAGCGCCCGGTGGAGAAGCCGTCGAAGTCCTTCTCCCACTCCGGCGGGTAGAGCTCGATCTCGTCGATCGCCCACGCTTTGATCCTCAGGCTGAGCGCCTCCACCCGGGCCGGGTCTGGCTCGGCGACCGGGTGGTGGTAGAGACCGGGGATCGGGTCGCCGGCCCTGGGCTTGCCGCCGCTCGGCACCTCGGCGGCCACGGCCGGACCGGGAACGGGCAGACCGGCCAGGCCAGGCAGGGCGGGGCCGTGCAGGGCCGGGACGGACAAGGCGGGGACGGCCGGGACCTCGGGCACCTCGACCTCGGGCGTCGCGAGCTCGGGCACCTCGACCTCCGGTGCCTCCGGCGTCTGCGGTGCCTCCGGCCTCAACTGCAGCCCGGCGGTACCCAGTCCGGCGGGCCCGCGCAGGATCCGCTCGATCGCCGGGGAGCTCATGGGCCCACCGCCGGGGTGGCGGGCCCGGGCGGTGCGTCCGGTCGGACACGCAGGGGCATGAAGCCTCCTCTGAGAAGGATCACAGGACATGACGGGGCGTCACTTCTCCCCCGCTGTGGGAACTCCGGGCGGTGAGCCCGGTCCCGCTCGGTTCCTCACCGTAGGCGCGCAGGCGCATTACGGAATGCAACGGACGATCTTCTACACCCGATAGGGTGAACGTTTCGGCTGACCAGGTTTGGCGGCGCCCCTGCCGTGCATTGACCCGACCACACTTCGGCGCTTCAGGACCGAACCCGCCCGAAGCGGACCGAAGCGGACCGGCCCCGTAAGGGGGAGAAGAATGGGCGCGGCGCCGTGGAGGATCGGGGCCAGGAAGGAAGACCAGCGCATGGAGAGCCAGGCCGGTAGCCGCACCGCACTCGTCGAGGGGCTGATGGAGCGCTATCCCGACGTGCCCCGGGAGGCGGTGATCAAGGAGGACCTGCTGCGCGGCGGCATGGCCTTCGACGAGTCCGCGCTCAGCGGCAGCGCGGGCGCCGACGGGGGCGGCGAGGTGAAGCCGAAGTCGTACTTCATCTTCTCCTTCGACCACCGCACCCTGCCCGAGCTGGGCGCCGCCGCGCTCAACCGGCCGCCGGAGGAGATCGTGCTGACCGGCGGGCCGTACGGGCTGCGCCGCACGGTGGTGTCGGTGCGGGTCAACCCGGACTCGCCGTACCGGGTCGGTGCCGGGGAGGACGGGACGCTCGGCCTCCACCTGGACGGCGCCCGGATCGCCGACGTCGGCCTGCCGCCGATGCCCGACTACTACCGCCACACGCTCGCCAACGGGAAGTCCGTGATGGAGGTCGCCCCGACCATCCAGTGGGGTTACCTGATCTACCTCACGGTGTTCCGGGTCTGCCAGTACTTCGGCGCCAAGGAGGAGTGCCAGTACTGCGACATCAACCACAACTGGCGCCAGCACAAGGCCGCCGGCCGCCCGTACACCGGGGTCAAGCCGGTCGAGGAGGTGCTGGAGGCGCTGGCGCTGATCGACGAGCACGACACCGCCCGCGCCTCCCGGGCGTACACCCTCACCGGCGGGGCGATCACCTCGCAGGTCGGCGGCCGGGACGAGGCCGACTTCTACGGGCAGTACGCGAAGGCCATCGAGGAGCGTTTCCCGGGCCGCTGGATCGGCAAGGTCGTGGCACAGGCACTGCCGCGCGAGGACGTCCAGCGCTTCCACGACTACGGCGTGCGGATCTACCACCCCAACTTCGAGGTCTGGGACAAGCGGCTGTTCGAGCTCTACTGCCCGGGCAAGGAGCGCTACGTCGGCCGCGACGAGTGGCACCGCCGGATCCTCGACTCCACCGAGGTGTTCGGCCCGGAGAACGTGATCCCCAACTTCGTCGCGGGCGTGGAGATGGCCGAGCCCTTCGGCTTCACCACGGTGGACGAGGCGATCGCCTCCACCGAGGAGGGCCTGCGCCACTTCATGTCACACGGCGTGGTCCCGCGCTTCACCACCTGGTGCCCCGAGCCCACCACCCCGCTCGGCAAGGCCAACCCGCAGGGCGCGCCGCTGGAGTACCACATCCGGCTGCTGCGGACCTACCGCGCGACCCTGGAGGAGTTCGGCCTCTCCTCCCCGCCCGGCTACGGGCCGGCCGGGCCGGGCCGGGCGGTCTTCTCGGTCAGCTCGTTCATGGACTCGATCTCCGAGTGAGCGCGTCCTCCGGGTGAGTGACGGCCGTGAGGCTCCGGGAATCCGGGCATCACGGCCGTACCGGGTCTACCCGACCGTCCGGGTCGTCACCTTCCGCGCTGCGGGCGGACGGTGAGGATCTGCTCGGCGCGGCCCAGCGGACCGCGCTCGTCGTGCAGCACGGTGCTGGTGACGCCGTGGCCGGCCGGGCCGAAGCTGACGCTGGTGTCCAGGCCGGTCCAGCGGCCTTCGGGGCGGCGGAAGAGGTGGATGGTCAGGTCGGTGTTGGGGAACATCCACTCGGTGGGCGCCTGCCGGACGGCGATGCCGTTGGCGGTGTCCACCAGGGCGACGAAGGAGGCGTGCGGGCTGCTGGGCTCCCCGGCGACCAGCTCGACCGGGGTGGAGACCCAGGCGGCGGCCCGGCCGGGTGCCGTCCGCCGGTGGCGGACCTCGATCGAGGAGATGTAGCCGCCGCCCCACACCCCGTCCATCGCCCAGGGCTCGAACTCCTCCGGCGCGGGCAGCCGTTCGTCGTGCGTCCCGGCGACGGCGGCGGTGTCGAGTTCGGCGAGGAACCAGGCGCGGGCCCGGACGACGGCGCGCTCCCCGACCACCACGGTGGCCTCGACCAGCTCGATGGTGCGCCCGGGCCGGACGGTCTCCACCGTGACCTCGAACTCGTCGAGGGCGATCAGGCCGAGTATGTCGAAGCTGATCCGGGCCAGCGCCAGGCCGTCGCCGGGGCGGTCGGCCCGGTACCGGTCGATCGCGTGGACGATCAGGCCGCCGAGCGGGCTGAAGTGCTGCTCGTCGGGGTGCCAGGCGCCCTGGGCCTGGACGGTGGGCTTGTAGCGGTTCTCGCCGGTGCGCTGGAAGTAGCTGTCGGGCGCTGCGGTGGGGGTGGACACGGGCGCTTCTCCTCGGGCCGATCGCGGGGCACCGGGCGGGCGCCGCCGGGGTACGACGGCGCCCGACCTCGGCGTTCAGGATCGTAAGGGGCCGAACCGCCGCCGGGGCGTGACGGTGACGCATCCCACACCGGCCCCCGGGCGGGCCCTTCACCGCCCGCCCGGGCCCGGCGGTCCGGGCGACGGCCCGCGTGGCGTCAGTGCGCGGCGAGCGGGTAGTGGTCGGAGAGGTCGGTGTAGGTGTAGCTCTTGCCCCAACTGCTCACCGTCCAGGGCGCGCTGTGCACCCGGACGACCTGGTGGGCGTACTGCTGCGGGCGGGCGTGGTCGGCGCGGTGGAGGACGTGGTCGAGGTCCTCCTTGGGGTCGCCCGGGTAGCGGTAGGCGGCGATGGAGTTGTCGGCGGTGTCGAAGGAGTACGGCCGGCCGGGGCGGGCGGAGGCCGGGGCGAGGTTGCCGTCGGTCAGCAGGGCCTGGTAGTCGGAGCCGTGGGAGTCGATGGTGAGGTCGCCGGCGAGGACGACCGGCTCGTCGGCCGGGATCCGCTTGGCGTCGTGAAGGTCCGCATCGCGGTGAGCTGCTTGGCCCGGATGTCGGCCGCCTGGCCGCTGGAGCAGCCCGAGTCGGTGGACCGCAGGTGGGTGCCGACCACGTGGGTACGACGGCCGTCGACGTTCAGGACGGCGTGGACGAAGCCCTTGTTGGACCACCAGTCGGAGCCGCAGGCGTTGTTGTAGACGTAGACGTCGGGCGAGCAATCGGCGAACTCTCCGGAAACTTCCGTACGAACGGGATGACGACGGGTCACCGCAGGGAGTCGCGTCCGCCGACTCCCCCATGACGGTACGCATGCGGACACATCGGGTCATCGCGGATGTTCTCGGCCACATCACTTAAAGTCTGCGCCAAATAATCGGATGACTGCTTGCTGATAATGTGCTCGTATGTGTAGGCGCCGTGGCGCTGCACACCACAGGGGGAGGTCCGGTCGTCAGATCGGGCCCAGTCACACAGGAGTTGCACCATCAACACCGCCATCCGCAAGGCCGCCCGCGGTGCGATGCCCGTCGCCGTCACCGCTTCCGTCCTCGCCACCGGTCTCGCCGCCTGCGGCACCGTCGAGCAGTTGTCCGCCGCCCAGAAGGTCTCCAAGGCCTTCGACAAGGTCGGTGACGGAAAGTCGGCCGGCTTCGCCCTTTCCATCGACGCCACCCCCGAGCAGATCCTCGCCTTCGCGAAGGCCACCGGGGAGAAGGGCGCAACCGGGGGCAAGGGCGCCGGCGACGGGGTGGACGAGAAGAGCGCCAAGGCCCTGTCCGGGCTCACGATCGCCGTCGCGGTCTCCGCGGACAAGCCGCTCAAGGACATCGAGGCCTTCAAGGAGGCCAAGGGCTCGGCCGCGAACAAGGACCTGACGCTCGACACGTCGGTGCGCGTCTCCTACGTGCTGTCCGACCGCAGCGGCACCCCGCTGCTGGAGTACCGCCAGGTCGACGCCAAGGGGTACCTGCACGTCGACGCCAAGGGCCTGGTCAAGCTGATCGGCGAGGACCCCTCGCAGGTGGACTCCGTCAGCAAGGACCTGCCGGCGGACCTGGGCCCGGTCAAGGACGCGCTGGCCGGCAAGTGGGTCTCGCTCGACCTCCAGGAGCTCGCCGACGCGGCGAAGAAGGACGACGGCAAGAAGGCCGCGCCGAGCGGAGCGCCCACCGCCGACCCGGAGGCCGCCAAGCAGCTCCTCAACTCGCTCAAGGACGTGCTCGGCCGCACCGTCACGTACGAGGACAAGGGCAAGAAGGACGGCGCCGAGCACATCTGGATGAGTGCCCCGGCCCGCCAGCTGGTGGACGAGGTGTTCAAGGCCGTCAAGCCGGTCGCGGACAAGTTCCCGCAGCAGTTCAAGAAGTTCCCGTCCCAGGCCCCGAGCGACGTGCCGGACCGCAAGGTCGGCGTCGACCTCTACCTGAAGGACGGCGCCTTCTCCTCGGCCACCTTCGACCTCGCCCAGCTGGAGAGCAAGGTCGAGCCGGGCGTCAACTTCCCGGTGAAGCTGGCCTTCAACCGGTCGGCCCCGGACGTCCAGGCCCCGGCCGACGCCGTGAAGCTGACCAGCGACGACCTGATGAAGGCGGTGCTCGGCCTCGCCGCCGGCCCCGGCGGCCTCACCCCCGGCGCCAGTGGCACGGCCACCACGGCGACCCCGCTGACCGACGCCCAGCTCAAGGAGCTCGCCAAGCTCGGCGTCCCGGAGTCCCAGGCCCGCGCGTTCAACGCGCTCGGCATGAGCTTCGAGGACATCAAGGAGATCTCGCAGCCCAGCTGACGCTGCCTGGCTCCACGGCCTCACAGCCTCATAGCTCCACGGCGCCACAGCTCCACCGCTTCACCACGACCGGCCGACCGCGACTGCGCGGTCGGCCGGTCGCGTTCCGCCCTGCGCGGGGAGGGGCCCTACGCCGCCCGCGCGGAACGCCGGGCCGGCACCTCGACCCGCCCCGAGCGCAGATGGCTGCGGTGACCGTCGGCGAACACCAGCCGCAGGCTCCGGTCCTCCGGAGCCGCCTCGACGACGGCGCTCTCGACCGCGGCGTAGGACGACTCCCGGTAGACCCACACCTCGTCCCCGACGTGGAACTCCGCCGTCTCCGAGACGATCACCGCACTCACCTTCCTCCGAACCTGCCCACCCACCTGTACGGTGCGCGGCGCCCGGGGACTCAGCCGTGATCGGCCCCGGGCGGAAACGGCCCCGGGCGGAAACGGCTCAGGCGTGGGCGGTGACGCACTCCGGGTGGCCCCAGCTGGAGCCGACCTTGGTGATCTTGTCGCCCTTGGCGTACGGGCGGCTGCACGGGCAGGTGCCCGGGTAGCGGGCGGCGAGGGTGCGGGAGGTGCCCGAGGAGCTGCGCTTCGCGGCCGCGCCGCCGGTGCCTCCGCTGCCGGCGGCCGCGCGGGAGCCGGTACCGGCGCGGGTGGTGCGGGGCTTGGCGGCGGCGGCCGGGTCGGGCTCGGGCAGGTCGGCGGCGGTGCCGGCGGCGTCCCGCTGGGTGCGGGCGGCGTCGCTGGCGGCCTGGTCGGCGATGGCGTTCAGCGGGTCGCCGTCCACCTGGTGGGCCGGGACGTAGACGAAGGTGACGTCCCGGCCATCCAGCAGCGCGTCGATCGCCTGGATCAGCTCCTGGTTGGCGACCGGCTTGCCGGCCGCCGTCTTCCAGCCGTTGCGCTTCCAGCCCTTCAGCCACTTGGTCACCGAGTCGCGGGTGTAGGTGCTGTCCAGCCGCACCTCCAGCGACACGGCCGGGTCGGTCGCCGCCAGCAGCCGCTGCAGCGCCGTCAGTTCGCCGACGTTGTTGGTGCTGTGCCCGAGGGCGCCGGATTCCCAGCGCTGGGGCGCCCCGGCGGCGTCCGCCACCACGTACGCCCAGCCCGCCGGGCCCGGGTTGCCCTTGGCTGCTCCGTCACACGCTGCAATGACTCGTTCGACCATGCCCCCGATCATGCCTGCTCGGACCGCCGGGAGCCAAAGCCGCTCATTCCCGCAGCAGCGGCAGCAGCAGCGCCGCCGACCAGCTGAAGTTGGTCGAGTTGCGCCCCTCCCCGGTCAACGGGTCGTAGTTCTCCCGCAGCGGGCCGTCACCGCCGAGCCCGGCGGCGGTGGCCAGCAGCCGCTCGACCGTCCGGCGGGCGTCCCCGTCCCAGCCGTACCGGCGCAGGCCCTCGATCGCGAAGTAGGTCTGGTCGAGCCAGGCCAGTCCGCGCCAGTACCCGGCCGGGTCGAAGGCCGTCGAGCTGCGGGCGACGGTCGGGAAGGGCAGTGCCGTGCCGAACTCCGCCGGGTCGAGCAGCAGCCGCCGGACCGTACGGGCCTGGGCGGGGGTCGCGGTGCCGGACCAGAGCGGGATCGCGCCCTCGATGCCGCGGCCGCGCGCGGTGAGCCGGGCGCCGGTGGCCAGGTCGGTGTCGTGGAACCAGCCGCCGGCCGGGTCGTACATGGTGTCGCGCACGGCGGCGTCGATCCGCCCGGCCCGGGCGCGCAGCCGCTCGGCGGTGGAGCGGTCGCCCAGTTCGGCGGCGATCGCCGCCAGGTGGCGGTGGTCGGCGGCCAGGTAGGCGTTCAGGTCGACGGAGCGCTGGGTGAGCGACCAGCCGAGCGGCGTCCCGTCGGCGTCCCGGTTGGGGACCACGGTGGCGGCGTCGAAGCGCGGGGCGTTGTCCATGCCGGACTCCCAGGCGGCCGCCTGCCGGCAGTCCTCCGGGGTGGCGTTGGCCGGGTCGAGGGTCGCGCCGTACTCGCACAGGCCCTCGCCGTGGTGGTCCCGGGTGCGGTACCACCAGTCCTGGTAGGCGGTCAGCTTGGGCAGCAGCTCGCGCAGGAAGGCGCGGTCGCCGCTGCGCCGGTAGACCTCCCACACCGCCCAGGAGGCCAGCGGGGGCTTGGAGTTGCGCTCGTTCCAGTTGCCGCCGCCGCTGCTCGGGTCGTTGTAGAAGACGCAGTCCGGGACCATCCCGGCGTCCTGCGGCCGGTCGGCGGCGCCGGGCGGGACCTGGTGGTCGAAGACCGCCCGGATCTGGTCGGCGGCCAGGCCGGGCGCGAAGAGGGCGGTGCCGACGGCCTGCTTCCAGGTGTCCCAGGCCCAGACCCCGCTGAACCACTTGTACGAGAGCGTCGGTGTGACGGCGTCGTGCCGGATCCGCCCGGCCGGGCTGCGCCAGTTGGTGACCAGGGTCTGCACGCACTTCACGGCGGTCCGGCGGCGGGCCGCCGGGACGCCCTCGGTGGCGCGGGCGACGTACCCGGCCCAGCGGGCGGCGCCGGCCGCGGCGACCCGCTCGGGGGCGCGCAGCGCGGCGTCGGACTCGACCGTCGCCCGGTCGTGTTCGGCGTCGGTGAAGGTGTAGCTCTCGGTCCAGTCCAGGGTGCGGGACTGCCCGGGCGCCAGCCGTACCGGCTCGACGAGTTCGGTGCGGTGGCCGTCGCCGTCCACGGTGACCCGCACCGGCCGGGCGTGGCGGACGGTGAAGCGCTCGGTGCCGTCGGTCAGGTAGTCCCAGGTCTGCCGGACGCGGGCGAACCGGACCTCCGGGCCGCGCTCCCCGGCGACCAGCCGCGGCGCCTCGCGCTGCGGGCCGGTGGCGGGCCGCAGCAGAGTGCCGGTCCAGGCGGCGCGCAGGGTGCGGGCAGTGGGTCCGCCGTTGCTGAGGCGGGCCCGGAGCAGAGCGGTGCGGTTGCCCGCGAAGCGCAGTTCCAGGGTGAGGGCGAGGCCGCCGCCGAGGTCGTGGGACTGGCGGAGCAGGCCGGGCAGCGCGGTGGCGCGCGGGGGTGCGCCCGCCGTGAGGTCCAGGGTGCGGTCCTGCTCGGTGAGCCGCAGGCGGGTGAGGCCGTCGCTGAGCCACCACGGGTACTCCTGGGCCAGGTACAGCGGGCCGGTGAAGCCGCCGGGCGGGTCGGTGGGGCGTGGCAGGGCGTAGGCGTGCCAGGCGCCGAGGTCGGCGAAGACGGTGATCGGGTTGTTGCCGCTCGGGTCGCCGGGGTAGGCCTGGGCGGGGGTGCCGTGCAGGTCGAGGACGTCGGCGTACTGCTCGTCGGGCCGGGCTGCCGGGTCGGCGGTGTCCGCCGGTGCGGCGGGGGCGGCCGGTGCGGCGGGTACGGCGTGCGCGGCCGGTGCGGCGAGGGTGCCGGCGGCCGCGAGGGCGGCGGATCCGGCCAGCAGGCGGCGGCGGGACAGCGGGTTCACGGGCGCTCCTCGGCGGCGGGGATGCGGATGACGGCGGCGCCGAGCGGCGCGAGGGTGGCTGCGGTGGCGACGGCGGTGCCGGTGAGCAGGTCGGTTCCGGGTGCGTCGAGCGGCACCCGGCGTTCGGCGGGGCCGTGGTTGAGCAGGAAGAGGTACCGGGTGCCGTCGGCGGCGTGCCGGCGGGTGGCCTCGACGTCCGGTGGCAGGCCCGGCAGTTCGGCGCCCACCCCGGCTTCGGCGAGCGGCAGGTCGAGCACCCGGCCGATGCCGGTGCCGAGGTGGCAACTCAGGTACCAGGCGCTGCCCGTGCCGTACCGGCGGCGGGTGACGGCGGGCAGGCCGGCCAGGGCGCCGGAGGCGTAGCGGGCCAGGGTCTCGGCGCCCTCGGTCTCGATCCACTCGCTCCAGTGCTCGGCGCGCAGCTCCCGGTCGCCGGCGCCCGCGCCCGGGGCCGCACCGGGTGCAGCTCCCGTAGCCCCGCCGAGGGTCACGGCCGTGCTCGTCCCGTCCGGGATCGGCCAGTGCTCGTCCACGACGACGCCGAGCAGTTCCCGCAGCGGGCCGGGGTGGCCGCCGGGGTGGATGTGGTCGTGCCGGTCGGCGATGCCGCTGAACGGGCCGCAGACCAGGTGGCCGCCGGCCCGGACGTGGGCGGTGAGCCGGTCGGCGGTGGCGGTGTCGAGCAGGTAGAGGTTGGGAGCGAGCACCAGTCGGTAGTCGTCGAGGTCCGCGCCGGGCGGGACGAAGTCGACGGTGACGCCGCGCTCGTACAGCGCCGCGTACCAGGGGCGGAGCAGGTCGAGCCAGCGCATCCGGGCGGAGGGGTGGTCGTCCAGCTCCAGTGCCCACCAGCTGTCCCAGTCGAGCAGCACGGCCGTGCGCCCGTGCAGCCGGCTGCCGGCGAGTTCGCCGAGGCGGCGCAGTTCGGCGCCGAGGCGGACGGTCTCCTGCCAGCCGCGCGAGGCCGTGCCCCGGTGCGGGAGCATCGCGCTGTGGAACTTCTCGGCGCCGGCGGAGGAGGCGCGCCACTGGAAGTGCAGGATGCCGTCGGCGCCGCGGGCCAGGGCCTGCAGGGACCAGAGGCGGTGGAGGCCGGGGCGTTTGGGCAGGTTGACCGGCCGCCAGCTGACGGCGGAGGGTGCCTGTTCCATCAGCAGCCAGGGCCGGCCGCCCTTGAGCGAGCGCATCAGGTCGTAGGTCATGGCGGCGTTGACGTGGGCGCGGGGGTCGGCCGGGTCGGGGTAGGCGTCGTCGGAGACGAGGTCCTCGTGCCGGCTCCACTCCCAGTAGTCGAGGGCCTTGAGCATCGACATGAAGTTGGTGGTGACCGGTACGCCGGGCGAGACCTCGTCGAGGACGGCCTTCTCGGCGCGGTGCAGGGCGAGCAGCGCGTCCGAGCAGAACCGGCGCCAGTCCAGCAGCTGGGTCGGGTTGACCGGGCCGGGGGCGGTGCGCGGCGGCTCGATCTGCTCGAAGGAGCCGTAGCCCTGGGACCAGCACGCCGTGCCCCAGGAACGGTTCAACTCCCCGATCGTGCCGTGCCGTTCGCGCAGCCAGCGGCGGAAGTGGGCGGCCGAAGCGGGGCAGAAGCACTCCTGGACGTGGTCGCCGTACTCGTTGTGGATGTGCCACAGGGCGAGGGCCGGGTGGTCGCGGTAGCGCTCGGCGAGCATCCGGGTGAGCCGGACGGCGGCGGCCCGGTAGGCGGTCGAGGAGGGGCAGTAGTGCTGGCGCGAGCCGAACTCCAGCCGGACGCCGTCGGCGGTGACCGGCAGCAGCTCGGGGTGGGCCCGGACCAGCCAGGCGGGCGGCGAGGCGGTGGCGGTGGCCAGGTCGGCGGCGATGCCGTGCCGCTGGAGCAGGTCGAGCAGCCGGTCCAGCCAGCCGAAGTCCCGTCGGTGGGAGTCGGGTTGGAGGCGGGCCCAGGAGAAGACGCCGACGGTGACCAGGTTGACCCCGGCCTCGGCCATCAGCTTCACGTCCTCGGCCCACACCTGTTCGGGCCACTGCTCGGGGTTCCAGTCCCCGCCGTACAGCAGGCCGGGCACCCGGGTGAGACGGTCCACGGTCATCCTTTCAGCGCTCCGCCCAGCAGGCCGGCCACGAACTGCCGTTGGAAGAGCAGGAAGAGCAGCATCAGCGGGAGGGTGGCCAGGAGGGATCCGAGCATCAGGCCGGAGTAGTCGACGTGGGTCATTCCGGTCAGGGTGTTGAGGGCGACCGGCACGGTGTACTTGTCCTCGGTGTTGAGCATCAGCAGCGGCCAGATGAAGCCGTTCCACTGGCCCATGAAGGTGAAGATCACCAGCGCGCCCAACTGCGGCCGTACGCACGGCAGGACGACCTGGTAGAAGGTGCGCAGCTCGCCGGAGCCGTCGATCCGGGCCGACTCCAGCAGTTCGTCGGGGAAGTCCAGGAAGCCCTGGCGCATCAGCAGGATGCCGAAGGAGTTGGCGAGGAAGGGCAGGACCACGGCCTGGTAGCTGTCGATCCAGCCGAGGCCGGCCATCATCTGGAACAGCGGGACGAGCAGCACCTGCAGCGGGATCATCATCGTCGCCAGCACCACGCCGAGCAGCAGACCGCGGCCGCGGAAGCGGTACTTGGCGAGCCCGTAGCCGCACATGGCGGACAGCAGCGAGCTGAGCACGGTGTGCACGGCGGCGATGCCGAGGCTGTTGAGCAGGACCCGGCCGAAGCCGATGCTCTGCTGGAGGTGGGCCAGGTTGCGCAGCAGCTCTCCGCCGGGCAGGAACGGCGGTGGGGAGTGGAAGAGTTCGGAGCTGCTGTGGGTACTGGCGATCATCATCCAGGCGAAGGGCACCAGGCTGACGACGGCGCCGAGGGTGAGGGCCGCGAGGACGGCGGCGCGGCCGAGGCGGGCGGGCAGCGGGGTGGCCGGTCGCGGGGTGGCCGGTCGCCGGCCCCTCGGCAGGGCTGCCTTCGCCGGCACCGCGTTCGGTGACGCCGCCTTCGGCGGGACGGTCATCGGCGGCGTTCCCTTCCGTAGAGCCGGAACTGGAGCAGCGAGACGGTCGCGATGATCAGCACGACGGCCCAGGCGATGGCGGCCGCGTAGCCGAAGTCGAGCTGCTGGAAGCCGACCTTGTACAGGTAGACCACCGGGGTGAGGGTCGCGTCGCCGGGTCCGCCGCGGGTCAGCACGTAGTTCTCGTCGAAGAGTTGGAGGGTGCCGATGGTGGAGGTGATGACGCAGAACAGCACGACGGGCCGCAGTTGCGGCAGGATCACCCGGGTGTGGGTGCGCACGGTGCCGGCGCCGTCGAGGGCGGCGGCCTCGTACTGGTCGCGGCCGATCGCCTGCAGGCCGGCCAGCAGGATGACGGCGTTGTAGCCGGTCCACCGCCAGGTGACCGAGCCGATCAGCGAGACGCGGGCCCAGGTGGGCGAGTCGAGCCAGTCGACCGGGCCGGCGCCGAGCGCCCGGAGCAGCTGGTTGGCCAGGCCGCCGTCGGTGCGCAGCAGCACCTGGAAGACCACGGCGTAGGCGACCAGGGTGGTGATCGCGGGCAGGAAGAACACCGCCCGCCAGCCGGCCCGGAACCGCAGCCAGGACTGGTTGAGCAGGACGGCGAGCACCAGGGCCAGGCCGATCATGACCGGCACCTGGACGGCGAGGATCAGGCCGGTGTTGGTCAGCGACTGCAGGAAGGCCGGGTCGTGCAGCAGCCGGCGGTACTGGTCCAGGCCGACCCAGACGTTGGCGCCGCCGCGGCGGGCGGTGAAGCTCTGGTAGAGGCTGGCGGCGAGCGGGTAGGCGAAGAAGGCGGTGAAGAGGGCGGCGGTGGGCCCGGCGAACAGCCAGGCGGCCCGGTGCGGGGAGTGCCGGCGGCGGGCGGAGCCGTGCTCGGGGAGCGGTTTTCGGCGGCCCGGTGCGCGGGCGGTGCTGCGGGCGAGTCTGCGGCCGGCTGTCGAAGCGGTCGTCAGGGCGGCGCTCAGGGGCCCCGGTTCGCGGGCCGCCGGTTCGCGGGCGGCCGTGCGCCCGGGTTCGCCCGGCGGGGCCGGGAGGCTGCTGGTCACGGCGCCCGCCTACGCGGCCGTCTGGCGGCCGGTCGCGGTGGCGATCTGGCGGGCGGCGGAGCGCAGGACGGTGCCCGGGTCGGCACCGTTGTGCAGCACCTGGTTGACGGCGGTGGTGACGATGTCGCCGGCCTTGGCGTCGTCGGCGGTGCGCTCGACGGTGGGGATGGCGCGGGCGAGGTCGGCGAACAGCCGCATGACGGACTGGCCCGCGTAGTAGGGGGAGGGCTGCTGGAAGTAGGGGTCGTCCAGGGCCGGGAGGAAGGCGGGGAAGAGCCCTTCGTGCTGCATCATCGAGGCCTGGTTGGCCTTGTCGGCGAGCAGGTGGGCGAGGAACGCCCAGGCGGTCTCCGGGTTCCGGCTCTGCGCGGTGACGCAGAGGGTGGAGCCGCCGCTGTTGGAGGTGCGCGGTCCGCCGGGGGTGAAAGCGGGCAGCGGGACGACGCCGAACGTGCCGCTGAGGTCGGCCAGATCGGTCGTGAGGGTGCCGTCCCACCAGGCGGCGGTGGGGGTGGTGGCGGCCTTGCCGTCGTGGGTGCCGGAGACCAGGCCGTCCCAGCCGTTCTCGAAGTCGACGAGGTCGCGGTCGACCAGCTGTTTCAGCAGGGTGAGGGCGCGTTCGGCGGCGGGTGAGGCGACGGCCACCTTGCCGTCCACGAACCAGGCCTGGCCCTGCTGTTGGAGCAGCTGGGCGAAGAGGCTGTCCCGTTTGCCGTCGAGGATGAGCAGCTTCCGGCCGGTGGCGGCCTTGAGGGTGGTGCCGGCGGCGAGGTAGTCGTCCCAGGTGGCGAGGGCGGCCGGGTCGATGCCGGCCTGCTGGAAGAGGTCACGCCGGTAGAACAGGGCGCACGGGCCGCTGTCCCAGGGCAGGGCGAAGACCCGGCCCCCGGCGTCCGTCACCGTGCGCCAGGCGGCCTGCGGGTACTGCGACCGCAGGCCGCCGGCCCGGCCGGTGAGGTCGACCAGGGCGTTCGGGAAGTTGCCGAGGTAGCTGGGCAGTTTGTGGCCCTCGACGGTGAGGACGTCGGGCAGTCCGCTGCCGGCGCCGAGCCCGACGGTGATCTTGTCGTAGGCGTTGTCGTAGCCGATGTCCAGGACCTCGACGGTGGTTCCGGGGTGGGCCTGCTCGAAGGTCCGGCCGAGCCGTTGCAGGGCCTTGGCCGCGGTGTCCCAGGACCAGACGGTGACCTTCCCGGTGACGGCGGTGCCCGGGCTGCCGGTGAGCCGTTTGGCGTCCGCGGGACCACCGCCGCCGGTGGCGCAGCCCGTGGCGCCCGTCAACAGCGCGGCGCCGCCCGCGAGTCCGGCGGAGAGCAGTCGGCGACGGGACGGAGATCGACCGAACTCCCGCTGCTCACGGGCGGGTTGGGGATGTTCTCCGGGCCGGGTTCGTGCGGACATCTTGCCTCCCGACTGGTGAATGCCGAATGCTGTATACAGAACTCAGCATTCAGAAGCCCGTCAAGGCTTGCGACGGAAATCGCGGAAGGTGCCGGCATGAGCACACGCGTTCCCCGAACCCACCCGTACATCCCCAACTCCGCCCCGCAGGTGCGGAAAGCGATGCTGGCGGCGGTCGGCGCCCAGGACGTCGAGGAGTTCTACGCCGACATCCCGGCCGCGCTCCGGCTGGACCGCCCGCTGCGGCTGCCCGAGCCGTTCCGCTCCGAGGCCCGGCTGGTCGCACACCTGGAGGAGCTGCTCTCCCGCAACACCGCCGTCCCGCCCGGCCGCAGCTTCCTCGGCGCCGGCTGCTACCGCCACCACGTGCCCGCCGTGGTGGACGAGATCGTCAACCGCAGCGAGTTCCTGACCGCCTACGCGGGCGAGCCCTACGAGGACCACGGCCGCTTCCAGGCCCTGTGGGAGTACCAGTCGCTGATGGCCGAACTGCTCGCCGTCGACGTCGTCAACGTGCCGACGTACGACGGCTTCCAGGCCGCCGCGACGGCGCTGCGGATGGCCGGACGGGCGACCGGGCGGCACCGGCTGCTGCTGGTCGGCGCGATCGACCCGGACCGGCTCTCCCGGATCCGCGACTACACCCGGGGCGCGCACCGGCTCCACCCGGTGACCGCCGATCCGGCGGCCGTCCGGACCGCGCTCGCGGGCGGCGACGTGGCCGCCGTGTACGCCCAACTCACCGACCACCGCGGCCGGGTGGACCCGGCGCTGCCGGAGTACGTCGAACTCGCCCACGCGGCCGGAGCGTTGGCGGTCGTCCAGGTCAACCCGCTGAGCCTCGGGGTGCTCAGCCCGCCGGCCGACCTCGGCGCCGACCTCACCTGCGGCGACCTCCAGCCGCTCGGCATCCACCCGAGCTTCGGCGGCGGCAACGCGGGCTTCATCGGCAGCCCCGACGACGAACGCCTGGTGGCCGAGTACCCGAGCCGCCTCTTCGGCCTCGCCCCCACCGACGTCCCGGGCGAGTACGGCTTCGGCGACGTCGCGTACGAGCGCACCTCCTTCGCGCTGCGCGAGGAGGGCAAGGAGTGGGTCGGCACCGCCGCCGCCCTGCACGGCATCGCCGCCGGCGTCTACCTCGCGCTCATGGGTCCGCACGGCATGCGCGAGATCGGCGGGACCGTCCTCGCCCACACCGCCTACGCCCGGCAGCGCCTGGCTCAGGTGCCCGGCATCGAGCTCGACGACCCCGCGGCCGTGCACTTCGCCGACTTCACCGTCCGCTACACCGGCGCGCGCACCGCCGCCGAGATCGCCGACGCCCTGCTCGCCCGCGGCCTGCACGGCGGGACGCCGGCCGGCCCGCGCGAGGGCCGGTACTGCGTGACCGAGCAGCACACCCGGGCCGACCTCGACCGCCTCGCCGACACCCTGGAGGAGATCGCGAAGTGACGAATCGTCAGCACAACGAACCGGTCGATGCCCGGATCGCCCGCAAACCCGCGCTGCGCCGCTTCCACCAGGCCCGCTGGGACGAGAAGCTGGTCTTCGAACTCGGCGCCCCCGGCGAACGCGGCGTCCTGCCCCCACTCCCCGAGCCCGCCGTCACCGCCGCCGTCGGCGACCCGGCCGACCGGCTGCCCGCCGCGCTGCGCCGCCGGACCCCGCCCGCGCTGCCCGAACTCGGCCAGCAGCAGGTGCTCCGACACTACCTGCGGCTCTCCCAGGAGAACCTCGGCGCCGACCTCAACGTGGACGTCGGACAGGGCACCTGCACCATGAAGTACAGCCCCAAGGTCAACGACACCTTCGTCCGCGACCCCCGGATCTCCGCCCTGCACCCGGCCCAGGACGCCTCGACCGTCCAGGGCGTGCTCGAACTCGTGTACCGACTGGAGCAGTTGCTCAAGGAGATCTCCGGCATGGACCGGGTCAGCCTGCAGCCCGGCGCCGGCTCCGCCGCGATCTGGACCAACGTCTCCGTCATCCGCGCGTACCACGCCGCCCGCGGCGAGGCGGAGCAGCGCGACGAGGTGATCACCACCGCCTTCTCGCACCCCTCCAACGCGGCCTGCGCCAAGACCGCCGGGTACCGGGTGACCACCCTGCACCCGGACGCCGACGGCTACCCCGACCTCGACGCGCTGCGCGCCGCCGTCGGCCCGCGCACCGCCGCGCTGCTCATCACCAACCCCGAGGACACCGGCATCTACAACCCCCGGATCGCCGAGTTCGTCCGGATCGTCCACGAGGCCGGCGGCCTGTGCGCCTACGACCAGGCCAACGCCAACGGCATCCTCGGCATCACCCGGGCCCGCGAGGCCAGCTTCGACCTGTGCCACTTCAACCTGCACAAGACCTTCTCCACCCCGCACGCCTGCGGCGGCCCGGCGGCCGGCGCCTGCGGCGTCACCGCCGAGCTGGCGCCCCACCTGCCCTGCCCCACCGTCGAGTTCGACGGCGAGCGGTACCGGCTCGACCACGACCGGCCGGAGTCCATCGGCAAGATCCGCCCGTACCTGGGCGTCGTCCCCAACCTGGTGCGCGCCTACGCCTGGATCATGTCGCTGGGCGCCGAGGGCCTGCGCGAGGCCGCCGAGACCGCCGTGCTCAACAACAACTACCTGCTGCACCGGGTCCGGCGGATCCCCGGCGTGTCCGTCCCGTACGCCGAGGGGCGGCCCCGGGTCGAGCAGGTCCGGTACAGCTGGCAGCGGCTCAACGAGGACACCGGTCTGCACAGCGAGGACCTCGGCCTCCGCGCCGCCGACTTCGGCACCCACTACTGGACCAGCCACCACCCGTACGTCGTCCCCGAGCCGATGACCCTGGAACCCACCGAGTCCTACTCCCGGGCCGACCTGGACGAGTACGCGGCGATCCTCGCCGAGGTCGCCCGCGAGGCGTACGAGGACCCGGAGATCGTCCGGACCGCCCCGCACCGCTCCACCGTGCACCGGATCCGGCCCGAACCGCTGGACGACCCGGCGGTCTGGGCCGTCAGCTGGCGTGCCTACCGCCGCAAGGTCCTCGGCGAGCAGCAGCCGTGACCGGACCCTCCGTCGGGCTCGTGGTCAACCCGGTCGCCGGTCTCGGCGGCCGGGTCGGCCTCAAGGGCAGCGACGGCGCCGAGATCCAGCGGCGGGCCCGGGCGCTCGGGGCCCGGCCGGAGGCGGTCCGCCGGGCCTCGCTCACCCTCCGGCACCTCCCCGGGGTGGAGCTGATCACCGCCGCCGGGCCGATGGGCGCCGACGCCGCCGCAGCCGCCGCCCGGCCCGCGCGGGTGGTCCACCGGCCCGCCGGCCCGGACACCACGGCCGCCGACACCCGCGCGGCGGTCCGCGCCGTGGTCGCGGCCGGTGCCCGACTGCTGCTGTTCTGCGGCGGTGACGGCACCGCCCGGGACGTCCTCGACGCGCTGGGCCCCGAGCCCCGGCTGCCCGTCCTCGGGATCCCAGCCGGGGTCAAGATGCACTCCGCCGTCTTCGCCGTCCACCCCCGCGCGGCCGCCGAGGTGGCCTCCGCCTGGGTGACCGGCCGCGGCGTGCGGCTGGAGCCCGCCGAGGTCGTGGACCGCGACGAGGCCGCGCTGCGCGAGGGCCGGGTCTCCGCCCGGCTGTACGGCCGGCTCACCGTCCCGGTGCTGCCCGAGCGGGTCCAGCAGCGCAAGACCGGCAGCACCGGGCCCGACCCGGCGGCGCCCGCCGGCCTCGCCGCCGAAGTCGCCGAACGGGTCGGCCCCGGCGGGCTGCTGGTCCTCGGCCCCGGCAGCACCACCCACGCCGTCGCCACCGCGCTCGGCGCGCCCGACGCCAGCCTGACCGGCGTCGACCTGCTGCGGCTGCTGCCCGACCGCACCGCCCGCGTGCTGCTCCGGGACGTCCGGGCGGACCAGCTGCGCGCCCTGCCCGCCGCCCCCTGGATCGCCCTCTCCCCCATCGGCGGCCAGGGCTTCCTGCTCGGGCGCGGCAACCAGCAGCTCACCCCCGAACTGCTGCGCGCCGCGGGCCGGGAGCGGCTGCTCGTCCTCGCCACCGAGGCGAAACTCGCCGCCCTGGCCGGCCGCCCGCTGCTCCTGGACACCGGCGATCCCGCGCTGGACGATGCCCTCTCCGGCCACGTCCGGGTGATCACCGGCCGCCGCTCCGGCGCCGTCTACCGGCTGTCCGCCTGACCGATCCGCCTCATCCGCCCGCCCGACCGATCCGCCTGAATCCGACCCGCAGAGGAGCTCCCCCATGATCGACCTGCACGGCAAGCGCGCGATCGTCACCGGCGCCGCCTCCGGCATCGGCCGGGCCACCGCCGCCCTGCTCGCCGAACTCGGCGCCGCCGTCGTCCTCGCCGACCTCGACGCCGAGCGCGGCGAACCGGCCGCCAAGGAGATCGGCGGCACCTTCGTGCACTGCGACGTCTCCCGGCGCGCCGACTGCGAGCGGGCCGTGCGCACCGCCGTCGACCAGCACGGCGGTGTGGACGTGCTGTTCAACAACGCGGGCATCATCCGCCGTTCCACCGTCACCGGGATCACCGACGAGGACTGGGACCTGGTGATGGCCGTCAACGTCCGCTCGATCATGCTGCTGAGCGGGCTGGTCGTCCCGCTGATGGCCGCGGCCGGCGGCGGCAGCATCGTCAACACCGGCTCCGGCTGGGGCATCAGGGGCGGCGCCCGGGCCGTCTCGTACTGCGCCTCCAAGGGCGCCGTGGTCAACATGACCCGGGCCATGGCCATCGACCACGGACCGGACGACATCCGGGTCAACTGCGTCTGCCCGGGCGACACCGACACCGGCATGCTCGCCGAGGAAGCCCGTCAACTCGGCGAGAGCCCCGAGGCCTTCTACGCCGACGCCGCCGACCGCCCGCTCGGCCGGATCGGCCGCCCCCGGGACATCGCCCAGACCGTCGCCTTCCTGGCGAGCGACGCCGCCGCCTTCATCAGCGGCGCGGTCATCGCCGTCGACGGGGCCGGCACCGCCTGAGCCCGAGCCCGCCCGGCACCCCGCACGACCCGCGGTCGTCCGGGCGGCCGGGCGGAAGCACCGGTCGCCCGGCCGGTACGCTACGGAACCGGACAGAAGGGAAGCCCGATGGCGATCGAGCGGCGGCCCCTGCGCGAGCAGGTGAAGGACGAACTCCTGGAGCAGCTCGGCCGCGGCCGGTTCACCCCCGGCGAGTCGATCAACGAGGTCCAGCTCGCCGAGGAACTGGGCGTCAGCCGGACCCCCTTGCGCGAGGCCCTGATCAGCCTGGAGCGCGAGGGCATCATCACCAGCGAACGCGGCAAGGGCTTCCGCTTCGCGCCCACCGGCAAGCAGGAGTTCCTCGACCTCACCGCGATCCTGATCGCCCTGGAGTCGCTGGCCCTGCGCACCTCCGACCCGGCGCACCTGTCCGCGATCGCCCCCCGGCTGCTGGCCGAGGCCCGCGCCTTCTCCGCGCCGCAGGCCCCGCACGGCACCATAGAGCGCTACGACGACGCCTGGCACGCACTGCTGCTCTCCGGCTGCGCCAACACCCGGCTGCGCGAGATGATCGACTCGCTGAAGCTGACCCTGCACCGCTACGAGCGGGTGGTGGTCGGCGACCACGAGATCCTCGAACGCGCCGCCGAGGAGCACGAGCGGATCGCCCAGTGCCTCCTCGACGGCGACACGGAACAGGCCGTCACCGCCTTGGAGGCCAACTGGACCAGTGGCATGGAGCGGATCCTGGAGCGGCTGCCCCCGGTCGGCCCGCGCTGAGCCCGCCCGACGGCGGCGTCCGGCTGTGCGACGGTCCGGCGGTCCGGCTCCTACCGGTAGGGCGCGAAGCCGGCGTTGGTCTTGCAGCCGAGGTTTTCGAAGGTGCTGACCTTGGTGTCCGGGTCGGTGTAGGTCAGGTGGTACTTGCAGGCGCCCTTGAGGTACCAGCCCTCGACCCCGCCGGGGAAGTCGATCTCCTTGTTCCAGAGGTAGGGGGACTGGTAGCTGTTGAGCCGGGCGGTGGCGTTGACGTCGATGCCGCCGGGGGCGTAGATCTCGTAGACCCAGCCCGTCTTGTCGGCCCCGTACGTGGCGAACTTCTGGGCCACCCACATCTCGCAACTGGTGCTCAGGTGCGCGCTGTTCTGCCCGCCGCCCTGGACGATGTACTCGGCGAGGGGGGTCACCTGGTCACCCCGTGGGGTGAAGCCGGTGCGGAAGATGTCCTCCACGTTCTCGCGGGTGTCGCCGCGCCAGAGCGTGTTGACGTCGTTGCGCCACTGCCAGCGCTCGTTCGTCGCGACGGAGGCGACCGTCTGGGCGATCTGCGGCTCGGTCGTGGTGCGCCACCAGTCCGAGGCGCGGTAGTCGCGGACCGGCCCGCAGGGGGTGGTCAGGTCGTCGTCCGCGGCCGCCCGCACCGTGGGTACGGCGGGCACGGCGGGCGCGGCCGGGGAGGCGGCGGCCGGGGAGACGGCGACGGCGGAGACGGCGGAGGCGAGCGAGACTGCGGCGAGCACCCGCAGAGCGGCTTGCAACATGGTGAGAGCCCATCAGTTGATCAACAGGACGGGCCCTTTATAGGCGCGCCGACCGGCGCGCGACGGCAGCGATACGCCGGGACCACCCACAGGGGTGGATTAGTCGTACAGCGGCGCGATCGTCGGCGGACGGCTACCCCAGGAGCTCCGGCACACCCGGGGTGAGCCAGTGCAGGCGGTCCGCCAGGCCCGCCGCGGCGAACTGCGCGGTGGTCGCGTCCCGGCCCTCGGTGAAGTGCTCCCACGAGGCGTAGTGCACCGGAACGACCCGGCGCGCCCCGAGCGAGGCGGTGAGCGCGACGGCCTGCGCCGCGTCCATGGTGATCAGTTCGCCGCCACCGAAGGCCTCGATCCGGGCCGCGCCGAGGTGCAGCAGCGCGGTCCCGACGGTGAACCGCCGCCCCACCTCGTCCAGTTCGGGGATGTGGACGGTGTCCCCCGAGACGTAGAGGACCTCCTCCTCGCCCGGCACCTCCACCACGAAGCCGGTCACGTCCCCGACCGGCCCGTGCAACCCGGGCGTGCCGGTGACCCGCAGGCTCCGGCCGTCCACGGTCAGATCACGGCTCTGCCAGGGCGCCAGGCCGAGCGCGCCGCCACCGAGTCGGCCGGCGCCGCTGACCGTGGTCAGCACCGGGCGCCCGGCGAGCAGGGTGCGGCCGGTGGCGTCCAGGTTGTCGGGGTGCTCGTCGTGGCTGAGCAGCACGGCGTCCACCGGCGGCAGCTCGTGCGCGCCGACGGCCGGCCCGCCGGTGCTGCGCAGCACCACCGGGTCGCGCCGGTACTCGGCGGGCGCCGGGTCGAAGACCGGGTCAGTGAGCAGCCGCAGCCCGCCGATCTCCAGCAGGACGGTGGCGGTGCCGATGTGGGTGGCGGTGATCTTCATGGTCTTCCTTCGGTCCGTCGGTAGGTCGGTTCGGTAGGCCGGCTCGGTCGGTTCGGTCGGTCGGTCGGTTCGGTCGGTTTCCGTCACTTCGCGGTACCGACGCGGAAACGGCGCCGGTAGTCCCCGGGGGTGGTCGAGAGGCGGTCGCGGAACACCCGGTGCAGTGTCTCGACGGACCCGAAGCCGCAGGCCCGGGCGATGCCCGGCAGCGGGTGGTCGGTCCGTTCCAGCAGTCGGCGGGCGGCTTCCAGGCGCAGCTCCTCCACGTACGACCCGGGGGTGGTGCCGGTCTCGGCGCGGAAGACCCGGGCGAAGTGCCGTTCGCTCATGGCCAGCCGGTCGGCGAGCACGGGGACCGACAGGTCGGCGTCCAGGTGCTCACCGATCCACCGGCGCAGGCTCCGCAGCTCGGCGCGGCCGCCGGTGCGGTGCGCCAGCGGGACGCTGAACTGGCTCTGCCCTCCGGGGCGTTGGAGGTACATCACCATGATCCGGGCGATCTCCAGCGCGAGGTCGTCGCCGTGGTCCTCCGCGACCAGGGCGAGCGTGAGGTCCATCGCGGTGGTCAGCCCCGCGCTGGTCCACAGCCGCCCGGAGCGGATGAACACCGGGTCGGCGTCCACCTCGACGGCCGGATGGTCGGCGGCCAGCCGCTCTGCGGTCGCCCAGTGGGTCGTCACGCGGTGCCCGTCCAGCAGCCCGGCCGCCGCCGCGACGTGCGCGCCCGCGCACACCGAGGCGACCCGCCCGGCCCCGGGGCCGACCTCCCGCAGCCAAGCCACCACCGCCGGGTCGACCCGCGGCACCGGCCCGTGCGGCCCGAGGTCCACCCGCCCCGGCACCAGCACGGTGTCCGGGCGCACCCGCGCCCCGTCGAGCGTCGCGGTCACGTACAGCGGCACCCCCGAGAAGGTGTCCACCGGCCCGCTCCGCTCGGCGCACACCCGCACCTCGTACCCGGGCCGGTCCGGCGCCAGCAGCCGCCCGGCCAGGGCGAGGACCTCGGCGGGCCCGGTCACGTCGAGCGCGTTCACCCCGGCGAAGACCGGGATGACGACCAGGTGCGGCAGTCGGAGTGCGTCGTCCATGCCCCCACCCTCGCCCGGGGGCGGTGATGGCGGCAATGACGGGACTCTGCAACATCCGGCCATCCCGCCGCCCGTCCGAACGCCCGTCCCCGGAGAACTCCTCGCTCCCGGGCCGAGACCGGTCTGATCCTCGTCCGGATCACCGTCCAGGTGCCGCGGCGTCGACGGCTCCGCGAGTCCCGGCGCCCACCCGACGACCAGGGTGGAGTCCCACCACCGCGTGTCCCGACGGCGAAGCCGCCGCAGGCCGCGCCCGGGGCTCCCCCGCCCGCGACCACTCCCGGATCTCCTCGGCCGAGGCCCCACCGACCGCCGTCCCGTGTGCCCCCGTCCGCGCGGGCCGGGCCCGACGGCCGGCGCGGGGCTCACGGGCGGTGGTCGTCGCAGTACCAGCCGCCCGGGTACAGCCGGGCGCCCGGGGCGCCGCACGGGGTCCACCCGGCGGAGCAGTGGCCCACGCGCACCGGCGGGATCACCCGGCCGGCCGGCGGCGGGACGCTCACCGTCGGCGGCACGCCGTACGGCTCCCCGGTGTCCCGGGGCGGCAGCGGTGGGAGGCCTGCGCCGCGCCGCCGGGTGCGGCCCCGGACGCACTCCTCCGCGCGCCGGCCGGTCGAGGAGCCGCGCTGTCGGGGGATCAGCGGCCGGGTGTCCGGATCGGCGAGCTGCCCGCCGTGGGCGACGAACCGCCGCCGGTCCTCCTCGGGCACCCAGAGGCGCAGCGTGCCGCCGGAGCCGGTGCACAGGGCGACCGGGACGTAGACGCCCGCGGCGACCCTGCGCACGAAGTCGTCGATCCGCGGGGCCAGCACCTCCCAGTACGGGTGCCGGCGGTGGCAGCGGCCGCGGCCGCGGACCGGGCAGGGCCGCGGGTCGGTGCGGTCGCACGGCAGCAGCCGGAGCGTGCGCACGCCGCCGCGCACCAGCAGGTCGCGGTCCTCCCGGATGGCCTGCGCCGGCAGGTCGTCGGTCCGCGCCCAGGGCACCCGGTCGATGAGCGGCGCCTTCGGGTCGACGGTGTGCCAGACCGCGGTGATGCCGTCCTGCCGCGCGATCCGGTTCCGCCGCCGGACGGACTGCGCGGTGGCGTAGGACAGTTGGGGCTCGAAGCCGAAGCGGCGGCCGTCCGCGCCGGTGACCAGGACGGCGGTGCGGAGGCGGCCGTCGGCCGTGCGGGGCTCGATCTCGACGGCGTGCCCGTCGCTCGCGGCGGCGCGGGCGTAGCGCTCCTGGTAGGCCTCGCGCTGCTCGTTGCGCGGTCCGTCCTGCGACCGGCGGTGCGGGTCGTGGTGGGTGGCGGTGCGCGGGCCCCGCCGGAGCGACGGGTACGTCCACTCCGGCCGGTCGGCTCGGTCGGGGTCGAGGTCGGGGTCGAGGTCGGGGTCGGGGTCGAGGTCGGGGTCGGGGAGGCGGTCGGGTTCGGTGTTGAAGACCGGCTTGCGGATGGGGAGTTCACCGTCGTACTCGTTCATGGCGTCTCATCTCTGCCATCGACCACGAGAGGGAACCTCCAGTCTGCACCCGGCCACGGACGGCCGGGCCCGCTACGGTGCGGGCAGACGGAGTCCCGGGTGCACGGAGGGCGCAATGGCGGACAGGGGTTTCCAGGGGCGCGGCGAGCGGGAGCGGCGCTTCGAGGTGCGGGAGATCGGACGGGTGGAGTCGCCGCTGCTGGAGCGGGCCGGGGCGCCCCGGCAGGGGGACGAGGGCGGGCCGGAGGCCTGGGTGGTGTTCGACGCCTCGGTGGACCGGGGGGTGCGGGACCTGACGGTCGGGCAGGAGGTGCTGCTGCTGACCTGGCTGGACCGGGCCGACCGGGAGGTGCTGGCGGTGCGTCCGCGCGGGGACCGCTCCCGGCCGGAGACCGGGGTGTTCGCGACCCGCTCGCCGGACCGGCCGAACCCGATCGGGCTGCACCGGGTCACCGTCCTGGCCGTGGACGGCCTGCGGCTGCGGGTCAGCGGCCTGGAGGCGATCGACGGCACCCCGGTGCTGGACGTGAAGCCGGTCCTGCCGGCGGTCGGCGAGCGGTAGCGGCCCGAGCGGCGACGGCAGCCCGGACGTACGTCGCCGGAGGGGCCCCGAAAGGGCTTCGCCCTCGGCCGCCCGACCTGGCAGGATCTCCCGCCATGACGCGAAGCGAGACCTCCGCCCCCGGCCGGGGGCGGAGGCGCGGCCGGGGGAAGCGGCGCGGCCGGGGCACCGAGGCCGACCCGCCGTGGCCGCGCCGGCCGCTGCTGACGGCCCTGTGGATCCCGGCCGCCGCCGTCCTGCTACCGATCGGCGGGGCGCTCGGCGCCTTCGGGCCGTGGCTGCTGGTGCCCTCGCTGGTGGTGGTCATCACCGGGTTGGTCGGCCTGCTCTACGCCCTGCTCAGCCTGTGTCGGTCCGCCGCGCTGCGGCTGGTGGCCATCGCGCTGGTGCTCTCCCCGCTGATCGGCGTGCCGCTGCTGGCCATGAACACCGCGCAGGCCGCCGTGCTCGGCCTGCGCGGTGTCGCGCACCCGGGAACGGTCACCGGCGTCCGGGTGAGCCACGGCAAGACGACCTCGTACTCCTGCGCCGTGCGCTACGAGGACGACCCGGGGCACGGCAGCTCGGTGACCTGCGGCGCCGGGGACACCGTCGGCGAGCACGTCAGCGTCACCGAGGACCCGGGCGGCCTGGTCGGCCCGGAGTTCACCGGGGCCGCCACCGGCGGGCGTTTCGACCTCTCGCTGCTGGGCCTCTCCGACGCCTCCCTGCTCGCCGTCGCCGGTACGGCGGCCGGCCTCGGCGCCCTGCTCCGCCTCCTCCGCACCCGCGCCGCCGCCCGCCCGCCGTGGCCCCCGCAGCCCCCGCAGCCCCCGCAGCCGCCGAATCCGGTTGCCCGATGAAACGGGCACGGACCATCCTCTCCCCATGGAACCCACGGAACCCACGGCACGCACGGAACCCACGGCCCACCCCGCCTCCCCCCGGCCCGTCATCGCCCTGGGCGAGGTGACGCTGCGCCGCTTCGCCGGCGAGGCGGACCTCCCGGAACTCCTCACCGTCATCGAGGAGTCGCTGGAGCACCTGCGCCCGTGGATGGCGTGGGTCGCCGAGCACAGCCGCGCCCAGACCGCCGAGTACCTGGCCACCCGGGCGGAACGCTGGGCGAGCGGCCGGGACTTCGCGTACGCGATCGTGCGGGACGGCGCCATCCTCGGCGCCTGCGGGCTGTACCGGCGCGAGGACTCCCCGGACGGCGCCTGCGAGATCGGCTACTGGCTGCACCCCGGCGCCACCGGCCGCGGGCTGGCCACCCGGGCTGCGGCGGCCCTGGTCGAGCAGGCCTTCCGCCTGCCCGGGGTGGAGTACGTCGAGATCGTCCACGACCCGGCCAACCGGGCCAGCGGCGCCGTCCCGGCCCGCCTGGGGTTCACCGCGCACCTGCTCCGCCGCTGCGAGGCGGTCGCCCCGGCCGAGACCGGCGAGGAGCAGGTCTGGCGGCTCACCCGTGCCCAGGCCGCCGCCCGGAGCGCCACCCGAGTCCGGGGGTGACCCCGGCGGTCCGCCGCCGTGGGGGGAGCGTGCGGACCGCCGGGCGCGCTCGGCCGGACGGGACGATCCGGCGGCGCACCGGGAACGGACGCGGCGGAGGTGTACCTCCGCGCGGAGCGCCCCGTATCGAACTCCGCTGACCCGCCGCGGACCCTCACCCGCGGCATCGTGCGCCCGTTCCCGCACCTGGGAGACCGCACCGGACCGCACCGATAACACTTTTCCCCGTGCACTCCGCCGACCGCGCACGGTCGGCCGACACCCGGCCCGGAAGCTTGTACCGAAAGGTCCGTTTCCTGATACTTCCGGTCAGCGCCTGTCAGGGGCAGATCATCCGTCGCGCTTCCGGACAGCACGGCCGGGATCAGCCCGCCGTCTGACCGCGCCTCACGGCCCTGAACCCCAGGGGCCGCACTCCCAGGAGGAGATCGGTGAGGACCAAGCGCGGGACCCCCCGCCCCGGCACCACCCGACGCCGCACCCGCCTGCTCGCCGTCGCCCTCGGCCTGCTGACCGCCACCGCGGTCGCCGTGCCGGGCGCCGCGGCCGCCCCCGCCCGCACCCCCCAACCCGAACAGCTCGCCGCGATCAGCGAGGCCGTCCTGCACGCCGAGGTCGACGGCACCGCGTGGTACATCGACGAGGCCGCCGGGCGCGTCGTGGTGACCGCCGACAGCACGGTCTCCACGGCGGCGCTCAACCGGCTCACCCAGGTCTCCGGCGGCGACGCGTCCGTCCTGACGGTCCGCCGCGTCCCCGGCGCCTTCACCCCGCTGGTCTCCGCCGGCGACGCCATCTACGGCGGCCAGTACCGCTGCTCACTCGGCTTCAACGTGGCGGACTCCCACGACCACTACTTCCTCACCGCCGGACACTGCGGGAACGTCGCCGCGCAGTGGTACACCGACGCCGCCCACAAGACCCTGATCGGCCCCACCCTCTCCTCCACCTTCCCGGGCCACGACTACGCGCTGGTCCGCTACGACAACCCCGCCCTGAGCCACCCCGGTGGCTTCACCTCCGCCCCGAACGCGGTCCTCGGCGAGCAGGTCAAGCGCACCGGCTCGACCACCGGCACGCACAGCGGCCGGGTCACCGGGCTCAACGTCACCGTGCGCTACAGCGGCGGCGGCGGCACCGTGCGCGGCCTGATCCAGACCAACGTCTGCGCCGAGCCCGGCGACTCGGGCGGCCCGCTCTTCGACGGCACCAAGGCGCTCGGCCTCACCTCGGGCGGCAGCGGCAACTGCACCGTCGGCGGCACCACCTTCTACCAGCCGGTCAACGCCGCGCTGGCCGCCTACGGCGTGAAGGTGTACTGACCCCCCGTCTCCCCTCCCCCGGACACCGTCCCCTGACCGTACGGCCCGCCGACCGCCTACCGCGGCCGGCTGGCCTCCTTCCAGCAGATGGCGATCGTGCTCGGCATCACCGTCTCCCAGCTCGCCAACTGGGCGCTCA
>NZ_JBFBOC010000016.1:5818-145777 GCF_040685975.1 Kitasatospora sp. NPDC086791 | reverse complement strand
GGGACGCGAAGATCACGCAGATCTACGAGGGGACCAACCAGGTCCAGCGGATCGTGATGGCCCGCAACCTCCCGTAACCCCGCCCGACCTGTACGGCCCGGCCTGGCCCGCACCGGCCCGCACCGGCCTCGTCAGCCGAGCAACGCCGCACCGACGGCCGGACCGAGGGTGGTCCCGGCCGTCGGCGCCCGGGCGGTGAGCCGGTGTTAGGTTGCGGAGAATGAGCGAGAAGGAAGAGCAGGACCTGCCCATGAACGACGGGCCCGCCAAGCCCGCGATGCGCGAGGCGCTGGTCGCCGCGGCCTTCGAGCTCTTCCTGGAGCGCGGCTTCGAGCAGACCACCGTCGACGACATCGTCTCGCTGGCCGGTGTCGGCCGGCGCTCCTTCTTCCGCTACTTCCCGGCGAAGGAGGACGTGGTCTTCCCCGACCACGAGCGCAGCCTCGCCGAGATGACGGAGTTCCTGGAGTCCGGCAGCGGCGAGGAGGACCCGGTCCGGCACGCCTGCGACGCCGCCCGCCTGGTCCTGCGGATGTACGCCGAGCAGCCCTCCTTCTCCGTCCAGCGGTACCGGCTGACCCGCAAGGTGCCCGGCCTGCGGGCGTACGAGCTGTCGGTGGTCTGGCGCTACGAGCACACCCTCGCCGCCTACCTGCGCGGCCGCTTCGCCGCCCGCCCGGACGGCCCGCTGCGCGCGGACGTGATCGCGGCGGCCGTCGTCGCCGCGCACAACCACGCCCTGCGCACCTGGCTGCGCTCGGGCGGGGAGAGCGACTGGGTGGCCGAGGTGGACGCGGCGATGGCCTTCGTCACCGGCACCTGGAGCGACCGGCCGTCCGAGGCCGCCGGCGAGGGCGAGTCCGACGAGGTCGTGGTCCTGGTCGCCAGCCGGCGGGCCCCGCTGTGGCGCATGGTCCAGGGCATCGAGAGCGCCCTGGGCGGCGACACCCGGCAGGCCTGACCGGCGGACCCCGCGGGCCCGCCGCGCTCCTCACCCGTACGGCGCAACTGTGTCCGTTCCCGACCCCGCACGGCCCGCGCGCCGTGCGGGGCACCCCGCCCCGGGCGAGACTCGGTCGCAGGACGGGCACCGCGGCAGCGCGGGCGGCCCGGGAGCGCGAAGGAGCGGCCATGCCGGGGACGCCCCAGCAGCAGGACGGCGGTCCGACCCTGCACGACGTGCTGATGCACAAGGGCTACCTCGGCCTGCTGATGATCTCCGGCCTGGTCGGCATCCCGGTCTCGCTGGCCGCTTTCGGCTTCGTCAGCCTGGAGCACCAACTCCAGCACTGGATCTGGGAGAGCCTGCCGGAGACCGCCGGCTACAGCCAGGCCCCCTGGTGGTGGCCGCTGCCCGCGCTGTTGCTCGCCGGCCTGCTGGTCGCTCCGATCATCACCCGGCTGCCCGGACACGGCGGCCACATCCCGGTGGACGGACTCGGCGGCCCGCCCACCCCGCCCATCGCCGTCCCCGGCGTGGTGCTGGCCGCGCTCGTCTGCCTCCCGCTCGGCGTGGTGCTCGGCCCGGAGGCGCCGCTGATGGCGCTCGGCGGCGGCCTCGCCCTGCTCGCCGTCCGCTCCGCCCAGCGCACCCAACACCCGCAGCTGGTCGCGGTGTTGGGTGCCGCGGGCTCGGCGGCGGCGATCTCCACCATCTTCGGCAACCCGCTGGTCGCCGCCGTCATGATCATCGAGGCCGCCGGGCTGGGCGGCCCGCAACTGGTCGCGCTGATCCTGCCCTGCCTGCTGGCCAGCGGCATCGGCGCGCTGGTCTTCACCGGGTTCGGCCACTGGACCGGCCTGGCGATCGGAGCGCTCTCGCTCCCCAGCGTGCCCAAGAGCAGCATCCCCGATCCGGGCGACTTCCTCTGGGGCGTCCCGCTGGCGGCCGTGATCGCTCTGCTCTGCGTGGCCGGACAGACCCTCGGCCGACGGGTCAAGGCCTTCACCGCGCAGGACACCGCCCGGCGGACCGCCGTCCGCACCGTGCTCTGCGCGGTCGCCGTCGGCGGCAGCATCACCGCGTACGCCCTGCTCACCGGCCGCTCCCCGGAGGAGGCCGCGCTCTCCGGCCAGATCACCCTGGCCAACCTCGCCGCCGACCCGGCCGCCTGGTCGATCGGCGCGCTGCTCGCCCTGGTCCTCTGCAAGGGCCTCGCCTGGTCGATCGCGCTCGGCAGCCTGCGCGGCGGGCCGATCTTCCCGGCGCTCCTGCTCGGAGCCGCCCTCGGCATCGCCTGCGCGCCGTTGCCCGGCTTCGGCGACGAACCCGCCCTGGCCGTCGGGCTGGCGGCGGCGGCCGCGTCCGTCACCCGCCTGCCGGTCACCAGCGCCGTCCTGGGCGCCGCCCTGCTCGGCAGCGACTCGGTGGACGCCATGCCGCTGCTGATCGTCGCCACCGTGACGGCGTTCATCACCAGCGAGGCGCTCCGGAACCGGACGAAGCACGACGCCGCGCCGGCGGGCCGGGCGGAGGGGGCCGGCACCGGCTGAGGCCGCGACCCTCGGCGGCCCGGGCCCTCGGCGGCCGCCCCGGGAAAGCAAAAGAACCCCAGACGAATCTGGGGTTCCCGCTGGTGTCCGAGGGGGGACTTGAACCCCCACGCCCGATAAAGGGCACTAGCACCTCAAGCTAGCGCGTCTGCCATTCCGCCACCCGGACCAGGTGTCGTCCTCGCGGCTTCCGATCTCTCGTCCGTCGCGCTGACAGATGTAACTGTAGCAAAGATCGGCTTGGGCTCCCAAAACGGTTCCGGACCGCGGTGCGGGGCGGGTGGCGGGAGCAAGGGCCACCGTGTGGCGGCGGCGTGACCAGGGGGTTTCGAGGACGTGCGGGGGGTGGATCCGGGTCGGGGGCTGGGGGAGGATGGGCGGACGTGCTCGTACGGCCCGGGTGCAGGTCCTGGGGGTGGCGCGCTGGGGCGTCGGTGCGGGCCAGAGACGAGGAGTGACCGTGAGCGAGCGGAGCGAGTCGGCGGCACCGAAGGTGACGGCTGAGTCCGAGGTCGCCGGGATCTGTCGCGATCTGATCCGGATCGACACCAGCAACTACGGGGACGGCTCCGGCCCGGGCGAGCGCAAGGCGGCCGAGTACGTGGCCGAGCAGCTCGCCGAGTTCGGGCTGGAGCCGCAGATCTTCGAATCGGCCAAGGGCCGCGCCTCGACCGTGGTCCGGATCGAGGGCGAGGACCGCTCCCGCCCGGGCCTGCTGATCCACGGCCACACCGACGTGGTGCCGGCCAACGCCGCGGACTGGACGTACGACCCGTTCGGGGGCGAGATCGCGGACGGCTGCGTCTGGGGCCGCGGCGCGGTCGACATGAAGGACATGGACGCGATGACCCTGGCGGTCATCCGGGACCGGCTGCGCACCGGGCGCAAGCCCCCGCGCGACATCGTGCTGGCCTTCCTCGCCGACGAGGAGGCCGGCGGCACCTACGGCGCGCGCTACCTGGTGGACAAGCACCCGGGGCTGTTCGAGGGCGTGACCGAGGCGATCGGCGAGGTCGGCGGCTTCTCCTTCACGGTCAACGACCAGGTCCGCCTCTACCTGGTGGAGACGGCCGAGAAGGGCATGCACTGGATGCGCCTGACGGTCGAGGGCCGGGCCGGCCACGGCTCGATGGAGAACGACGACAACGCGATCACCGAGCTGTGCGAGGCGGTCGCCCGGCTCGGCCGGCACCAGTTCCCGCTGCGGATCACCAAGACCGTCCGGGCCTTCCTGGACGAGCTGTCGGACGCGCTCGGGGTCGAGCTGGACCCGGAGAACATGGACGAGACGCTGCGCGTCCTCGGCGGCATCGCCAAGATGATCGGCACCACGTTGCGCAACACCGCCCAGCCGACCATGCTCGGCGCCGGGTACAAGGTGAACGTGATCCCCGGTCAGGCCACCGCGCACGTGGACGGGCGCTTCCTGCCCGGCTACGAGGAGGAGTTCCTGGCCGAGCTGGACAGCGTGCTCGGCCCGCGGGTGAAGCGCGAGAGCCTGCACTCGGACAAGGCGATCGAGACCGGCTTCGACGGGGCGCTGGTCGAGGCGATGCAGACCGCGCTGCGGGCCGAGGACCCGATCGCCCGGGCGGTGCCGTACTGCCTGTCGGGCGGGACGGACGCCAAGTCCTTCCAGGACCTGGGGATCCGCTGCTTCGGCTTCGCGCCGCTGCAGCTGCCGCCGGACCTGGACTTCGCCGGGATGTTCCACGGCGTGGACGAGCGGGTGCCGGTGGACGGCCTGAAGTTCGGCGTCCGGGTGCTGGACCGCTTCCTCGACGCCTGCTGATCAGGCGACTGGGTCGGCCCGCTCCCGGAGTGCCGGGGGCGGGCCGACCGCATTGTCGGAGCTGATGATTGTGGGACGGGTAAAAGGAGATCGACAGAAACGATTCTGCCGGGAATTGCGGATCGAGTATCTGTGCGAGGCTTCACCGTTGCGGGTGAATGGGAAATCTGTTCCGTACCCCGTTTGCCGCAGCGTCGTTCATCCCTGTGCAGCCCGCCGAACGGGTTGCGTTGTCCATACAGGAGGAATGATGAAGGTCAAGAAGATCGCCGCCGTCGCCGCCGCCACCGGTGGCCTGGTGCTCGCCGCCGCCGGTGTCGCGTCCGCTCACGGCGGCGCGGGTGCCGAGGGTGTGGCCGCCGGTTCCCCGGGCGTCCTCTCCGGCAACCTGATCCAGGTCCCGGTGCACATCCCGGTGAACGCCTGTGGCAACACCGTCAGCGTGATCGGCGTGCTGAACCCGGCGTTCGGCAACCACTGCGCCAACGTCTGAGCCGACTCTCCGGGCCGCTGAGGCCCGTCGAGGGCGCCGGACCAGGCCCCCGGGCGGCGGACGCGCCGCGCCGGGGGCCTTCGCGCGCGGCGGCCGCGGATGCGCGCACGGCCTCGGACGGCCGAGCGGCGGACCCGGATGCACGCGGGGTGGTCCCGGATGCACGCACGGCGGACCCGGATACATGTCCGGCGACACGATCGCTCGATCGGGTGAAGCCGCCGCGTTCGGCCCAACCTCCCCGTTCGCCCCTCGTTAACTCCTGTGCAGCCGAAGACCTTGCGTGATTTACGGATGTATCAAAATTCCGACTTTCATAAGGTTCATGCCGAGGTCGACACGTCGTCTCGAAAACGTCAGGGGAAAACATGAGGAATGTAGCCAAGAAGGGGATCCTCACGGCCGTGGCCACCGGCAGTGTGCTGGCCTCGACCGCCGGCTACGCCTATGCGGGTGCCGAGGCGCAGGGGAGTGCGGTCGGGTCACCCGGCGTCGCCTCGGGCAACTCGGTCCAGGTGCCGGTCGAGGTGCCGATCAACGCCTGCGGCAACACGGTCGACGTGATCGGCGCGCTGAACCCGGCGTTCGGCAACCGCTGCGCCAACGTCAGCGGCGGCCGGCACGCGGCGCCCCAGGTCGGCCAGACCGGCCAGGGCGGCCAGTCCGGGCAGTCCGGCCAGGGCGGCGGCACCGCGAGCTCCGGCACCGGCGGGAGCCGGGGCAGCACCGTCGCGGGTTCCTCCGCGTCCGGCACTGCGGCGGGCTCGCCCGGCGTCATCTCCGGCAACAGCATCCAGGCCCCGGTCCACGTCCCGGTCAACGCCTGCGGCAACTCCGTCGACGTGGTCGGCGTCGCCAACCCCGCCTTCGGCAACGAGTGCGCCAACGTGGCGCAGCCGGCACCGAAGCCCGCGCCGAAGCCCGCGCCGAAGCCGAGCGACGACTGCCCCGAGACCAGCCACCCGACCCCGCCGCCGACCGGCGGCGAGACCACTCCGGGGAACCCGCGCAACGGTGGCCCGACCACCACGACCCCCGCCGCGCCGACCGGCAGCCCGAGCACCCAGGCCGTCCCGGCCGCCGTCCGCACGCCGGCCCCGGCCGAGGCCCAGCTGGCCTCCACCGGCGCCGGCGGCGTCGAGCTGCTCGGCGCGGCCGGGCTGGCGCTGCTGCTCGGCGGCGGCGTGCTCTACCGCCGTGCCCGCGCCGGGGCCCGCTGACCGGCTAGGCCGTGGCCCCCGCGTCCGCACCCCGCGTCCGCACCCCGCGTCCGCGGACGCCTGCCGCGGGAGGGGCGTACCCGCCGTGGGAACGACGCACCCGCGGCCGCCGGACGGACCGGCGGCCGCGGGTGTTCGAAGACCTCGGGTGGATTCCCGCTCGGGGCGGAGCGACCCGGGCGTCACCAGCTCCGGACCTGGCGGATGATCCTCCGCTTGAGCCGGACCGTCCGGCTGCCGTCGGGGAACAGCCTCAGCCGGTCGAGCTCCCAGTGCCCGTACTCGGCGTGCTCGGTGAGCAGTTGGCGTGCCGCGTTGCGCGTGGTGCCGCGCGGCATGCGCAGCGACTGGTACTCGTACTCCGGCTGCCGGACCGGCTTGCGTGGTGTCAAAACGCTCCTCCTGGGGATCACCTGCGGGCAAGCCTACGGCCTGCCACGGACAGTCGGCCCGGGTATTTCCGGCCGTCCTCCCGTGCGGAAGCGGCGGCCCAGGGACGCCCGAACCGGGCGGTCGGCTGACAGCGCATCAGTTCTGTTGCCCGGTGTGGAGGGGATACCCCGATCCCGGCGCGCGAAGCGGTACCCGGACGGCCCCGACGATCTCCCCGTGCGCCCTCCACGCCCGTTCCGCGCCGGTCCCGCCGGGGACGTACCCGTGCAGATCGGACATCAGGGGGGAAGTTGCGGTGAAATCGCGGGTGTAGGTGACAACCGCTGTGCGTACCGACACCGCGGGGAGATAGCGTCTGCACCATGTCTGATGCCGCGCAGCCCACCATTGCCGAGGTACGCGCCGCCGCTGAGGCGGTCAAGGCCGCCATCGACCGTCATCTGGAAGCGGTGTCAAGCCCCAACGCAGCCGATGATCCCGCCGTATCCGCCGCCTACGAGCAGCTCGCGACGGCGGCCATCGCCTACGACCAGCTCCTGTACGAGGCCTACGACGAGGTCACGCCCTTCGAGATCCCCGGGGACGAGGGGCCCGGCGGGTACCACGGCCCCGAACAGCCCGAGGCGATCAGCGTGTTGATCCGCCGCGACTACCACGTCGTCGACGCCAAGCGGTTGCGCGCCCAGGCCGAGCGGCTGGACGAGTCGCTGACCCCGGGCGGCGCCGGCGCGGGCGGGGTCAACGCCGCGATCGGCGTGCTGTTCGGTGAGTACGAGCCCGACGAGATCGCCGCCCGCAGCGAGGAGTTCGGCCTGGAGGAGGCCGACTCGACGCTCTGGGTCGCGGCCGCCGAGCCGACCGAGCCGGGGGAGTGGCTGCCGGAGCCCTTCGAGCACGCCGATCCGCAGCTGCTGATCTGCCGGTTCGACGTGAGCGAGGTCTACGACGACGAGGACCCGGACGACTGACCGCGGCAGGGACGTGAACGACGGGCGGGCCCCGGGGTCATGGGGCCCGCCCGTCGTTCACGTCCGGGGCCCGGTCGTGCCGGGCCCCGGACGTCGAGCCTCAGGACACCGAGCGTCAGGACACCGAGGCGGCGTTCTCGGCGAGGACCGCCCGCAGCCGGGTGGTGCGCGACTGCGCCGGGCGCTCGGCGACGGCCTGGAGGAGCGCCGGGCCCGCCGCGTGCACCACGGACAGGTGCCGCTCGGCCCGACCGAAGGCGGTGTAGACCCACTGCCGGGTGAGCCCCGGCGCGGCGTCCTCCGGGATCACGACCACGGCGCCCGGCCAGCGGCGGCCCAGCGCCTGGTGCGCCGTCAGCGCCCAGCCGTGCCGCAGCCGGGCGGCCGCGGCGGGCGTGACGGTCCGGCGCGAGCCGTCCGCGTACTCCAGGTGCAGGCCGGTGGCGTCGCCGTCCAGCACCCGGGCCGGGTGAGTGACGCCGGGCGCGGGGGAGTCGACCACCCGGTCGCCCGGGTCGAAGCCGCCGAACCGGCCGGGGCCGGGGTTCAGCCGCGCCTTGGCCGCGGCGTTCAGCACCCGGGTGCCGGCCGCACCGCCGTGGCCGGGGGTGAGCAGCACCACCTGCTCGGCGGGGATGCCGAGGGCGCGCGGGATGGAGTCGGTGAGCAGCTGGACGGCGCGGTGGACGGCCTCGCCGGCGTCCTTGGCGGTCAGGATGACCACCTCCTTGTCCGGTGCGTCGACCGGCTGGAGCTCGCCGATGCCGACGCCGGAGACCAGCTCGCCGATCGGGCCGAAGTCCGGGGTCCGGGAGGCGACCGCCGGGCAGACCTTGGCGGCCAGCAGGTCGGCGAAGATCCGGCCGGGGCCGGCCGACCAGAGCTGGCCCGGGTCCCCGCTGAGCACCAGCCGGGTGCCGTCGGCGAGCGACTCCAGGACGGTCGCGGCCAGTTCGAGGTCCAGCAGCGGGGCGTCCAGGACGACCAGCAGGTCCAGGGCGAGCGTGCCGTCCGGGGCGCGGCCGGGGCCGGCGGCGCCGGAGAGCAGGTCGGCGAGGGTGGCCACCGGGGGTCCGGCGTCCGCCCCGGCCGGGTCGCCCGCGCAGAGCGCGGCGAAGGAGTCCCGGCCCTGGTCGCTCCAGGTGGCGGCCCAGGCCCGTAGTCCGAGGCCCCGGGCGGCGGCGATCAGCGCGGCCGGTTCGGCACGGGAGGCCTCGCCGCCGGTGTGCAGCACCAGGGCGCCGTCGGCGACGGCGCGGATCAGGGCGGTCGCGGAGGAGGACGGCGCGGCCGCGGCGGCGGCTTCCCAGGCGGCCGGCCCGGGGGCGGTGGGGGCCTGGTCCGCGCCGTCCGGATCCGAGTCGGCGGTCTCCGGTGCTTCGCCTTCCGGCGCCTCGGCCGCCAGGTCGGCCTCCTCGGCCTCCTCGGCCTCCGCCGTGGCGTCCTCCCCGTCGGCGTCCTCGCCCGGGACGAAGGTGGCCATCAGCTTGACCAGCTCCTCGGCGAGGGTGTCCTCCGCCATCGCCAGCCGCTCCAGCGCGAGCAGCGTCCGGGTCGGCGGCTCCTCGTCGTCCCCGCCCGCCGCGTGCGCCTCGGGGCCGGTCAGCTCCTCCTGGGAGGGCAGCACCCGCCCGTCCTCGACGGCGGACCGGATCGCGGCCGCCGGGTCCGGCATCCGGAGCCGTTCGAGCCCGGTGGCCACCTCGGCCAGGTCCAGCGCCGAGTGCCCGCGCAGCACCGCCTGCTCCAGCAGCCACGGCACCAGCGCCCTGGCCCGGCGCTCGTCGCCCGGCTCGGCTTCCGGGCCCAGCAGCGTACGGGCGAAGCCGTCCGCCTGCTCGGGGCGGACGCCGGGCAGGCCCAGCACCGCCCACGGGTCCTTGCGCAGCCGCTCGGCGGCGTCGTCGCCGAACTCGGCCACGGCGGCCGCCGCCAGCCCGGCCGAGGCACCGCCGGCGGTCAGCACCGCGGCGGTCTGCTGGAGCGCGTCACCGTGCGGCTCGTCGGGCGCCGAGGCGGTCGCGGCAGCCGCGACCGTCGGGGCGGTGGGAGCGGAAGGGCCGGCCGGCGGAGCCGCAGCCGTCGTGGCAGCGGGAGCGGCGGCCTGCTCGGCCTGCTCGGCTCGCTCTGCCGGTTCCGCGGTGCGTGGCGCTGCGCCCCCCGGACGCGGACCCGGGCCCTCCGGCCTGGCTCCGCCCAACTCCTTCGGCCTGCTGCTGAGCATCTCCTGCCGCAGCGCCGCGACCCTGGCCGCCTTCTCCTCCGGAGTCAGCCGAGCCCCGCCGGTCCCCTCCGGAGCGCCGTTCCCCGTGTCACTCATCGTCGTCCGCTCCCAAGGTCACTCCACCGCACGTTCCGCTCGACGATCCGGTCCGGGCCTCACAGCTCGGTCCACCCCTGGTCCGGGTAGCGGTGCACCGGCGACGAGACGTCGTCCAGCGCACCGCGGATCTCACCCGGAAGCGTAAGCTCCTCCACCGACAGCGCCGCCTGCAGCTGTGCCACCGTCCGTGCGCCGACCAGCGCGCTCGCCACCCCGGGCCGGTCCCGGACCCAGGCCAGGGCGACCGCCAGCGGGCTGCTGGCGAGCCCGTCGGCGGCGGTGGCGAGGGCGTCCACGATCCGCCGCGAGCGCTCCCCGAGGTACGGCTGGACGAAGCCGGCCAGGTACGGCGAGGCGCCGCGCGAGTCCGGCGGGACGCCGTGCCGGTACTTGCCGGTGAGCACCCCGCGGCCGAGCGGCGAACCGGCCAGCACCCCGATCCCGGCGTCCAGCGCGGCGGGCAGCGCCTCCCGTTCGATCCCGCGCTGCAGCAGCGAGTACTCCAGCTGAGCCCCGGCCGGCGGCACCCGCCCGTGGTGGGCGCGCTGCCAGGTGGCGGCCTTGGCGAGCTGCCAGCCGCTGAAGTCGCAGACCCCGACGTAGCGGGCCCGTCCGGAGGAGACGGCGATGTCGAGGGCGCTGAGCGTCTCCTCGACCGGGGTCGTCGGGTCGAAGGAGTGCACCTGCCAGAGGTCGACGTAGTCGGTGCCGAGGCGGCGCAGCGAGGCGTCGAGGGCGGAGAGCAGGTGGCCGCGCGAGCAGTCGAAGCGGCGGGCGGACTCGGGGACGCTGCCGGCCTTGGTGGCGATGACGAGTTCGGAGCGGGGGACCAGGCCGTCGGTGAGCCGGGAGAGCAGGTACTCGGCGCCGCCGTCGGCGTACACGTCGGCGGTGTCGACCAGGTTGCCGCCGGCGTCGACGAACTCCTTGAGCTGCTCGGCGGCCTCGTGCTCGTCGGTGTCGCGGCCCCAGGTCATGGTGCCGAGGCCGAGCCGGGAGACCTGCAGGCCGGTACGCCCCAGGTGACGCTGTTCCATCGGACGGGCCCTCCACTGGCCGGTGGCCCCGGGTGCCCCGGCAGCCCTGTGAACGCGCAGGTGGGGAGCGCGCTCCCCACGTCGGCCGAGCGTAGCGGCCGGTGTGCGGACAGGTGCGGAGACCCGCAGAACGATCACCGCCGGGAGGAGCGGTGCCGGTGTGACCCAGCCCACCGCTACCCGTCAGTAGCATGTCGGGCGCGGGCGCGGTTACCCTCGGTCCGACCCAACCCCACTGGAAGGTGCGGCAGATGCGACTCGGGATCAACCTCGGCTACTGGGGACTCGGCATGGACGCCGACAACATCGCGGTGGCCCAGGAGGCGGACCGGCTCGGCTACGCGGTCTGCTGGGCGGCGGAGGCGTACGGCTCGGACGCCGCGACCGTGCTCAGCTACGTCGCCGCGAAGACCGAACGGATCGACGTCGGTTCGGCCATCTTCCAGATCCCGGCCCGCACCCCGGCGATGACCGCGATGACCGCCGCGACCCTGGACACCCTCTCCGGCGGCCGGTTCCGGCTCGGCCTCGGCGTCTCCGGCCCGCAGGTGTCCGAGGGCTGGTACGGCGTGAAGTTCGACAAGCCGCTGGCCCGCACCCGCGAGTACGTGGAGATCGTCCGCAAGGCGATGTCCCGCGAGCGCCTGGTCCACGATGGCGCGCACTGGACGCTGCCGCTGCCCGGTGGCCCGGGCAAGCCGATCAAGCTCACCGTGCACCCGGTGCGCGAGCGGATCCCGCTGTACATCGCCGCGATCGGCCCGAAGAACCTGGAGCTGACCGGCGAGATCGCCGACGGCTGGCTGGGCATCTTCTTCTCGCCCGAGCACGCCGCGATGTCCCTCGACCCGCTGACGGCCGGCCGCGCCAAGGCCGGGGAGACGCTGGAGGGCTTCGACCTCTGCCCGACCGTGAACCTCGCGGTCGGCGAGGACATCAAGGCCGGGGTCGACGCCCTGCGCTCGTACGCCGCGCTCTACATCGGCGGCATGGGCAGCAAGGAGAAGAACTTCTACCACCAGCTGACCCGGCGGATGGGTTACGAGCAGGCCGCCGACGAGGTCCAGGAGCGGTACCTGGCGCGGGACTACGCGGGCGCCGCGGCGGCCGTCCCGCACGACCTGATCGACGCCACCTCGCTGATCGGCGACACGGCCCGGATCGCCGACCGGATGCAGGCCTACGCCGACGCGGGCGTCACCACGCTCACCCTGGCCCCCGCCGGGTTCACCCTGGACGAGCGGATCCTGGCGCTGCGCACGGGCGTCGAGGCGCTGGAGCGGGCCGGGCTGGCGTAAGGCGCCGGGCCTCGGGCGGGCGGAACCGGGCAGCAAGCGGCGCTACAGCCAGTCGTGCCGCTTGAACACCCGGTGCAGGACCACGCAGACCACGGCCATCAGCGCCAGCACCGCCGGGTACCCCCAGGGCTGGTGGAGCTCGGGCATGTCGTCGAAGTTCATCCCGTAGATGCCCGCGATCATCGTCGGCACGGCGGCCAGCGCCGCCCAGGCCGAGATCTTCCGCATGTCGTTGTTCTGCTGCACGCTGACCTGCGCCAGGTTGGCGTTGAGGATGTCGGACAGCAGCCGGTCCATGCCGTCCACCTGGTCGTTCACCCGGGCCAGGTGGTCGGCGACGTCCCGCAGGTAGGGCGCCGTCTCGGGGCGGACGAAGCGGGCGCCGCGCTCCAGCGTCAGCATCGGTTCCAGCAGCGGGCCGGTGGCGCGGCGCACGGACATCACCTGGCGCTTGTAGCCGTAGATCCGCCCGGCGGTGTCGCGGCCGACCCGGCCGGGGGTGAAGATCTCGGACTCCAGTTCGTCCAGGTCGGCCTGCAGGGCGGTGGCCACCTCCACGTAGCCGTCCACGACGGTGTCGGCGACCGAGTGCAGCACCGAGCTGGGCCCGTAGCGCAGCAGCTCGGGCTCCTGTTCCAGCCTGGCCCGCAGGCCGCCGAGCGGGCTGTCCGCGCCGTGCCGGACGGTCATCACGAAGTCGTGGCCGAGGAAGACCATCACCTCGCCGACCGTGGCGGCGTGCGCGCCGGGGGCGTAGCCGAGGGTCTTCAAGGTGATGAACAGCGAGCCCTGGTAGGCCTCGACCTTGGGGCGCTGGTGGGCGCTGACGGCGTCCTCGACGGCCAGCGGGTGCAGCGCGAACTCCTTGCCGACGTGGTCGAGTTCCTCGGCGGTCGGCTCGAAGAGGCCTATCCAGACGAAGCCGTCCGGACCGGCCGCGCGGGCGGCGGCGAGCGCGCCGGCCAGGTCGGCGGGGGCCTCGATCCGGCGGCCGTCGCAGTAGGCGGCGCAGTGGACGATCATGCGGGCCATTGTCACCCGGCCGCGGCCGTGGGGCACGGATCCGGGCGGAACGGGCCCACGGGAGGCGACGGCCCGGTGGGCCCGACCGGACGGGACCGCCCGGCGCCGGACCGCGGCGGGCAGCCGGACGGCGACCGGTCTCCACGGCCGGGCCCGGAGGCCGTAGGCTGAGCCCCATGCCCACCCTGCTGCTCGTCCGTCACGGCCGCTCCACCGCGAACACCGCCGGGATCCTGGCCGGTTGGACCCCCGGCGTCGACCTCGACGACACCGGGCGGGCGCAGGCCGCCGCGCTGGCCGACCGGCTGGCCGGCGTCCCGCTGGCGCGGGCCGTCAGCAGCCCGCTGGAGCGCTGCCGGCAGACGCTGGAGCCGCTGCTGGCCGCCCGGCCCGAGTTGGGGGCGCCGACCGAGGACGAGCGGCTGGGGGAGTGCCACTACGGCGAGTGGACCGGCCGGCCGCTGGCCGAGCTGGCCGAGGAGCCGCTCTGGCGCACCGTCCAGGACCACGCCGCCGCCGCGGCCTTCCCCGGCGGCGAGTCGCTGCGCGAGCTGAGCCACCGCACGGTGAGCGCGGTGCGCGAGTGGAACGGGAAGATCGCCGCCGAGCACGGCGAGGACGCGGTCTGGATCGCCTGCTCGCACGGTGACGTGATCAAGGCGGTGGTGGCCGACGCGCTCGGCCTGCACCTGGACCACTTCCAGCGGATCAGCGTGGAGCCCTGTTCGGTCACCGCGATCCGCTACACCCCGCAGCGGCCCTTCGTGCTGAGAATGGGTGACACCGGAGACCTCGCCTCGCTGGCGCCGAAGGCCGGTCCGGCTCCGGCCGCCCCGGCGGGCGACGCGGTGGTCGGCGGCACCGCCTGAGCGGTGGCGACCTGGAGGTACCGCTCGGCCGCGCCGCGGTTCAGGCGGTGCCGGCCCGAGGCGCGCCGACCCCCGGCGCAAGCCCGCGACACCCGTCCGGGCGGCACGACCCGGACTCCGGTGTGCCACCCGCCCGCGGCCGTCGGCTCGGCTCCCCGGCCGGAGCCCGAAGGTCGTAGGGTGACTAACGAGTCCGAACACCCGCGATCCCCCACGGCGGATCCGCGCCGACCGACACGATCCGGAGCGAGAGCGTGACCCGTCAGGTCTTCTTCTACGACCAGCCCGAACGGTTCGTGGCCGGCACCGTCGGCCAGCCCGGCGCCAGGGCGTTCTACCTGCAGGCCAGTGCCCGGGGCCGGATCACCAGCGTGCTGCTGGAGAAGACCCAGGTCGCGGCGCTCGCCGAGCGCATCGAGGAGGTCCTGGACGAGGCGCTGCGGCGCAGCGGCGGCGACGCGGCCATCCCGGCCGCCGCCCCGAAGGACCTGCTCGACACCGCCCCGCTGGACCTTCCGCTGGAGCAGGAGTTCCGGGTCGGCACGATGGCCCTGGCCTGGGACAGCGTGGACGGCTGCCTGGTGGTCGAGGCGCAGGCGCTGGTCGAGGAGGAGGACGAGGAGGAGGACGCCGCCGCGGCCGTCTTCACCGACGACGACGCCGGCCCGGACATGCTGCGGGTGCGCCTGTCCGGCGCGATGGCGCGGGTGTTCGCCAAGCGGGCGCTGGACCTGGTCGCGGCCGGCCGCAAGCCCTGCCCGTTCTGCAACCTGCCGCTCGACCCGGAGGGCCACCTGTGCCCGCGCGCGAACGGCTACCGGCGCTGAACACCGAGACCCCGCCGCAGGCCGACCCGGCGGCCGCCGCCGCGCTGGCCGCCGACGTGCCCACCGCCCTCGCGCTGCTGCGCCAGGGCGAGCTGACGGTGCACGGCCGGCTCACCGAGGCCTCCAACGCGGCGCTGTACTGCACGGTCGCGCACGGCTCGCTGAGCGCGCAGGCCGTCTACAAGCCGGTGGCCGGCGAGCGACCGCTCTGGGACTTCCCGGACGGCACGCTGGCGGGCCGTGAGGTCGCCGCGTACGAGCTGTCCGCGGCGACCGGCTGGGCGCTGATCCCGCCCACCGTGCTGCGCGACGGTCCGCACGGGCCCGGCATGGTGCAGCTGTGGGTCGAGCCGGACCCGGAGGCCGCGCCGCTGCTCGCGCTGCAGGACCCGCGCGGCCCGGAGGAGGGCTGGCTGCCGATCGTCCGGGCCGAGGTCGAGGGCGGGCGCACCGCGCTGCTGGTGCACCACGACGACCGGCGGCTGCGCCGGCTCGCGGTGCTGGACGCGGTGCTCAACAACGCCGACCGCAAGGGCGGACACCTGATCCCGGCCGCCGACGGCCGGGTGTACGGCATCGACCACGGCGTCACCTTCAACACCGAGGGCAAGCTGCGCACGCTGCTCTGGGGCTGGGCGGGGGACCCGTTGCCCGCCGAGGCGCTGGAGGTGCTGGCCGGGCTCGCCGGGCAGCTGGACGGCGAGCTCGCCGAGCGCCTCGCCCCGCACCTGACGGAGGCGGAGCTGGACGCGACCCGGGCCCGGGTGGCCGAGCTGCGCGGCTCCGGCCGCCATCCGCTGCCCCCCGAGGACTGGCCCGCGATTCCCTGGCCGCCGGTGTAGCGGCCGCGGGTCCGCCTGCGGGCTCCGCGGGCCGGCTCGGGCGGGCCGGCTCGGGCGGGCCGGACCGATGGTCTGGACCTGTCCCCGGAATGGGTCGCACACTGCTCCGATGGACGCGCGACGGACCACCCCCACCCCCCGAACCACGCCGGACCTGCCGTTGCACCGCCTTCAGGTCCCGCTGCCCCAGCTGCTCCCCTTCGCCATCGGCAGTTTCGACACGATCGGCCCGCTGTCCCGGGCCGGTTTCCCCCACCGGCACTCGTTCTACGAGATCGTCCACGTCACCGGCGGCCGCGGCGCCCACGTCCTGGACCTGGTCCACCGGTCGCTGGCGCCGCCGCAGTTGTGCGTGATCACCCCCGGCCAGGTGCACTACTGGGCGGACACCGAGGAACTCGCCGGCCGGGTCCTCCTGTTCAACGAGGACTTCCTGCTCGGCCACCCGCAGGACCTGGCCGCGCTGCGGGCCCTGGCCACCCGACCCGCCCTCGCGCTCGGTGGACAGGCGGACGCGATCGGCGCCCTGTTCACCGACATGGAGGGCGAGTACCTGACCAGGGCGCCCGGCTACCAGGGCGTGCTGCGGGCCAGCCTGCACATCCTGATCGTCCGGGCACTGCGCGCCTGCGCCCCGGCCGACCGCCCCGCGGTGCCCAGCCGGCCGGCCGAAGTGGCCGCCGCCTTCACCCGGTTGATCGCCCAGCCGGGCGGGGTGCGGCACTCGGTGGCCTCCACGGCCCAGGAACTCGGCGTCTCCCCGGGGCACTTGCAGACCCTGGTCAAGCAGGCGACCGGTCGCACCCCGGGCGGGTTGATCCGCCGCCAGCAGACCCTGGAGGCCAAACGGCTGCTCGCCTGCACGGATTTGACGATCCGTCAGGTGTCCAAGGAGGCCGGCTTCGTGGACCCGGCGTACTTCTGCCGCTTCTTCCGCAGGGAGACCGGGATGACGCCGGGGGAGTTCCGGGCCCGGGTCGACGGAAATCACCACGATCCCCGGATCATGTCCATCGCGGTCGCGCCGGACGGCCCGTAACTTTGCTGCTGGCCACCGGTGGCCGGTCCGGCGCGCGGACGGGCGGCCGGTCCGCGCCCTTGTCATGCCCCCACCATGGCAAGGGCCTCCCCCACCCCCCCGCCTCACGAGAAGGAGACGGCGCATGCCCGAGCCCGACGGCATGATCAGCCGCAAGACCGTACTGAAAGCCGCCGCCGTGCTCGGGGCCGCCCCGCTGCTGGTCGGCGGCGGGGTCGCCCTGGCCCGCGAGCAGGCCGGCACCGGCCGGACCCCGGAGCTCACGCCCGACTGCCACGACGGCGACGCCCCCACGATCGAGCAGACCGAGGGCCCCTACTTCAAGCCCGACTCCCCGCTGCGCAGCTCCATGGTCGACGACGGCCCGGGCACCCGGCTGGTCGTCAGCGGCTACGTCTTCGGCCTGGCCTGCCGGCCGATCTCCGGCGCACTGCTGGACTTCTGGCAGGCCGACGACAGCGGCACCTACGACAACTCCGGCTACACCTTCCGCGGCCACCAGTTCAGCGACGCCAACGGCGCGTTCAAGCTGGACACCATCGTGCCCGGCCTCTACCCGGGCCGCACCCGGCACATCCACGTGAAGCTCCAGGCGCCCGGCCGCCGGATCGTCACCACCCAGCTGTACTTCCCGGGCGAGCCGCGCAACAACACCGACACCATCTACGACGCCCGGCTGCTGATGAACGTCCGGCAGAACGGCAACGTCCGCGAGGGCAGCTACGACTTCGTGCTGAACGTGCCGCAGACCCCCGGCACGCCGAGCCCGACGCCCACCGCCACCCCCACCGGGACGCCCACCACGCCGCCGAGCGGCAGCTGGGCCCCGGGCGCCTCCTACCGCGCGGGCGACCGCGTCACCTACTCCGGCGTCTCCTACGTCTGCCTCCAGGCGCACACCGCCCTGGTCGGCTGGGAGCCGCCGAACGTGCCGGCCCTCTGGCAGCGGTCGTAGCGGCTCCGGCCGCGTTCCCCGGGGAGCCGGGTGCCCGGTCGGCGGCAGGGCCGGCCGGGCGCTCACCCCTGTCCGGGAATTCGTGCATTACCAGTCGAGAAGCGGTCGGGCAACGGCAAGAAGCGAATCCAGTCGATCTTGTCTACTGGTTAGGCTTTCAAATGTTCGCAAGGTTAAAGTTGTTTCCATGCATGCCTGGCCCGCCTCCGAGGTTCCCGCCCTGCCTGGTCAGGGTCTCCCCCTCCGTATCCACGACACCGCAGCGGGTACGGTCCGCGAGGTCGTGCCGCAGGACGGCACCGCCCGGATCTACGTCTGCGGCATCACCCCCTACGACGCGACCCACATGGGCCACGCCGCCACCTACAACGCGTTCGACCTGGTCCAGCGCGTCTGGAAGGACGCCGGCCACGACGTCCTGTACATCCAGAACGTGACCGACGTGGACGACCCGCTGCTGCAGCGCGCGGTCGAGACCGGTCAGGACTGGACGGCCCTGGCCGAGCGCGAGACGGCCCTGTTCCGCGAGGACATGACCGCGCTGCGCCTGCTCCCGCCGGCCCACTACGTCGGCGCCGTCGAGTCCATCCCGTGGATCGTCCCGATCGTCCAGAAGCTGCTGGCCGCCGGCGCGGCGTACGAGGTGGACGGCGACATCTACTTCTCGGTCGACGCCGACCCGCACTTCGGCGAGGTCTCCGGCCTCACCCGCGAGGCCATGCGCCCGGTCTTCGCCGAGCGCGGCGGCGACCCGGACCGCCCCGGCAAGCGCAACCCGCTGGACGCCCTGCTCTGGCTGGCCGCCCGCCCCGGCGAGCCCGCCTGGGACACCGAGCTCGGCCACGGCCGCCCCGGCTGGCACATCGAGTGCGTCGCCATCGCGCTGCAGTACCTCGGCATGTCCTTCGACATCCAGGGCGGCGGCAGCGACCTCTCCTTCCCGCACCACGAGATGGGCGCCGCGCACGCCCAGGTCGCCACCGGTGCGCACCCGTACGCCAAGGCGTACGTGCACGCGGGCATGGTCGCCCTGGACGGCCACAAGATGTCCAAGTCCCGCGGCAACCTGGTCTTCGTCTCGGCGCTGCGCCGCGACGGCGTCGACCCGGCGGCGATCCGCCTGGCGCTGCTCTCGCACCACTACCGCTCGGACTGGGAGTGGACCAAGGGCGTCCTGGACGAGGCCGTCGAGCGCCTCGCCCGCTGGCGCGCCGCGGTCTCCCGGCCCGACGGCCCGTCGGCCGAGCAGCTGCTCGCCGAGGTCCGGACCGCGCTCGCGGACGACCTGGACGCGCCGGCCGCCCTGGCCGCCGTCGACCGCTGGGCCGAGCGGCAGGAGGCCGAGGGCGGCACCGACATCGGCGCGCCCGGTCTGGTGACCCGCACCGTGGACGCCCTGCTCGGCGTCGCGCTGTAGCCCGCGCCACCCGCAGCACCCGCACCAACCGCGCCACCCGCACGGCACGCCGAAGGGGCGTCAGGACCGCCGGAACCCCGGTCGTCCTGACGCCCCTTCGGCGCTGCGGGTGCCTATTCCTCCTCGGAGCCGTCCTGGCTCTCCCGGGCCGGGCCCGGCGCCTCAGGCTCGGCCGGCCGCTCCGCCGTGGCGTGCCCGGACACCGGCTTCTCGCCGGTCGGCCCGACGTTCTCCCGGCGGCGCAGGTAGCGCTCGAACTCGCGAGCGATGGCGTCCCCGGAGGCCTCCGGCAGCTCCGCGGTGTCCTGCGCCTCCTCCAGCTGCTGGACGTACTCGGCCACCTCGCTGTCCTCGGCGGCCAGCTGGTCCACGCCGAGCTGCCAGGCCCGGGCGTCCTCGCCGAGCTCGCCCGGCGGGATGCGCAGGTCCAGCAGGTCCTCCAGCTTGTTGATCAGGGCCAAGGTCGCCTTGGGGTTCGGCGGCTGCGAGACGTAGTGCGGCACCGCCGCCCAGAGCGTCACGGCCGGGACCCCGGCGTGCGTGCAGGCCTCCTGGAGCACGCCCACGATGCCGGTCGGGCCCTCGTAGCGGCTCTCCTCCAGGTCCAGCCGGCGGGCCAGGTCCGGGTCGGAGGTGACCCCGCTGACCGGGACCGGGCGGCTGTGCGGGGTGTCGCCGAGCAGCGCCCCCAGGATCACCACCAGCTCGATGCCCAGCTCGTGCGCGAAGCCCAGCAGCTCGTTGCAGAACGAGCGCCAGCGCATGCTCGGCTCGATGCCGCGGACCAGCACGACGTCCCGGGTCGTCGGCTCGGTCACCCGGATCACCGAGAGCCGGGTGGTCGGCCAGGTGATCCGGCGGATGCCGCCGTCCATCCAGACCGTGGGCCGGTTGACCTGGAAGTCGTAGTAGTCCTCCGCGTCCAGGGCGGCGAACACCTTGCCGCCCCAGGTCTCGTCCAGATGCGCCAGAGCCGCGGAGGCGGCGTCACCCGCGTCGTTCCAGCCCTCGAAGGCGCAGACCATGACCGGGTCGATCAACTCGGGAACATCTTCCAGCTCGATCACCCAGCGTCTCCCTCCGGTCGGCGGCAGGACCGGTACCGCCCCGGCCGGGTCGCCTGGGCGCCGACGGGCCGGCTGCCGACTGTCGAACCTCTCGTCTCCCATGGAACGCCTCGCCCCATGGTCCCTACCTGCCCAGCCTACGGGCTTTGATGCGCACAGCGGCCGGGCACCGGGACAGTCCGGGGGAGCCGGCCGCCCCGATCCAACGGATATCGGGCCCCGACGGCTGACGGCCGGTCAGCGGAGCGGACGGCGCGGAGCGCGTCCGACCGGTGGCGCAGCGCGACGGGCGTGCCGGGCCGGCCCGGCGGCGCGATGATGAACGGGCGGGGGCCGGGTGGAAGGGGCCGACACCGATGAACCGATGGCTGTGGACCGGCGCGGGTGCGGCCGCGCTCGTCGGCGCCGCGCTGCTCGCGGCGGACCGGGCCGGGCGCCGGTTGCCGGTGGAGCACGTCACCGAGGGCGGACTCGAACTCGCCCAGCCACCCGGCGCGGTCTGGGACGTGCTGACCGACATCGAGCTCTACCCGGCCTGGCGCCCGGGCCTGACCCACGTCGAGCGGCTGCCCGCCGCGGCCGGCGGCCGGGTGCGCTGGCGCGAGTACGACCGGCACGGGCACACCACCTTCGAAGTGGTGGCGAGCGAGGCCCCGCACCGGCTGGTCACCGGCGTGGCCGACCCGGACCTGCCGTACGGCGGCACCTGGACGTACGTGCTCACCCCGGCCGGTCCGGGCTGCTCGCTGACCATCACCGAGCGCGGCGAGGTCCGCCGGCCGGTGTACCGGGCCGTCTCGCACTACCTGACCGGCGAGGACGCGACCGTCCACCGTTACCTGGGCGCCCTGGCGCACCGGCTGGCCGGCTGACGGCGGCTGCCGGACGTCCGCCCAGCCGCTACCGGACGTCCACCCAGCCACGCCGGTACGCGGCCCAGTTCTCGGGCGTCGAGGCGAAGTCCACGTACAGCGCGACGCCGAAGTTCGGCCGCCGCAGGTCCTCCCGGCCCAGGCCCAGCCGGACGCCGCGGACGGCCGCCTCGACGGTCTCGGCGTCACCCCAGTGGCCCCACTTGTCGTCCCAGTAGAACGGCAGGCCGATCAGCAGGTCCACGTCGGCCGGGGTGGCCCGCAGGGCGAGCTCGGTCTGCTGGGCGACGTACCCGCCGTACAGCGGCTCGGTCGGCATCGAGGTGTCGTAGGTCATCACGGCGATCTGGTCGACCCGGCGGGCGGTCTCGGCGAAGTACGCCTGGTCCCACCACTTGCCGTGGCCGGTGAGCAGGATGCCGGCCGTGTGCAGGCCCGGGACCGGGTCGATCTGGGGGGCCGCCACCGAGAGCTTCGCGCCGCGGGCCGCGGTGACCGGGCGGACCCGGTCGAGCAGGGCCGGCCAGCCGGCCGAGCCGGGGTGGATCGGCTCCATGTCGATGTGCACGCCGTCGAAGCCCTGGTCCAGCACCTGGCCGACGGAGGCGGCGACCCGCTCCCGGGTCGGGGCGTCCTCCAGGTCCAGGGCGTCCCGCTCCGGCTTGACCTCGTCGCCCAGCCAGCCCTGCAGTCGCACGCCCGGCAGCGCCCGGTGCGCGGTGTCGGTGAACCAGCGGGCCCGCGGGTGGACGGCGGGCGGCAGCGAGCCGTCGTGCTCCAGCGGGCCGGTGTGCACGTAGAGGTCGCGGACGCCGGTGCCGGAGAGCTGCCGGGCGAGGGCCTCGACGTCGGCCTCGGTCTTGCGGCCGTCCACCCAGGCGTGGCCGAGCCAGACCGCGTCCCGTCCCCGGGTGCGGGCTTCGGCGGCCGGTTCACCCGTGTAGTGCAGTCGGATCGAGACGAACAGCGAGCCCAGCGCGGTGACCGGCACGGCCGCCACCAGCAGCAGGACCAGCAGGGCCCGGCGCCACCGGGACCATCGTCGCCAGCGGTCGCGCAGCGCCCGGAACGGGGCCGTCAGGCCCCCGCCGATCCGCCGCACGCGGCTCCTCGAACTCGCCACCCGGTTGCTCCCCCCTTGCGGTCGAACGCTCAGGATACGGAATGAGTCCGCGAGCGGACCCGTCGGCCGGATACGCTGGCCACGTGCGTCCCCGAGTCAGCGGGGGTGCAAAGCCGACAGCCGTCGCACCAGGGAGAAGCCCCATGGCCACTGCAGCCGACCCGTCCGTCACCCAGCAGAGCCGAGCGAACGCTCTGCGTGAAGCGCTCGCCACCCGAGTGGTGGTCGCCGATGGTGCGATGGGCACCATGCTCCAGGCGCAGGACCCGACGCTGGAGGACTTCCAGAACCTCGAAGGCTGCAACGAGGTCCTCAACATCACCCGGCCCGACATCGTCCGTTCCGTCCACGAGGCCTACTTCGGCGTGGGTGTGGACTGCGTGGAGACCAACACCTTCGGCGCCAACTTCGCCGCGCTCGGCGAGTACGACATCCCCGAGCGGGTCTTCGAGCTCTCCGAGGCCGGCGCCCGGATCGCCCGCGAGGTGGCCGACGCCCACACCGCCGCCGACGGCCGCACCCGCTGGGTGCTCGGCTCGATCGGCCCCGGCACCAAGCTGCCGACCCTCGGCCACGCCCCGTACGAGGCACTGCGCGAGGGCTTCCAGCAGAACGCGGCCGGTCTGATCGCGGGCGGCGCCGACGCGCTGCTGGTCGAGACCAGCCAGGACCTGCTGCAGACCAAGGCCGCCATCCTGGGTTCCAAGCGCGCCCTGGCCGAGGCCGGGCTGGACCTGCCGGTGCTGGTGCAGGTCACGGTGGAGACCACCGGCACCATGCTGCTCGGCTCCGAGATCGGCGCCGCGCTCACCGCGCTGGAGCCGCTCGGCGTGGACTACATCGGCCTCAACTGCGCCACCGGCCCGGCCGAGATGAGCGAGCACCTGCGCTACCTGGCCAAGAACGCCCGGATCGGCCTGTCCTGCATGCCGAACGCGGGCCTGCCGGTGCTCGGCAAGGACGGCGCCCACTACCCGCTCTCCCCGGCCGAACTGGCCGACGCGCACGACGTGTTCACCCGTGAGTACGGCCTCTCGCTGGTCGGCGGCTGCTGCGGCACCACGCCCGAGCACCTGCGCCAGGTGGTCGAGCGGGTCCAGGGCCGGCCGGTCACCGCGCGCGAGCCGCAGCCCGAGCCCTCGGCGGCCTCGCTGTACCAGGCGGTGCCGTTCCGCCAGGACACCTCGTACCTCGCGATCGGCGAGCGCACCAACGCCAACGGCTCGAAGAAGTTCCGCGAGTCGATGCTGGCCGGCGACTGGCAGGCCTGCGTGGAGATCGCCCGCGACCAGATCCGGGACGGCTCCCACCTGCTGGACCTCTGCGTGGACTACGTCGGCCGCGACGGCGTCGCCGACATGAAGGAGATCGCCGGCCGCCTGGCCACCGCCTCCACCCTGCCGATCGTGCTGGACTCCACCGAGCCGCCCGTGCTGCGGGCCGGCCTGGAGGCCCTCGGCGGCCGCGCGGTGCTCAACTCGGTCAACTACGAGGACGGCAACGCCCCGGACTCGCGCTTCGGCAGGATCGCCTCGCTGGCCCGCGAGCACGGCGCCGGCCTGATCGCGCTCACCATCGACGAGCAGGGCCAGGCCCGCACCGCCGACACCAAGGTGGAGATCGCCGAGCGGCTGATCGCCGAGCTCACCGCCGACTACGGCATCGACGAGGGCTCGATCCTGGTCGACTGCCTCACCTTCACCCTGGCCACCGGCCAGGAGGAGTCCCGCCGGGACGGCATCGAGACCATCGAGGCGATCCGCGAGCTCAAGCGCCGCCACCCGAAGGTGCAGACCACGCTCGGCCTGTCCAACATCTCCTTCGGCCTCAACCCGGCCGCCCGCGTGGTGCTCAACTCGGTCTTCCTGCACGAGTGCGTGGAGGCCGGCCTGGACTCGGCGATCGTGCACGCCTCCAAGATCCTGCCGATCTCCCGGATCCCCGAGGACCAGCGCGAGGCCGCCCTCGACCTGGTCTACGACCGCCGCCGGGACGGCTACGACCCGCTGCAGCGCCTGCTGGAGCTGTTCGAGGGCGTCTCCGCCGCCTCGGTCAAGGCCTCCAAGGCCGAGGAGCTGGCCGCGCTCCCGCTGGACGAGCGGCTGCAGCGCCGGATCATCGACGGCGAGCGGAACGGCCTGGAGGCCGACCTGGACGAGGCGCTGACCGGGCGCCCCGCGCTGGAGATCATCAACGACACCCTGCTGGCCGGCATGAAGGTGGTCGGCGAGCTCTTCGGCTCCGGCCAGATGCAGCTGCCGTTCGTGCTCCAGTCCGCCGAGGTCATGAAGACCGCGGTGGCCCACCTGGAGCCGCACATGGAGAAGTCCGACAGCGAGGGCAAGGGCACGATCGTGCTGGCCACCGTCAAGGGCGACGTCCACGACATCGGCAAGAACCTGGTCGACATCATTCTGTCCAACAACGGCTACAACGTGGTCAACCTGGGCATCAAGCAGCCGGTCTCGGCGATCCTGGACGCCGCGCAGGAGCACAAGGCGGACGTGATCGGGATGTCCGGCCTGCTGGTGAAGTCCACCGTGATCATGAAGGAGAACCTGGAGGAGCTCAACCAGCGCAAGCTGGCCTCCAGTTACCCGGTGATCCTCGGCGGCGCCGCGCTCACCCGGGCCTACGTCGAGCAGGACCTGCACGAGATCTACGAGGGCGAGGTCCGCTACGCCCGGGACGCCTTCGAGGGCCTGCGGCTGATGGACGCGCTGATCGCGGTCAAGCGCGGCGTGCCCGGCGCGACCCTGCCGGAACTCAAGCAGCGCCGGCACGCCCGGGTCGAGGTGGCGGAGCCGGAGCCGGAGGTCAACCTCGGCCAGATCCGCTCCGACGTCGCCGTCGACAACGCCGTGCCCACCCCGCCGTTCTGGGGCGACCGGATCGTCAAGGGCATCCCGTTCGCCGACTACGCCTCCTGGCTGGACGAGGACGCGCTGTTCAAGGGGCAGTGGGGCCTGAAGGCCGCCCGCAACGGTGACGGGCCGTCCTACGAGGAGCTGGTGGAGACCGAGGGCCGGCCGCGGCTGCGGGCCTGGCTGGACCGGCTGCAGACCGAGGGCTGGCTGGAGGCCGCGGTGGTCTACGGCTACTACCCGGCCAACTCCAAGGGCGACGACCTGATCGTCTTCCACGAGGACGACACCGAGCGCACCCGCTTCACCTTCCCGCGCCAGCGCCGCGGCCGCCGGCTCTGCCTGGCCGACTTCTTCCGCCCGGAGGAGGCCGGCGTGCGGGACGTGGTCGGCCTGCAGGTGGTCACCATGGGCAACCGGATCTCGGAGGCGGCCAACGAGCTGTTCGCCGGGAACTCCTACCGGGACTACCTGGAGCTGCACGGCCTCTCGGTGCAGCTGGCCGAGGCGCTGGCCGAGTTCTGGCACGCCCGGGTCCGCTACGAGCTGGGCTTCTCCGGCGAGGACCCGCAGGACGTCAAGGACATGTTCGCGCTCAAGTACCGGGGCGCCCGCTTCTCGCTCGGCTACGGGGCCTGCCCCGAGCTGGAGGACCGCGCCAAGATCGCCGAGCTGCTGAAGCCGGAGCGGATCGGCGTGGTGCTCTCCGAGGAGTTCCAGCTGCACCCCGAGCAGTCCACCGACGCGATCGTCATCCACCACCCGGAGGCGAAGTACTTCAACGCGCGGTAACCCCTCCGTTCTGCTCCGTTCGCTCTTTCCGGACGAAGCGGGCGTATCCTGGATGATCCTGAACGGGCCGGTCCGCTCACCAGCGGGCCGGCCCGTGCCATCCCCGAGGTGCGCCGAGGACGCTCGCGGGGAAACCGTCGGAAGGATCCCGCCATGACCACCAGTCCCACCGCCACCCGTGTCCTGGACCACGGGGACGACCGCGGTCTGCAGGCGGTGCTGCTGGACATGGACGGGACGCTGGTGGACACCGAGGACTTCTGGTGGCAGGCCGAGGTCACGCTCTTCGCCGAGCTGGGCCACGAGCTGGACGAGGCGGACCGCGCCCACGTGGTCGGCGGCCCGATGACCAGGGTGATGGACTACCTGGTCGCCCGGACCGGGGTGGACATCGCCCCGGCCGACCTGGGCGTGCTGGTCAACCAGCGCTTCGTGGACCTGCTGGCCGGCGGCGTGCCGCTCATGCCGGGTGCCGAGCGTCTGCTCAACACCCTTGCCGCGCACGGGATCCCGGCCGCCATGGTGTCCGCCTCGCACCGGCACGTGATCGACATCGTGCTGCGCTCGCTGGGCGCCCACCACTTCGCCTTCACCATCGGCGGGGACGAGGTGCCGCGCACCAAGCCGTTCCCGGACCCGTACCTGGAGGCGGCCCGCCGGCTGGGCGCCGAGCCGGCCCGCTGCGTGGTGGTCGAGGACACCCCGACCGGGGTGAGCGCCGGCGAGGCGGCCGGCTGCCCGGTGATCGCGGTGCCCTCGGTGGCGGCGATCGAGCCGGCCCCCGGGCGGCTGGTGCTGCCCTCGCTGGAACAGGTCGACCTCGATCTGCTGCGCTCGCTGGTCGCCTCGCGGGTCTGAGGGTCCGCCAGCAAGGGTGTGATTGTCATCTCATTGCGGCGGCGGCCTACCGGCCGGTACACGGCTCGGCGGGACTCCGACCCGGGGGCATCGGGGGAGAAAAAGGGCATCGGCTGACATCTCGTCGGGCGCGCGCGGAGATGCCCCGAACCGCCGTGTCCCAAACGTCACCTGCACGGGTATCGGTCGTGCGTGTTCGATATGGCACGCTACTCGGGTTTCGTGCCACCGATAAGGACGCGCCCCGTGAAGACTTCAGGTGAACGCCTCGCCGTACTCGGCTGTGCCGCTCTGGTCGCCGTGACGGTGGCCGGCTGCGGATCGGTGACCGACGCCGTCAAGGGGGACAGCGGCAAGTCGATCACGATGGGCACCGCCCAGCTGACCGGCACGCTGGACCCGGCGACCTCCTACGACTCCGGCTCCTGGCTGATCCTGCGCAACACCTTCCAGTCGCTGCTCGCCTTCCCGGCGGCCGCCAGCACGCCGAGCCCGGACGCCGCGCAGTCGTGCGAGTTCACCGGCGGCGAGGCCACCGAGTACCACTGCACCCTGCGGCCCGGGCAGAAGTTCTCGAACGGTCACCCGCTGACCGCCGCGGACGTCGTCTTCTCGATCGACCGGGTCAAGAAGATCAACGACGAGAACGGCCCGGCCTCGCTGCTCTCCTCGATCAAGTCCGTCGAGGCCAAGGGCGACAACGAGGTGCTCTTCCACCTCGCCGCGCCCGACGCCACCCTGCCGGCCAAGCTGGCCAGCCCGGCCGGCGCCATCGTCGACCACCAGGTCTACCCGGCCGACAAGGCGCTGCCCAACGACAAGCAGGTCGGCTCCGGCCCGTACCGCATCGACTCGGTCGAGAACGACGGCGGCGGCAAGCAGATCGGCAAGGTCGCGCTGTCGGCGAACGACAAGTACGGCGGCGAGGCCAAGCTGCGCAACAGCAAGTTCACCGTCCGGTACTTCGACAAGGCCGACGACCTGAAGGCCGCGCTGGACAAGGGCGACGTCGACCTCACCGACAACAGCCTGGAACCGAACACCGCCGCGCAGATCCGCTCCGACCAGCAGGGCGGCAAGACCGACCTGCAGGTGACCGAGGGCGACAGCAACGACACCCGCTCGCTGGTCTTCAACACCAAGGACCCGGTCGGCGGCAACGTCGCGATCCGCCAGGCCGCCGCGCAGCTGATGGACCGCAAGGCGCTCGCCCGCGACGTCTTCGCCCGGACCGTCCAGCCGCTGTACGCGATGGTCCCGGCCGGCGTCTCCGGCCACACCACCGCCTTCTTCGACCGCTACGGCGACCAGGACGCGGGCAAGGCCAAGAAGATCCTGACCGACGCCAAGGTCCAGACCCCGGTCAAGCTCACCCTCACCTGGTCCCGCTCCCGGGCCGGCAGCAACGAGGCCGACACGCTGAAGAAGCAGCTGGAGGCCGGCGGCCTGTTCCAGGTCACGGTCCAGCAGGAGCCGGACTGGGAGGCCTTCAAGAAGGGCTGGGCCGACGGCAAGTACCAGGCCTACGTCATCGGCTGGTTCGCCGACTATCCGGACCCGGACAACTACATCGCCCCCCTGCTGGTCAACGGCGGTGCCTACCACCACGGTTGGGACGACCCGCGGATCAGCGGCAAGCTGGTGCCGGAGGGCCTCAAGCAGGCCGACCGCAGCGCGGCCGCGGCCGGCTACGGGCAGATCCAGCAGATCGAGGCCGAGAGCGTGCCGCTGATCCCGCTGTACCAGAACAAGGCCTTCTACGCGGCCCGTTCGTACGTCACCGGGGTCGAGTCCACCGTCGACACCACCGGCGTCTTCCGCTTCTGGGAGATCGGCCGGACCGGCAAGTAGCGCGACCGGCGGGCGCACACACGTCGGCGGCCCGTCCGCTCCCCTCGTCGCCACGGGGGAGCGGACGGGCCGCCGTCACGTCCGCGCGCCGTCAGCGGCCCGCGGCGGGCCGCCGCGGGCCGTTACAGGGCGCCCGGACGCACCAGGCCGCTCTCGTAGGCGTACACCGCCGCCTGCACCCGGTCGCGCAGCTGGAGCTTGGTCAGCACGTGGCCGACGTGGGTCTTCACGGTGGTCTCGCTGACGAACAGCTCGGCCGCGATCTCCGCGTTCGACAGCCCGCGCGCCACCAGCTTCAGCACCTCCAGCTCACGGTCGGTCAGCGCGCTCAGCGCCTGCGGCGGCGCCTCGTCGCCCGAGGGCAGCTTGGTGGCGTACATGTCCAGCAGTCGGCGGGTGATGCTCGGCGCCAGCATCGCCGCGCCGTCCGCGACCACCCGGATCGCCTGCACCAGCTCCTCGGCCGGCACGTCCTTGAGCAGGAAGCCGCTGGCACCCGCGCGCAGCGCCTCCACCACGTACTCGTCCAGGTCGAACGTGGTCAGCACCAGCACCTTGGCCGGGCCGTCCCGCCCCGGGCCGGCGATCCGGCGGGTCGCCTCGACGCCGTCCATCCTGGGCATCCGGATGTCCATCAGCACCACGTCGGGCTGCAGCGCCCGGACCTGGTCCAGCGCCTGCTGACCGTCGCCGGCCTCACCGACCACCACCAGGTCGGACTCGGCCTCCAGGATCATCCGGAAACCGGTGCGCAGCAGCGGCTGGTCGTCGACCAGCAGCACTCGGATCGTCACTAGGACTCCTTGCTCATCGGATCCCCCGTGGGATCGTCTTCATCAGACCTACGGGCCAGCGGAAGGGGGTACGGCGGCGGGGTGCCGCCGAACTCCGGGCAGCTGGCCTGGTGGTCGCACCAGTCGCAGAGGCGGTTGCGGGTGGCCGGGAAGTCCCCGGTGGCCACCGCGAGCCCGATCCGCTCCCACAGCGCCTGCAGCTTGCGCTCCACCGCGAGCAGGTCGGCCCGGTCGGGGTCGTAGCTGACCACGTCCCCGCCGCCGCCGAGGTAGACCAGCTGGAGGCGCTTGGGGATCACGCCCTTCCAGCGCCACACCACCAGCGCGTAGAACTTCATCTGGAACATCGCCTTGCCCTCGAAGTCCCGCGAGGGCGCCCGGCCGGTCTTGTAGTCGACCAGCCGGACCTCACCGGTCGGGGCGACGTCCACCCGGTCGATGTAGCCGCGCAGCAGCAGCCCCGAGTCCAGGGCCGTCTCCACGTAGAGCTCCCGCTCCACCGGGTGCAGCCGGGTCGGGTCCTCCAGCCGGAACCACTGGCCGACCAGCTTCTCGGCGTCCGCCAGCCAGCGGGTGAGCGCCGCGCCGTCCGGGTCGTCCGGGAACAACGAGCCCAGCTCCGGCCGTTCACCGAGCAACCGCTCCCACTGCGGGCGCAACAGGCCCAGCGCGCGTTCCGGCGTACGCTCGGCCGCCGGGCTGTCGAACAGCCGCTCCAGCACCGCGTGCACCAGGGTGCCCCTGGTCGCCGCCGAGCTCGGCGGCTCGGGCAGCCGGTCGATCACCCGCAGCCGGTACAGCAGGGGACAGGTGAGGAAGTCCCCCGCCCGGGACGGGGACAGGCCGGTCGGGGGCGCCGCCGGGCGCACCGGGGCCCCGGTGGCGCTGGTGGTGTCGGTCTGCTGCATGGCTACGACCCTATTGCCCTTCGCTGTCATCCCGCTGCCACGGTGCTGCCACCGGGACGCGCACAGTGGGTATGAAGGCAGCAGGAGGGGCGCGCGGCCGCGGAGCGCCACGATCACGTAGCGTGGGCGCACCGGGGCACGACGGGGGCGACGACCGAAGGGATGACGGTGAGCGACAGCAGGGGGCAGCAGACCTCCGACCAGCCACCGCAGGACGACCGCGGGCGCCCGGCCGGGCAGCCGCCGGAGCGCCGCGGCGGCCTCCTGATGGGCCGGCCCTTCGGCGTGCCGATCTACGTCACCCCCTCCTGGTTCGTCATCGCCGCGCTGATCACCTGGGTGTTCGGCGGGCAGCTGAACGACGTGCTGCCCGGCCTCGGCGGCGCCCGCTACCTGGTCGCGTTCTCCTTCGCGGTCGCCTTCTACGCCTCCGTCCTGGTGCACGAGCTCGCCCACACCCTGGTCGCGCTGCGCTACAAGCTCGGCGTGCGGCGGATCCAGCTGCAGTTCTTCGGCGGCGTCTCCGAGATCGAGAACGAGGCGAGCACGCCTTGGCGCGAGTTCTGGCTGGCCTTCGTCGGCCCGCTGCTCTCGCTGGCGCTCGGCGGGGTGTTCTACCTCGCGATGCGGGCGGTGGAGCTGTCCTCCGTGCCCGGGGTGCTGCTCACCGGCCTGATGGTGTCCAACCTGGTCGTCGCCGCCTTCAACCTGCTGCCCGGCCTGCCGCTGGACGGCGGGCGGATGCTGCGCGCCGTCGTCTGGGCGGTCACCGGCAAGCCGATGACCGGCACGGTGGCCGCCGCCTGGGTCGGCCGGGCGCTGGCGATCGTCGTGCTGATCGGCCTGCCGCTGGTCAGCGCGGCCCGCGGGGTCGAGCGCACCACCACCGACACCCTGGTGGACGCGGTGCTGGCCGCCGTGCTGGCCGCGATCATCTGGAACGGCGCCACCGGCAGCGTGCGCAACGCCCGGCTCAAGGAGGCGCTGCCCGGGCTGCGGCTGCGCGACCTCGCCCGCCGGGCCGTCGAGGTCACCGCCGACACCCCGCTCGGCGAGGCGATGCGCCGCGCCCGCGAGGCCGAGGCGGGGGCGGTGGTCGTGGTGGACGGCCGGGGCGAGCCGATCGCCATCGTGCGCGAGTCCGCGGTCCGGGCCGTCCCCGAGCACCGGCGCCCCTGGGTGGCCGTGGGCGCGCTCTCCCGCGACCTCGAACCCGGGCTGCGGCTGGACGCCGACCTGCGCGGCGAGGACCTGCTGCGGGCCGTCCAGGCCACCCCGGCGGGGGAGTACCTGGTGGTCGAGGCGGACGGCCGGGTGTACGGCGTCGCCGCGCTCAGCGACATCGAGCAGCGGCTGACCGCCGCCGTCTCCGGACGGTGACGCGCGTCGGCGGTGCCGACGGTGCCGGTGGGACGGCGGGCGGGCCCAGGGCCCGGTGAGGCGGGGCGGCCCGCTTCCCTTAGGATTGGCCGCATGTCCGAACCGACCGGTGCCGCCCGCCGACGCGGGCCCTTCCAGGTCGGGGACCAGGTCCAGCTGACCGACCCCAAGGGTCGCCACTACACGTTCACGCTCCAGGCCGGGAACCAGTTCCACACCCACAAGGGTGCGTTCCCGCACGACGAGCTGATCGGCGCTCCCGAAGGCACGGTCGTGCGCACCACGGGGAACGTCCCGTACCTCGCGCTGCGCCCCCTGCTCCCCGACTACGTCCTGTCCATGCCGCGCGGCGCCGCCGTGATCTACCCCAAGGACGCGGGGCAGATCCTGGCGATGGCCGACATCTTCGCGGGTGCCCGCGTGATCGAGGCCGGCGTCGGCTCCGGGGCGCTCAGCATGTACCTGCTGCGCGCCGTCGGCGAGCACGGCATGCTGGCCTCCTACGAGCGCCGGCAGGACTTCGCCGACATCGCCCAGGGCAACGTGGAGCGCTACTTCGGCGGGCCGCACCCGGCGTGGAAGCTCACCGTCGGCGACCTCCAGGACAACCTGGTCGAGACCGACGTCGACCGGGTCATCCTCGACATGCTGGCCCCCTGGGAGTGCCTGGACGTCGCCTCCGAGGCGCTCGTCCCCGGCGGCCTCATCTGCTGCTACGTGGCCACCACCACGCAGATGTCGCGGACCGTCGAGGCGCTGCGCGAGCACGGCACCTTCACCGAGCCGCAGGCCTGGGAGACCATGGTCCGCACCTGGCACCTGGAGGGCCTGGCCGTCCGCCCGGACCACCGGATGATCGGCCACACCGGCTTCCTGCTCACCGCCCGCCGCCTGGCGGACGGCGTGGAGCCGCCGCTGCGCCGCCGCCGTCCGGCCAAGGGCGCGTACGGCGAGGACTACGACAACGGTGCGCCGGAGCCGAGCCTGCAGGAGCGCGCCGCGGCCCGCAAGGCCGCCCGGGCCGTCGAGGACGACCAGCCCGACCTGGGCTGAGCCCGCACACCACCCCGGGGGTGGCACGAGCGATCTCGTGCCACCCCTTCGCCGTGCCCGGCCCGGTCCCGCGGCCCGTCCTCCGGCCCGTCCCGCGACCCGCTCCCCGCGGGCGAGCCGGGGCGTGCCGTGTGGGACGATGCTCGCTCACGCAGACCAGCTCCTGGAGCTCTGGAGGGGACGCCTGGTGGAGACCGCGGTCGGGACGACGGCGACGGCAGGACAGCAGACACCGCGGGGCCGGACCCGGCCCGAGCACGTGCGCACCACCCCTTGGCACTGGGCCCTCGCCCTGGCCGGCAGCGGCGCGGTGGTGGGCGCCGCCCTCGCCGCCTCCCCGGCGACCGGCACTCCGGTGCCAGTGCCCGTCCACAGCACGCCCAGGGCCCTCGCCGCGAGCGCCGCCCCCGATCCGGCCGCCACCCAACTCCCGCTCGACTGCGGCCCGTTCCCGGTCAAGGCGGCGCTCAGCGTGCCGGTCGAGCTGGGCGACGGCCACCCCGGCACGGTGGTCGCCGCGCACTGCGCCGCCGAGACCGGCACCCCGCCGGACGCGGTCTTCCTGCTCGGCTTCGGCCCCGGCAACCACCCGACCGTGCTGGCCACCCTGCTCACCGAACGCGAGAACCTCACCGTGAGCCGGCTCGCGGTGCGCTCCGACGGCGCCATCACCGGCCACGCGCAGGGGTATTCGAGCGAGGACGTGCCGCGCTTCCGGCCCGACATCTCACTCGACCTCACCTGGACGCGCAAGGGCGGCGGCTGGGAACGCGCCCAGACCGCCGCCCCGATCGCCCAGGCCTGAGCCGTGGGCGCCTACTCCGCGTCCGGCCCGTACACCTCGACCCGGTCCGCGGTCCGGCGCACGTGGATGCAGTCGCCGGGGCACTCCTTGGCCGAGTCCACCACGTCCTGAAGGAGCGTCAGCGGCACCGGGGCGGTCTCCCCGGGCTGCTGGCGCAGCTCGTCGTCCGGCCCCTTCACGTAGGCGAGGCCGTCGATGTCGAGCTCGAAGACCTCCGGTGCGTACTGGACGCAGATGCCGTCGCCGGTGCACAGGTCCTGGTCGATCCACACCTCCAGTTCCTCGGTCGCCGCCGCGGTCTCGTCGGTCACCGACATGGTCCCCTGCCGTTTCTGTCCCGGGTCGCCCATTTCTGGGCGCAATCCCGCCATTCGTACAACGATCGGACCCCGCGGTGCGGTCCCGATCGGATATCACTTCGCTCGACGATACATCTGGCCCGCTTTGGGCGGTGCGCGGTGGGTATCCCCTTAGCAGAGGGGAAGCACGCTGGGGCGAAGATCGGACACGCCCGTTCCATCTTTCTTGATCTAGGGGTTTACGGACCCCTGGTCCCAGGTAGGGTCTGGAAGCGTCCAGCTCCCCGGAGGAGGTGAGGACCGTGGCAGCCCACGATGACGACTACAACCGCAGCACCGGCAGGCCCGCTCGTGGTTCCGACGAGGCCGCTCAGGTCTCGTACCTTGAGCAGGAAATCGCCGTGCTGCGCCGCAAGCTCGCCGACTCGCCGCGCAATTCGAGAATCCTCGAAGAGCGGATCGTCGAGCTCCAGACCAACCTGGCGGGCGTGTCCGCCCAGAACGAACGGCTCGCCTCCACCCTGCGCGAGGCCCGCGACCAGATCGTGGCCCTCAAGGAGGAAGTGGACCGGCTGGCACAGCCCCCGGCCGGCTTCGGCACCTTCCTCGACGCGAACGAGGACGGCACCGCGGACATCTTCACCGGCGGGCGCAAGCTCCGCGTGAACGTCAGCCCCAACGTCGCCCTCGACGAGCTGCGGCGCGGCCAGGAAGTGATGCTCAACGAGGCCCTCAACATCGTGGACGCGATGGCCTTCGAGCGCATCGGCGAGATCGTCACCCTCAAGGAGGTCCTGGAGGACGGCGAGCGCGCCCTGGTACTCGGCCACACCGACGAGGAGCGCGTGGTGCGCCTCGCCGAACCGCTGCGCGAGCTCACCATCCGGTCGGGGGACGCCCTGCTGCTGGAGCCCCGCTCCGGCTACGTGTACGAGGTGGTGCCGAAGGCCGAGGTCGAGGAGCTGGTCCTCGAAGAGGTCCCGGACATCGACTACCGCCAGATCGGCGGCCTGAGCAACCAGATCGAGCAGATCCGCGACGCGGTCGAGCTGCCGTACCTGCACGCCGACCTCTTCAAGGAGTACGAGCTGCGCCCGCCCAAGGGCGTCCTGCTCTACGGGCCGCCCGGCTGCGGCAAGACGCTGATCGCCAAGGCGGTCGCCAACTCGCTGGCCAAGAAGGTCGCCGAGGTCACCGGCCGCCCGCAGGGGAAGAGCTACTTCCTCAACATCAAGGGCCCCGAGCTGCTCAACAAGTACGTGGGCGAGACCGAGCGGCAGATCCGCCTGGTCTTCCAGCGGGCCCGGGAGAAGGCGAGCGAGGGCACGCCCGTCATCGTCTTCTTCGACGAGATGGAGTCGCTGTTCCGCACCCGCGGCTCCGGCGTCAGCTCGGACGTGGAGAACACCATCGTCCCGCAGCTGCTGGCCGAGATCGACGGCGTGGAGGGCCTGGAGAACGTCATCGTCATCGGCGCCTCGAACCGCGAGGACATGATCGACCCGGCGATCCTGCGGCCCGGCCGCCTGGACGTCAAGATCAAGATCGAGCGCCCGGACGCCGAGGCCGCGAAGGACATCTTCTCCAAGTACCTCAAGGACTCGCTGCCGTTCCACCCGGACGACCTCAAGGAGCACGACGGCTCCGTCGGGGCCACGGTGGCCGCGATGATCCAGTCGGTGGTGGAGCGGATGTACTCCGAGACCGAGGACAACCGCTTCCTGGAGGTCACCTACGCCAACGGTGACAAGGAGGTCCTGTACTTCAAGGACTTCAACTCCGGCGCGATGATCCAGAACATCGTCGACCGGGCGAAGAAGATGGCCATCAAGGACTTCCTCGACCACGGTCAGCGCGGTCTGCGCGTCTCCCACCTGCTCGCCGCCTGCGTGGACGAGTTCAAGGAGAACGAGGACCTCCCGAACACCACCAACCCGGACGACTGGGCCCGCATCTCCGGCAAGAAGGGCGAGCGGATCGTCTTCATCCGCACGCTGGTCACCGGCAAGCAGGGCGCCGAGTCCGGCCGCTCGATCGACACTGTCGCCAACACGGGGCAGTACCTGTAAGCACACGGTTACCCGGGCCGGTGGCGGTCCCCGGAGCTGTACGCACACCGTCCGGCTGTGGCGCCTCGCGGCCCCGCAGCCGGACGGCGCGTCTCGGGGCCCGCCGGTCGGCGCCGGGTCCTAGGCTCGACCCACCGTCCGCGGGCAGATGGCCGGCGCCGGTGTTGTTCAGCGGTACGTCAGCGTGTTCCGCCCGCCGGGGGCGGCGCACCGGGCAAGGAGGGCCGCATGACCGTACGGCGCGTGATGGGCATCGAGACCGAGTACGGGATCTCCGTGCCCGGGCACCCCAACGCCAACGCCATGCTCACCTCGTCCCAGATCGTCAACGCCTACGCGGCGGCGATGCACCGGGCACGGCGGGCCCGCTGGGACTTCGAGGAGGAGAATCCACTGCGCGACGCGCGGGGCTTCGACCTGGCGCGCGAGGTGGCGGACGCCAGCCAGCTGACCGACGAGGACATCGGCCTGGCCAACGTCATCCTCACCAACGGGGCCCGGTTCTACGTGGACCACGCGCACCCCGAGTACAGCTCGCCCGAGGTGACCAACCCGCGCGACGCCGTGCTCTGGGACAAGGCCGGCGAGCGGATCATGGCGGCGGCCGCGCAGCGCGCGCTGGAGCTGCCCAACGGGCAGAACATCCACCTGTACAAGAACAACACCGACAACAAGGGCGCCTCCTACGGCACCCACGAGAACTACCTGATGAAGCGGGCGACGCCGTTCGCCGACATCGTGCGCCACCTGACCCCGTTCTTCGTCTCCCGCCAGGTGGTCACCGGCGCGGGCCGGGTCGGCATCGGCCAGGACGGCTCTGCGCACGGCTTCCAGATCAGCCAGCGGGCGGACTACTTCGAGGTCGAGGTCGGCCTGGAGACCACGCTCAAGCGGCCGATCATCAACACCCGGGACGAACCGCACGCCGACGCCGAGAAGTACCGCCGGCTGCACGTGATCATCGGGGACGCCAATCTCTCCGAGATCTCCACCTACCTCAAGCTGGGCACCACCTCGCTGGTCCTGTCGATGATCGAGGACTCCTTCATCGCCTCCGACCTCGCCGTCGACCAGCCGGTGCGCACCCTGCACCGGGTCTCCCACGACCCGACCCTCAAACACCTGATCACCCTGCGCAACGGGCGCAAACTCACCGCCGTCCAGCTCCAGCTGGAGTACTTCGAGCTGGCCCGCAAGTACGTCGAGGACCGCTTCGGCACCGACGCGGACGAGCAGACGGTGGACGTGCTGACGCGCTGGGAGGACGTCCTCGGCCGGCTGGAGCGCGACCCGATGTCGCTGTCGAGGCAGCTGGACTGGATCGCCAAACGGGAGATCCTGGAGGGCTACCGCAGCCGGGACGCCCTGGGGTGGGAGAGCCCGCGGCTGCAGCTGGTCGACCTCCAGTACAGCGACGTACGGCCCGAGAAGGGCCTCTACAACCGCCTGGTGGCCCGCGGACGCTTCGAGCGGCTGCTCACCGAGGACGAGGTCGAGCGGGCCGTCTCCAAGCCGCCGGAGGACACCAGGGCGTACTTCCGCGGGCGCTGCCTGGAGCAGTACGCGGACCACGTCGCGGCGGCCTCCTGGGACTCGGTGATCTTCGACCTGCCCGGCCGGGACTCGTTGCAGCGGGTGCCCACCCTGGAACCGCTGCGCGGCACCCGCAACCACGTCAAGGAGCTGCTGGACCGCTGCCGCACGGCGGAGGACCTGCTCCGGGTGCTGGCCGGCGGGTAACTTTTCGATCACCACGGGTGAACGTCCGCCGAATGGGAATCATCCGGGGTGGCAGCGGGTGTTGGACAGGAAGCGCCACCGGCAAACCGGGAGCGGCAGTCGCACCTTGTGTATAGGGTCGGTGCCAACCGGCAACGATCCGACCGACCAAACCGTGCCAGACGATTCGAGCGGGGTGAGGGAAATGGCGAGCAAGGACACCGGCGGCGGCCAGCAGCGGGCAAACCGCTCCTCCGAGGAGGTCGAGGAGCAGGCCGCGGAAACGCAGAATTCCGACGACCTCAAGGAGCGCCAGGAAAAGCTGAGCGACGACGTCGACGCGGTGCTGGACGAAATCGACGAAGTCCTCGAGTCGAATGCGGAGGATTTCGTGAGGGGCTTTGTCCAAAAGGGCGGGCAATAGCCCGTTCCCGGTCAACGGCAATTCACGGTCGCGACCGTCGAGGGCGGTCGGGCGGCGCTGGCCGCCCGGCCGCCCGGCACCTCCCGGCCACGCTCCGGCAGTGATCGTCGGGCGGGTAGGGTGCGGGCAGCGCGCGCTTCAAGCTACCTGGAAGGAATCGTGTGGAAGCCAACACTCGTGGCACCGGGCGTCTACCGGCTGCCTTCCTGACCCCGGGGTCGTCCTCGTTCCTCGACTTCCTCGCCGAGCACCGGCCGGAGCTGATCCCCGGCCACCGCGGGCTCCCCGAGGGCTCCGTCGTCGAGGCGCCGCACGGGACCACGATCGTGGCCGCGGTCTTCGACGGCGGCGTGGTGATCGCCGGTGACCGCCGGGCGACGATGGGCAACGTGATCGCCCAGCGCGACATCGAGAAGGTCTTCCCGGCCGACGAGTACAGCGCGGTCGGCATCGCCGGCACCGCCGGTCTCGCGGTCGAGATGGTCCGGCTGTTCCAGCTGGAGCTGGAGCACTACGAGAAGATCGAGGGCACCACGCTCTCCCTGGAGGGCAAGGCGAACCGCCTCACCAGCATGATCCGGGGCAACCTGGGCATGGCGATGCAGGGGCTGGCGGTGGTGCCGATGTTCGCCGGCTACGACCTCGGCCTCGGCCGCGGCCGGATCTTCAACTACGACGTCACCGGCGGGCGTTCCGAGGAGCGCGGCTTCGCCGCCACCGGCTCGGGCTCGGTCTTCGCCCGCGGCTCGATGAAGAAGCTCTACCGCGACGACCTGACGGCCGAACAGGCCGTCACCCTGGTCGTCCAGGCGCTCTACGACGCGGCGGACGACGACTCCGCCACCGGCGGCCCGGACCTCGCCCGCAAGATCTTCCCGATCGTCTCGCTGATCACCGAGGACGGCTTCCGCCGGCTCACCGACGCGGAGGTCGCCGAGACCGCCGTGGCCATCACCGACGAGCGCCTGAACCACCCCAACGGCCCGCAGGCCCCGCTGATCTAGCCATCACCTCACAGGAAAGGGACGACCGCCGGTGTCGACACCGTTCTACGTCTCGCCCCAGCAGGCCATGGCGGACCGCGCGGAGTACGCCCGCAAGGGCATCGCGCGCGGCCGCAGCGTGGTCGTGCTCACCTACGCCGACGGCATCGTCTTCGTCGCGGAGAACACCTCCAGGGCGCTCCACAAGGTCTCCGAGATCTACGACAAGATCGCCTTCGCGGCGGTCGGCCGCTACAACGAGTTCGAGAACCTGCGCATCGGCGGCGTCCGCTACGCCGACCTGCGCGGCTACTCCTACGACCGGGCGGACGTCACCGCCCGGGGCCTGGCCAACGTGTACGCCCAGACCCTGGGCACCATCTTCTCCTCGGTCGGGGAGAAGCCGTACGAGGTCGAGCTGATCGTGGCCGAGGTCGGCCGCACCCGCGACAACGACCAGATCTACCGGCTCACGCCGGACGGCTCGGTCGTCGACGAGAAGAACTACGTGGTGGTCGGCGGCAACGCCGACTCGATCGGCAACTACCTGGGCCAGCGCCACCGCGTCGGTCTGGGCCTCACCGAGGCGGTGAAGGTCGCGGTCGACGCGCTCGCCCGCGACCCCAACGGCGGCAGCCCGCGCAGCCTCACCCCGGAGCAGCTGGAGGTCGCGGTCCTCGACCGCCAGCGGTTCCAGCAGCGCAAGTTCAAGCGGATCCTGGGCAACCAGCTCGCCCGGCTGCTCGACGGGGACCAGTCCGCCGAGGCGGACGACGAGGACCACCCGGCGGACACCGCGCCGGAGTAGCAGTGCCTGCGGAGTCCCGTACGGCGGCCGGACCGCCGTCGTACGGGGCTCCGGTGCCCCTGCGGCGGCCCAGTCGTCGTGGAGGCGGTTTCGGACAGCTCCGACCAGAATGGAGTGCTCATGGACCGCCGGATTTTCGGGCTGGAGAACGAGTACGGCGTGACCTGCACGTTCCGCGGGCAGCGACGGCTGTCGCCGGACGAGGTCGCGCGGTACCTGTTCCGCCGGGTCGTCTCCTGGGGCCGCAGCAGTAACGTCTTCCTGCGCAACGGCGCCCGGCTCTACCTCGACGTCGGCTCCCACCCCGAGTACGCCACCCCCGAGTGCGACGACGTGGTCGAGCTGGTGACGCACGACAAGGCGGGCGAACGCATCCTCGAAGGTCTCCTGGTGGACGCCGAGCGGCGGCTGCACGAGGAGGGCATCGCGGGGGACGTCTACCTCTTCAAGAACAACACCGACTCCGCCGGGAACTCCTACGGCTGCCACGAGAACTACCTGGTGGCCCGGCACGGCGAGTTCTCCCGGCTGGCCGACGTGCTGATCCCCTTCCTGGTCACCCGCCAGCTGATCTGCGGCGCGGGCAAGGTGCTGCAGACCCCGCGCGGCGCGGTCTACTGCGTCAGCCAGCGGGCCGAGCACATCTGGGAGGGCGTCAGCTCCGCCACCACCCGCTCGCGGCCGATCATCAACACCCGGGACGAGCCGCACGCGGACGCCGAGCGCTACCGCCGGCTGCACGTGATCGTCGGCGACTCCAACATGTCCGAGACCACGACGCTGCTCAAGGTCGGCGCCACCGACCTGGTGCTGCGGCTGATCGAGGCCGGCGTGGTGATGCGCGACCTGACCCTGGAGAACCCGATCCGGGCGATCCGCGAGGTCAGCCACGACCTCACCGGCACCCACCAGGTGCGGCTCGCCAACGGCCGCGAGGCCAGCGCGCTGGACATCCAGGAGGAGTACTACGGCAAGGCGCTGGAGTTCGCCGACCGCAAGGGCATCAACACCGGCACGATCGCCCGGGTCCTCGACCTGTGGGGCCGCACCCTGGAGGCCGTCCGCACCGAGCGGCTGGACGGGGTGGCCACCGAGATCGACTGGATCATGAAGTACAAGCTCATCGAGCGCTACCGCGAGAAGCACCAGATGAGCATGTCCAACCCGCGGGTGGCCCAGATCGACCTCGCGTACCACGACATCCACCGCCGCCGCGGCCTGTTCTACCTGCTCCAGGGCAAGGGCCAGGCGCAGCGGGTGACCACCGACCTCAAGACCTTCGAGGCCAAGTCGATCCCGCCGCAGACCACCCGGGCCCGGCTGCGCGGGGACTTCATCCGCCGGGCCCAGGAGCAGCGCCGGGACTTCACGGTGGACTGGGTGCACCTGAAGCTGAACGACCAGGCGCAGCGCACGGTGCTGTGCAAGGACCCGTTCCGCTCGGTGGACGAGCGGGTGGAGAAGCTCATCGCCGGGATGTAGCCCGGATCGCGATCGAGCCGCCGTGCTCACGGCGGCGTCCGGCCCCGGTGGTGTCTACCGGGGCCGGACGCGTGCCGGGCATACGCTGTCCGTCGAGTCGGGAGAGCCGACTTCGACCGACAGTTAGGACCACCGTGCGCCGCACCGCCGGTTTGCTTCTCACCCTGCCGCTGCTGCTGGCGGTCGCCTGCAGCAGTTCCCCCAAGGCGGCCGGTCCGGCGACACCGTCCCCGGCGAGCGCCGCCCCGACGGTGCCGGCGCCGGTCTCCGAGGCGTCGCCGATGCCCACTCTTTCGGGTGGCGGGTACGGCAGCAAGGCCACCATCACGATCCCCGAGGGCCAGCAGCCCAGCGGGCAGTTCGTGGTGAACACGGTCAGCGAGGGCGATCGGGCGACCGTCAACAAGGGTGACTGGGTGACGGTCAACTACACCGCGAAGGACTGGACCACCGGCAAGGACCTGCCCAGTTCGTACGACCCCAACGGCAAGCCGCAGCTCTACCAGGCGGGCAGCGGGCAGCTGGTGCCGGCGCTGGACCAGAGCGTGATCGGCAAGAAGGTGGGCAGCCGGCTGCTGGTGGTGGCGCCGCCGGCGGCGGCCTTCGGCGAGCAGGGCTCCACCCAGCTGGGCGTCAACAAGAACGACACCGTGGTGTTCGTGCTGGACATCATGGAGAGCCTGCCGCAGGACTCCACGCTGAGCGGGACCATGACCCAGCCGCCCGCGACCCTGCCGCAGGTCAAGGACAACGGCAAGGCGCCGGTGACGATCACCATCCCGGCCGGGCAGCCCGCGCCCACCGACCTGCAGCAGGCGGTGCTGATCAAGGGCGAGGGCAAGCCGGTCAAGAGCGGGCAGACCCTGGTGGTGCAGTACACCGGGGTGCTGTGGAGCAACGGCCAGCAGTTCGACTCCTCCTGGACGCACGGCGGTGCGCAGGCGGTGCAGATCGGCACCGGCAGCGTGATCGAGGGCTGGGACAAGGGCCTGGTCGGGCAGACCGTCGGCAGCCGGGTGATGCTCGTGGTGCCGCCCGCGCTCGGCTACCAGGACAAGGCGCAGGGCGCCGTCCCGGCGAACTCGACGCTGGTCTTCGTGATCGACATCCTGGAAGCGGTCTAGGAAGTCACCCGGGGGATTCCGTACGCTTGGGCGGACGCTCGTACAACGAAGCGTCCGCCCTCATCCTGAGCTGTCATACTGCCCTCGCGCTGTGGCAGGCGCCGCCCGGCGCCAAGGTCCGGGGCGGGCGGTGCGACGGCAGGCCGGCGCTCAGCACGCCGGGCGCAGACCTGGAAGACCTGTGGCGAGATGGATGGGGAGTCATGACTGAGAAGACGCCGAGCCCGGGCGGGGCCGGCACCGCGGCGAACGACAGCCCTGCGGGTGACCCGGCCGCCTCCCGTCCCGGCGGCCCGCTTCCGGGGGACGGCGAGTCGATCGTCGTTCCGCCGTCGATCCTGAAGCAGCAGGCCGGCTGGGCGCAGCCCGGTGAGACGCCGCGTGCCTCGGGCGGGACGACCACCGACGACACCCCGCAGATCTTCGCCTCCACCGTGCGCCGGGCCGACACCTCCGAGGCCGGGTACGACGAGAACCCGCCGGGGGTCGGCCGGCTCGGCGTGATCCTCGGCACGGTGCTGGCCCTGCTGCTGGCCGGCAGTGCCGTGACGCTCTACCTGGTGAACAAGGACGGCGACAAGGACACCAACGCGGCCAAGCCGGACGCGGCCAAGACCGCGCCGCCCAAGCCGAGCGCCGAGCCGGTGCCGCCGATCAAGGACAGCGCCAAGGTGCTGCCGACCGTCGCCGGTGACTTCGGCAAGAAGGCCGAGATCCAGGTACCGGGCGAGCCGTCCGACGGTTCCTTCGTGGTCAAGGTGCTCTCCGAGGGCTCCGGCGCCAAGGTGGACAAGAACTCCTGGACCTCGGTGGACTACACCGCCAAGGACTGGAACACCGGCAAGGACATCCCGAGCTCGTACGACGCCAACGGCAAGCCGCAGATCTTCCAGGCCGGCACGGACTCGCTGATCCCGGCGCTGGACCAGGCCGTGATCGGGAAGAAGGCCGGCAGCCGGCTGCTGGTGGTGGCCCCGCCGGCCGCCGCGTTCGGCTCGCAGGGCAAGGCCGACATGTCGATCGGGGCGAAGGACGACCTGATCTTCGTGATCGACATCCGCAACGCCAACGCGCCCGACGCGGTGGTCAGTGGCACGGTCACCCCGCCGCCGGCGGACTTCCCGCAGGTCAAGGACAACGGCAAGAAGCCGGCCGAGATCACCCCGGTGGCCGGCGCCAAGGACCCGACCGAGCTGAAGTCCCACGTCCTGATCAAGGGCACCGGGCCGAAGGTGGAGAAGGGCGAGAAGGTCGTCGTCCAGTACACCGGCGCGCTGTTCAAGGACGGCAAGGTGTTCGACTCCTCGCTCAGCAAGGGCCAGGCGTTCACCTTCCCGGTCGGCGGCGGCCAGGTCATCCAGGGCTGGGACCAGGGCCTGGAGGGCCAGACCGTGGGCAGCCGGGTCGAGCTGGTGATCCCGGCCGCGCTGGGCTACGGCGACAAGGGCCAGGGCGACATCCCGCCCGGCGCGACGCTGGTCTTCGTGGTGGACATCCTCGACGCCGGTCAGGGCTGATCCACTTTCGGGTGACAATGGTGTGCGTGTGACCTTCGGGTCCGGCCGCGTGGCCGGACCCGGACGGGCGGCGGGCGCCTGTACCGTGGTCCGCCCGTACGTCGTCCGGGCGGACCTGCGGTGCGGGCGTCCGCCGCTTGGTCGTGAATGCAACGCGAAACCTGAGAAGAGGGACTGTGAGCGTCAACCTCAACGAGAAGCCCGAGATCGACTTCCCGATCGGCGACGCCCCGGCGGAGCTGCAGATCCGCGACATCGTCGTGGGCGAGGGCGCGGAGGCCAAGAAGGGCCAGAACGTCAGCGTCCGCTACGTCGGCGTGACCTTCGAGACCGGCGAGGAGTTCGACGCCAGCTGGAACCGGAGCCCGAACGAGTTCCGCTTCCCGCTCGGTGGCGGCCGCGTCATCAAGGGCTGGGACCAGGGCGTCGTCGGCATGAAGGTCGGCGGCCGCCGCGAGCTGACCATCCCGTCGCACCTGGCGTACGGCAACCAGTCGCCGACCCCGGCCATCCCGCCGGGCTCGACCCTGATCTTCGTGGTCGACCTGCTGGCCGTCTGAGCCCGCTCGCGCCGTGGGCCGGACCCCTCCGGGGGCCCGGCCCACGGGCGTGTCCGGGGCCGGTGGGCGCGACGCGGGGACCAGGCAAGGGACGGCTCCGGGGTCGGGCTCGGACCGGCCTGGGGACCGGGCTCGGGAGCGCTCGGGGGCCGGGCGCGGGGCGCGGCTTTTGCAGCGCGTACCGCTACCGGTACGGTCGGTCCCGCCGGGTGGTGATCGCCCGGTTGGCGCACCCCGCGCGCGGCGCGGCACACCGGAAGGGTCAGCGATGGCGATCGCCAAGGCAGAGCGGCTGATGAATCTCGCCCTGTGCCTGATGAACACCAGACGTCCGCTCTCCAAGAAGGAGCTGCGGGAATCCATCGAGGCGTACCGCGAGGCCTGGCAGGCCAGCAGCGAGGACGCCTTCAACCGGATGTTCGAGCGGGACAAGGACGACCTGCGCGAGCTCGGCCTGGTGATCGACGTCGACGAGAGCACCCTGGACGGCGAGCTCGGCTACCTGGCCCGCGCCGACCGCAACCGGCTGCCCGAGATCGCGCTGGACGCCGAGGAGGCGGCCGCGCTGACCCTGGCGGCCCGGGTCTGGCAGCAGGCCAAGATGTCCGGCGCGGCCAGCGGCGCGCTGCAGAAGCTGCGCGCGGCCGGGGTGCCGTTCGCCGAGGCCGAGGGCCGGACCGCCCTGGAGCCGCGCATCCCCGCCCGGGAGGCCGCGTTCGAGCCGCTGCTCACCGCCGCCCGGGACCGCCGTCCGGTCACCTTCGAGTACCGCAAGGCCGGCGCCGCCGCCGTCGAGCAGCGCAGCGTCGAGCCGTGGGCGCTGGAGTGCTGGCGCGGCCACTGGTACCTGGCCGGGTACGACCGCGACCGCGGCGACGCCCGGGTGTTCCGGCTCAGCCGGATCACCGGCAAGGTGCGGGCCAGGAACGGAGCCTTCCTGGGCACCGTGCCCGAGCACGTGGACGTCCGGGCGACCGTGGCGAAGTTCGCGGGGGAGGGTGCCACCGCCACCGCGACCGTCCGGGTCCGCCGGGACGCCGGCTTCCCGCTGCGCACCAAGGCGCTGGCCGGCACCCGGGTCGACGAGGCCTGGGACGAGCTGGAGATCCCCTACGGCAACGGGCTGGGCGCCGACCTGGCGGAGTTCGGGCCGGACGTGCTGGTGCTCGGGCCGGAGGAGCTGCGGGCGGATGTGGTCGACCGGCTGCGGGCGGTCGCGGGGCTGGATGTGGAAGGCGTGCGGGCATGAGCAATGCGATCGACCAGACGCGACGGATGCTGTCGCTGGTCACCTATCTGCGCGAACGGCCGGGGGCCGAGGTCGCCGAGGTGGCCCGGGCCTTCGGGATCAGCGAGCGCGAGCTGATCGGGGACCTCAACGTGCTGCCGATGTGCGGCACCAGCTTCCGCGGCGGCGACCTGCTCGACATCGACACCGACGGCGAGCGGATCTGGTGGCACAACGTCGACGACGTGGCCCAGCCGCTGCGGCTGGCCGCCGACGAGGCGACCGCGCTGCTGGTGGCCGCCCGCGCGGTGGCCGGGCTGCCCGGGCTGCGGGCCGGGGACCGCGAGGCGCTCACCCGGGCCGTCGCCAAGATCGAGAACGCGGCCGGGGAGAGCGCCGAGGGCAGCGCCCGGGTCGGTGTGACCTTCGAGGCGGAGAGCCACGTCTTCGCCGACATCGACCGCGCGCTCAGCGAGGGCCGCCGGCTCTGGCTGCGCTACTACTCGCACGGGCGCGGCGGGATGACCGAGCGCGAGGTCGACCCGATCCGGCTGCTCACCGAGGGCCACACCTACCTCGAAGCCTGGTGCCGCACCTCCGAGGACCACCGGATGTTCCGGCTCGACCGGGTCGCCGAGATCCGCGTCCTGGACGTCCCGGCCGACCCGCCCCGGCGCGAGCCGCGCGACCTGAGCGGCGGGCTGGTCAACCCGGCGGCCGACGACCCCGAGGTGGTCGTCGAGGTCTCCTCCGGCGGGCGCTGGGTGGCCGAGTACTACACCCACGACCGGGCCGAGGAACTGCCGGACGGCGGACTGCGGATCACCCTGCGCAGCGCCGACCCCTCCCAGCTGCGCCCGCTGGCGCTGCGGCTGGGCCGGGACGGCCGGATCGTCTCGCCGCCCGAGCTGGCCGAGCAGGCGCGCTCGGCCGCGCGGGAGGCACTCGCCGCCTACGGGGAGGGGCAGGTCTGAGCGGTGGAACCCGGGACCAGATTCAAGGTGTACTGCTCGGAGTGCCGGGAGAAGGTGGAGCTCCCGGCCGAGGAGTTCCGGCTGACCCTCGGCCGCACCCCGGCCCAGGCGAACTACAGCTTCGGCTGCCCGCTGTGCGGCGCGGCGGTGCGCAAGCCGGCCGGGGAGAAGATCGTCGAGGCGCTCACCGGGGCCGGAGTCCGCACCATGCGGCTCGTCCCGGCCGAGGGGTAGCGCACCCGGCCGGAGCCGCAGGTGGGCCCGTATAGGGTGGGGCGCATGTCCTGGATGCTCGTCGCCGCCGTCCTGCTCGCCACCGCGGGCCTGCTGGTCCTCGGGGTCCTCGCGATCCGGCTCTGGCTGGACGTGCGGGCGCTCGCCAAGGGCGTGGACGCGGCCTCGCGGGCGCTGGCCGCGGCGGCGGAGGAGCTGGCGGACGCGGTGCCGGCCCGGGTCTAGGGTCCGTCCCGCGGCCCCCGCCGTACGGGGGCTGCTGCGTGCGGGCAGGGGCGGGTTACGCTCTCAGATGGCTCCTGAATCCGTGTGCCGGGAGCCGCTGTCCTGTTCGGGCGGCCGTCGTCGTGGCGTCATCCGCAGCGGTTACCATCCGCAGGGGACGGCCCGTCGGGCGGCCGAGACTGAAGGTGGTCGCGCATGCGCATCTCGATGACCGCGATCGTGGTGGTCGTGGTTTTCGCCGTCCTGCTGTTCGGCGCGAAGCGGCTGCCCGATCTGGCGCGTTCGCTCGGGAAGTCGATGCGGATCCTGAAGAGCGAGGCCAGGGCGATGCGCTCGGACGGCGCCGAGGAGGGCGACGCCGCGACGCCGCCCCCGGCGGCGCAGGTCGACGGTGGTCCGGCGACGACCGCGGCCAGGACCATCCAGGCCGCTCCGGGAGCGTCGGGCACGGCCCGTCCGGTGGCCGAGCCCACCGCCGGGCCGTCCGCGGCCGACGGCGACCGCCCGCACTGAGTGCGGCGCACGTGACGAACGCGACCACGGAGGCCCGTCGACCGGCGGGCCTCGACGCACGAGTTGAGGACCGGGGTTGAGCAAGCTCTCCAAGGCGTCGAAGGCGTCCAAGGATCCTGAGGGGCGGATGGCCCTCACCGACCACCTGCGGGAACTGCGCAACCGCGTGGTCAAGTCGGTCCTGGCGATCGTGGTGATCACCATCGTGGCGGCGATCTACCACAGGCAGATCGAGAACTTCCTGCTGGAGCCGCTGCCGCGCTGCACACCGGAGACTGCCGGCCAGTTCAAGGGCAAGTGCGCCCAGGTCTCCAACATCGGTCTGACCGCCGGTTTCACCTGGATGCTCAAGGTGTCGCTGACGGCCGGTGTGGTCGCGACCGTGCCGATCTGGCTCTACCAGGTCTGGGCCTTCGTGGCGCCCGGTCTGCACCGGCACGAGAAGAAGTACGCCGTCATCTTCATGCTGTGCGGGGCGCCGCTCTTCCTGGCCGGTGTGGGCTGCGCCATCCTGGTGCTGCCGACCACCGTCGACGTGCTGATCTCGTTCACCCCGGACAAGACCACGCCGATCCTGCCGCCCGAGGACTACCTCGACATCGCCACCCGGATGGTGCTGGTCTTCGGCCTGGCCTTCGAGTTCCCGCTGCTGCTGGTGATGATGAACATGGTCGGCATGGTCACCGGCAAGCGGCTGCTCGGCTGGTGGCGCGGCATGGTCATGGGCATCACGGTCTTCGCCGCCTTCGCCACCCCGAGCGCCGATCCGGTGAGCATGCTCACGCTGGCAGCGCCGATCTGGGCGCTGTACTTCCTCGCGGTGGGCATCGCGATCGTCAACGACAGGCGCAAGGAGCGCCGCAACCCCGACGCCGGGCTGAGCGACGAGGAGGCCTCGCACCTCGACCTGTCCGTGCAGCCGGTGGCCGGCGCGGAGGCCGTCGGGGCCTCGGCGGCCCCGGTGGCCTCCAGCGCCCCGGTGCCGGCCGCGCGCCACGAGCAGATGGACGACATCACCTGAGCCGGTGAGCCCTGAGGGAGCCCCGGTCCGTCGCGGAGAGCGGCGGGCCGGGGCTTTCCGCTGGTCGGGGGGCGTCCTCGGGTTCCGGTGGCGCGTCCTCGGGTTTCGGTGGGGCGGTCTTGGCAGGGTGGATGGCATGTGACATATTACTGACGTGCTCAAGACCCAGAGACCTCCCCTGGACGTCGTCGTGGTCGGCGCCGGCGTGGTCGGCGCCGCCTGCGCCTACTACGCGGCCCGCGCCGGGCTCACCGTCGCCGTCGTCGACCGCGGGCCGGTGGCCGGCGGCACCACCGGCGCCGGTGAGGGCAACCTGCTGGTCTCCGACAAGGAGCCCGGGCCCGAACTCGACCTCGCCCTGCTCAGCACCCGGCTCTGGCGCGACCTCGCCGAGGACCTCGGCGAGGCCGTCGAGTACGAGGCCAAGGGCGGCGTGGTGGTCGCCTCCACCGCCGCCGGGCAGGAGGCGCTGCGGGCCTTCGCGGCCGGGCAGCGCGCCGTCGGGGTGCTCGCCGAGGAGGTGCCCGGCGAGCGGCTGCGGGAGCTGGAGCCGCACCTCGCCCCCGGCCTGGCCGGCGGCTTCCACTACCCGCAGGACGCCCAGGTCCAGCCCGCCCTGGCCGCCGCCCACCTGCTGCGCGCGGCCCGGCGGCGGGGTGCCGAGCTGATCACGGGGGAGACCGTGACCGCCATCGACCGGGGACCGGACGGCGCCGTGCGCGGCGTACGGACCGACCGCCGCCGGCTGGCCGCGCCCGCCGTGGTCAACGCCGCCGGCACCTGGGGCGGCGAACTGGCCGCCCTGGCCGGGGTGCACCTGCCGGTGATGCCCCGCCGCGGCTTCGTCCTGGTCACCGAGCCGCTGCCGAGGGTCGTCCGGCACAAGGTCTACGCCGCCGACTACGTGGCCAACGTGGCCAGCGGCTCGGCCGGGCTGGAGACCTCCGCCGTGGTCGAGGGCACCCCGGGCGGGCCGGTGCTGATCGGCGCCAGCCGCGAGCGGGTCGGCTACGACCGCACGCTCTCCCAGGAGGTGCTGCGGCGGCTGGCCGACCAGGCCGCGGAGCTCTTCCCGGTGCTCGCGGACGTCACCGTGCTGCGCGCCTACCGGGGCTTCCGCCCGTACCTGCCGGACCACCTGCCGGCCATCGGCGAGGACCCCAGGGCGCCCGGGCTCTACCACGCCTGCGGGCACGAGGGCGCCGGCATCGGGCTGGCCCCGGCGACCGGGCTGCTGATCAGCGAACAGCTCACCGGCAAGCGGCCGGAACAGGACCTCGCGCCGTTCCGCGCGGACCGGTTCCCGCTCGCCTGACGCACCCGGGCCGCAGCCCGCCGTTCCGTACGAGATGCCGTTCCGCATGAGATTCCGTCCTGGATTGGAGACGCCGCCGATGCGCCGCCGCCGCACCCCCGCCGGGCTGGTCGAGGCCGAGCCCGGGCCCGCCCACCACATCGAGTTCGACGGGCGGCCGGTCCGCGCGCTGCCCGGGCAGTCCATCGCCGCCGCGCTCTGGGCCGACGGCGTGCTCGCCTGGCGCACCACCCGGGTCGGCGGGGCGCCGCGCGGGGCGTTCTGCGGGATCGGCAGCTGCTTCGACTGCCTGGCCACCGTGAACGGCCGCCCCAACCAGCGCACCTGCCTGCTCCCCGCCGAGCCCGGCACCACCGTCACCACCCAGGAGGGCCACGGCCGTGCCGACCTCGCCGTCTGACTCCTCGCCGTTCGGTTCCCCGCGGTCCGGTTCCTCGCAGTCCGGCTCCTCGCCGGTCGACCTCGCCGTGGTCGGGGCCGGCCCGGCCGGGCTCGCCGCCGCCGTCACCGCCGCCGACCTCGGGCTGCGCTGCGTCCTGCTGGACGGCGGGCAGCAGACCGGTGGGCAGTACTACCGCCACCCGGCGCCCGGCCTCGGCGCCGCCCGGCCGGACCGGCTGCACCACCACTGGTCCGCCTACACCGGTCTGGCCGACCGGCTCGCCGCCCACGAGCGGGCCGGGCGGGCCGTCTTCCGGGGCGGGCACCAGGTCTGGGCGCTGGAGCGCTCCGCGGACGGCTTCGCGGTGCACGTCTCCTGCGGGCCCGGGAGCACCGACCGGGCCACCGTCCGAGCCCGGTCGGTGCTGCTCGCCACCGGCGCGTACGAGCGGCAGCTGCCGTTCCCCGGCTGGACCCTGCCCGGGGTGGTGACCGCGGGCGGCGCCCAGGCGATGCTCAAGGCCGGACTGGTGCTGCCCGGACGGCGGATCGTGGTCGCCGGGAGCGGACCGCTGCTGCTCGCGGCGGCGTCCTCGCTGGTCACCGCCGGGGCCGAGGTGCCCGCGGTGGTCGAGGCCACCGCCTACCTCGGGTACGCCCGGCGGCCCGGCGCGCTGGCGGGCGTCCCCGGCAAGCTGGTCGAGGGCGCCGGGCACGGCGCCGCGCTGCTGCGGCACGGCGTCCGGCTGCGGCCGCGCAGCGCGGTGGTCGAGGCGCACGGGACGGACCGCGTCACCGGTGTCACGGTGGCCCGGCTGGACGCCGACTGGCGCCCGCTGCCCGGCACCGGGCGGCGGATCGCCTGCGACGCGCTCGCCGTCGGCCACGGCCTGCTGCCGCAGATCGACCTGGCCACCGAGCTGGGCGCGCGCACCCGGACCGGGCCGGACGGCGCGGTCGCGCTGGCGGTCGACGCCAGGCTGCGCACCAGCGTGCCCGGCCTGTGGTCGGCGGGGGAGACCAACGGCGTCGGCGGCGCCGACCTCGCGCTCGCCGAGGGCGAGCTGGCCGCGCACGCGGTGACCGGGGCGCTGCCGGGGGCCGCGCTGCTGCGCCGCCGCTCCCGGCTGCGGGCCTTCGCGGAGCTGATGGCCGCCGCCCACCGGCCCGGGCCGGGCTGGACCGGGTGGCTGCGTCCGGACACTGACGTCTGCCGGTGCGAGGAGGTGCCGGTCGCGGCGATCCGGGAGGCCGTGGACGAGCTGGGCGCGGGCGATCCGCGCACCGTCAAGCTGCTCACCCGGGCCGGGATGGGCTGGTGCCAGGGGCGGATGTGCGGTCCGGCCGTGGCCTGCCTGGCCGGCTCGGGTGAGCCGGGGCCGGACCGGCGGCCGCTGGCCTGCCCGGTGCCGCTGTCCCAGCTGGCGGTCGGTCCGTCCGGGTCGTCCGGCGAGGACGCCGACACGGCTTGAGGTCCGTCGAACACGCGGGCCGGGGACTCTTGTCTCCGGCCCATCTCCTCTAATAAAATGTCACACCTCACCAAGGAGCTCACCGTGTCCAACACCCCACACGACACCGCCCGGCCCTGGCGCGGCATCATGGTCGCCACCACGATCCCGCTGCGCCCGGACCTCTCCGTCGACTACGACGCGTACGCCGAGCACGTCCGCTGGCTGATCGAGTCCGGCTGTGACGGCGTCGTCCCCAACGGCTCGCTGGGCGAGTACCAGACGCTCACCGCCGAGGAGCGCGCCCGCGTCGTCGAGGTGGCCGTCGAGGCGGCCGGCGACGGCTCCCGGGTGATGCCCGGCGTGGCCGCGTACGGCAGTGCCGAGTCCCGCCGCTGGGCCGAGCAGGCCGCCGAGGCCGGCGCCGGCTCCGTGCTCCTGCTGCCGCCGAACGCCTACCGGGCCGACCACGACTCGGTGCGGGCGCACTACGCCGACGTGGCCAAGGCCGGACTGCCCGTCGTGGCGTACAACAACCCGATCGACACCAAGGTCGACCTCGTCCCCGCGCTGCTCGCCCAGCTGCACGGCGAGGGCTCGATCGTCGCGGTCAAGGAGTTCAGCGGGGACGTCCGCCGGGCGTACGAGATCGCCGAGCTGGCCCCCGGGCTGGACCTGCTGATCGGCGCGGACGACGTGCTGCTGGAGCTGGCGCTGGCCGGTGCGGTCGGCTGGATCGCCGGCTACCCGAACGCGCTGCCGGAGGCCTCGGTGGCGCTCTACGACGCCGCCGTCCGGCACGAGCTGGAGACCGCGCTGCCGCTGTACAAGTCGCTGCACTCGCTGCTGCGCTGGGACTCCAAGACCGAGTTCGTCCAGGCCATCAAGCTCTCCATGGACATCGCCGGGCGCCCCGGCGGTCCGGTCCGGGCTCCGCGCCGGCCGCTCACCGCGGAGGTCGAGGCGGCCGTGCGCGCGGCCACCGAGAAGGCGCTGGCCGAGGGCCTCGCGTAGGACCACCGCTCCGCCTCCCGGTCGGCTGCGGCGGCAGCCGGCCCGGCGCCGGATCCCTGAACGTCCATCGACCATCCGAACCTGTACGGGAGTTGTGACCCATGCGCAGCCGTCACGTGTTCCACGCCGTCGACTCGCACACCGAGGGCATGCCGACCCGGGTGATCACCGGCGGCTTCGGCGTCATCCCCGGCGCCACCATGGCCGAGCGCCGGGTGCACTTCCAGGAGCACCTGGACCACTTCCGCACCCTGCTGATGTACGAGCCGCGCGGCCACGCGGCGATGAGCGGCGCCATCCTGCAGCCGCCCACCCGGCCGGACGCCGACTTCGGCGTGCTGTACATCGAGGTCTCCGGACTGCTGCCGATGTGCGGGCACGGCACCATCGGCGTCGCCACCGTCCTGGTCGAGACCGGGATGGTGCCGGTGGTCGAGCCGGTCACCACCGTACGGCTGGACACCCCGGCCGGACTGGTGGTCGCCGAGGTGCGGGTGGAGGACGGCGCCGCCACGGCGGTCACCATCCGCAACGTCGCCTCCTACTCCGTCGCGCTGGACCGCAAGATCGAGGTGCCCGGCTACGGCACGGTGACCTACGACCTCGCGTACGGCGGCAACTTCTACGCCATCCTGCCGCTCGCCGAGTTCGGGCTGCCCTTCGAGCGCGAGCGCAAGCAGGAGATCCTGGACGCCGGCCTCGCGATGATGGACGCGATCAACGCGGGCCCCGACCGGCCGGTGCACCCGGAGGACCCGTCCATCCACAGCTGCCACCACGTGCAGCTGCTCGCCCCCGGCTCCACCGCCGAGCACTCCCGGCACGCGATGGCCATCCACCCCGGCTGGTTCGACCGCTCGCCCTGCGGCACCGGCACCTCGGCGCGGATGGCGCAGCTGCACGCGCGCGGGGAACTGCCGCTCGGGCAGGACTTCCGCAACGACTCCTTCATCGGTACGACCTTCACCGGGCGGCTGGTCGAGGGGGCCGAGGTGGCCGGGCGGCCCGCCGTGGTGCCGACCGTCACCGGGCGGGCCTGGATCACCGGCACCGCCCAGTACTTCCTCGACCCGAGCGACCCGTTCCCGGCGGGGTTCCTGCTGTAGGCCGGGCCCGCTCCGAACGCAAGCCGGGTTCGCTCCGAACGCAAGCCGGGCTCGCCCCGAACGCAAGCCGGGCCCGCTCCGGACCTCCCCTGAAGGGCTGCCAGTCGTGACCATCACCTCGTACAACCCCGCCGACCCGGACGACCTCGTGGTCGCCGTCGAGGAGCCCGGCGCCGACGCCGTGCGGGCCGCCGTCGGGCGGGCCCGGACCGCGCAGGCCGGCTGGCTCGCGGCCGGCGCGGGCGCCCGCTCGGCGGCGCTCGGCCGGATCGCCGACGCCGTCGAGGCGCACGCGGAGGAGCTGACCGCGCTGATCGTGCGCGAGGTCGGCAAGCCGCTCGCCGAGGCGCGCGGCGAGGTCGCCCGCACCGCGGCGATCTGGCGCTACTACGCGCAGGCGCCGTACGCGGCCTCCGGGGCGGTGCACGAGCCCGCCGCCGGGCCCGGGCTGCTGCTCACCCGGCGCCGCCCGTACGGGGTGGCCGGGCTGATCGCGCCGTGGAACTTCCCGTTGGCGATCCCGAGTTGGAAGGCCGCCCCGGCGCTGGCGGTGGGCAACACGGCGGTGCTCAAGCCGGCGCCCGAGGCGACGGCGTGCGCGCTGCGACTGGCGGAGCTGACCCGCGCGGCGGGGCTGCCCGAGGACGTGTTCACGGTGCTGCCCGGCGGGGCGGCGGAGGGCGCGGCGCTGGTCGACGCGGCGGACGTGCTCTCCTTCACCGGCTCGACCGGCGTCGGCCGGGCCGTGGTGCGCGCCGCGACCGAGCGCGGGGTGCCGGTTCAGGCCGAACTCGGCGGACTGAACGCCGCGTTGGTGCTTCCGGACGCCGACATCGCGCAGGCCGCCGGCCACATCGCGGCCGCCGTCGCCGGGTACGCCGGGCAGAAGTGCACCGCCACCAGCCGGGTGATCGCGGTCGGCGCCGCGTTCGAGCCGCTGCGCGAGGCGCTGGTCAAGGCGCTGGCGGCGGTCGACGACTCGGTGTGCGGGCCGCTGGTCAACTCCGGTGCCAGGGACCGGTTGACGGCCGCCGTCGACTCGGCCGTGGCGGCCGGGGCGAACGTGCTCACCGGCGGTGCGGTGCCCGAGCGGGCCGGCTGGTACGTCGAGCCGACCCTGCTCGCCGACGTGCCGGCCGAACACCCGCTGGCCCGCGAGGAGTTCTTCGGACCGATCGCCGTGCTGCACGCCGCCGCCGACCTGGACGAGGCGATCGCGCTCGCCAACGACACCCCGCACAGCCTCTCCACCTCGGTGCACACCCGTAGCCTGGACGTGGCGCTGGCCGCCGCCGACCGGCTGGACGCGGGCATGATCCGGGTCAACGCCCCCTCCAGCGGCGTCGACTTCCACCTGCCCTTCGGCGGCGCCAAGGGCGCGAGCCACGGCGAACGTGAACAGGGCCAGGCGGCCCTGGACTTCTACACCGTCAGCCGGACGGTCAGCGTACTGCCGGGCGGAGGTGCCTGATGTTCGTCCGCACCGTCGACTACCACACCGCCGGCGAGCCGTTCCGGATCGTGCTGGACGGCACGCCGGCCATCCCCGGCGACACCGTCGCCGAACGCCGGGCCATCGCGCTCGGTGCGGGCGGCAGCGCCACCGCTCCCCGGCCCGGCGCGCTGGACGAGGTCCGGCGGCTGCTCACCCGCGAGCCGCGTGGACACGCCGGGATGTACGGCGGGTTCCTGGTGCCGCCGGACGACGACGAGGCCCACCTGGGCGTGCTGTTCTGGCACAAGGACGGCTACTCGACCGCCTGCGGGCACGGCACCATCGCGCTCGGTGCCTGGGCGGTGGAGTCCGGGCTGGTCGCCGCCCCCGAGGACGGCGTGGCCCGGGTGCGGATCGACGTGCCCTCCGGCCGGGTCACCGCGCTGGTCCACCGGGCCGGCGGGCGCACCACCGGTGTCACCTTCCGCAACGTGCCCACCCGGGTGAGCGCGCTGAAGCTGCCGGTGCGGACCTCGCGCGGCACGGTGGAGGTCGCGGTGGCGCACTCCGGCGCCTGCTACGTGTCGGTGCCGGCCGCGACCCTCGGGCTCGCCGTGGAGCCGTCGCTGCTGCCCGAACTCACCGCCGTGGGGCGGGAGATCAGGGCGGCGCTGGCCGACGCGGACGCGGTGGCGCACCCGACCGACCCCCGGCTGTCCGGGGTCTACGGAGTGATCCTGTACGACGAACTCCCCTCCGCGGACGGCGGGTTGAACCAGCGGAACGTCACCGTCTTCGCGGACGGGCAGATCGACCGCTCGCCCTGCGGCTCCGGTACCTCCGCCCGGCTCGCGGTCCTCGCCGCGGAGGGCCGGCTGGCGCCGGGGGAGGCGCTGCGGCACGAGTCCGTCATCGGCACGGTGTTCACCGGCCGGGCGCTCCCGGGCGGTGACCCGCTCGGCGAGGGCGTCGTCACCGAGGTCGGCGGGACGGCCCACCGCACCGGCGAGCACGGCTTCGTCCTGCAGCCGGGCGACGAACTGGGGACGGGGTTCCTCCTGTGAGACCGACCGAACCGCCCGGCGCGGCCGTTGTGCCGCTCCAGTACGCCGTGCCGGGCACCGGCGGAGTCGGGCCCGCCGGGGCGGTGGGGGCGATCGAGCGGGTGCTGCTGGACGGGTTCGACCCGGAGGCGGCACCCGCCCGGTCGGCGGTGCCGGTGCCGGCCGGCGAGCTGCTGCTGATGCCGGCCGCCGCCGGGCCGTACGCGGGCGTGAAGATCGCCGGGGTCGCGCCGGCCAATCCGGAGCACGGACTGCCCCGGATCACCGGCAGCTACCTGCTGCTCGACGGACCCACCCTGCAGCCGCTCGCGCTGCTGGACGGCGCCGCGCTCACCGCGCTGCGCACACCGGCCGTCACCGCCGCCGCCCTCCGGCGGCTCGCGGTGCCGGAGGCGGCGCACCTCGTGCTGTTCGGCTCCGGGCCGCAGGCGTACGGGCACCTGGACGCGCTGCTGGCCGTCCGGCCGCTGACCCGGCTCACCGTGGTCGCGCGCCACGCCGAGCGGGCCGCGGCGCTGGCCGGGTACGGGCGGCGGCTCGGGCTGACGGCCGCGGTCGCGGGGCCGGAGGCCGTCGCGGAGGCGGACCTGGTGGTCTGCTGCACCACCGCGCGCACGCCGCTGTTCGACGGCGGGCTGGTGCCCGGGCACGCGGCGGTGGCGGCCGTCGGCTCGCACGAGCCGGACGCCCGGGAGGTGGACCAGGCGCTGGTCGGTCGCGCCGAGCTGTACGTGGAGGCCCGCTCGGTCGCGGGCCGGGAGGCCGGGGACCTGCTGATGGCGGGCGTGGCCGGGCGGCGGCTGTGGAACCTGGCCGAGCTGGTGCGCGGCGAGGCGCCGGTGCCGGCGGGGCGGCCGCGGTTCTTCAAGAGCGTCGGGATGGCCTGGGAGGACCTGGCGGTCGCGGCGGAGGTGTACCGGGCGGGGCGCGCCGCGCCGGCGTAGCGGGCCCGGTCAGCGCTGCGGACGGTCCGACGGCCCGGTGTGGCAGTGCGGTCGGCGAGCCGGAGTCGGAGCCGGAGCCGGAGTCGGAGCCAGAGCCGGAGTCGGCCCGGAGGGAAGGGATCCCCCGCCGGGCCGGCTCCTTCGCGTTCCCGGTGCCGTTCCGTGTCGTTCCGTGTCGTTCCCTGTCGTCCGGTGGCCGCTGGTGCCGTCCGGTGGCAGATCGTGTCCCGCCGGTCGTTGTCATGGCCGACGGCCGCTGCCACCATGAGCGTCGACGGGCCCGGCGGGTCCGACCGTCCTGGCGGGCCGCTCGAATCACGGACAGTTGCGCACGCAACGCAACGTGACATTGTACGCTGGTGTTCTGCACCCACCCGGAGGAACACCATGGCCGACCTCAAACCCCGCACCCTGATCTCCGTCCAGGAGCGGCTTCGCGACCAGGTCGCCCACGCGCTCCGGGCGGCCCTGATCTCCGGCGAGCTCCGCCCCGGCGTGGTCTACTCCGCCCCCGCCCTCGCCGCCGACTTCGGCGTCTCCGCCACCCCCGTCCGCGAGGCCATGCTCGACCTCGCCCGCGAGGGCCTGGTCGAAGCCGTCCGCAACAAGGGCTTCCGGGTCACCGAGCTCACCGAGCGCGACCTCGACGACTACACCGAGATCCGGGCCCTGATCGAGGTCCCGACGGTCGGCCGGGTCACCCGCAGCGCCACCGAGGAGCAGCTGGAGCGGCTGCGCCCGCAGGCCGAGGCGATCGTCGCGGCGGCGCGCAAGCACGACCTGATCGGCTACCTGGAGGCCGACCGGCAGTTCCACCTCGACCTGCTCGGCCTGGCCGGCAACGCCCGGCTGGTCGACGTCGTGGGCGACCTGCGCAAGCGCTCGCGGCTGTACGGGCTGAACCGGCTCGACGAGCGCGGCGAGCTGGTCTCGTCGGCGGAGGAGCACCTGGAGCTGCTGGACCTGATGATCGCCGGCGACGCGGCGGCGGCCGAGGCCTGCATGACGCGGCACCTCAGCCACGTGCGGTCGCTCTGGGCCGGCCAGGACGAGGCCGAGCCGGAGCGCCCGACGCTGCGCCTGCGGGCTCGGTAGGGAGCCAAACCACCCGTTGGGGTGAATGTGGAGGACCGGGTGTCGGGGGACGCCCGGTCCTCCACCATGATGGTCTCGACATCGGCAGTCAGGAGGAATTCCATGTCCGCCGCAGCAGTGGAAGAGCCCTTCGAGACGCCCTTGGTCGACGACGTACTGGACGACGTACGGACTGCCGAGAAGTAGTGCCGTACTCCGTGCTCGGCATGGCCGAGGTTCTTTTCGAGCGCTTCCCCAAGCACCGGGTGGAGGTGCTGGGTGGTGAGGTGTCCGTCGAGCCGTTGCCGGACGGCGTCACGCCGAAATCCTCACGGACGTGATGGTCGCGTGCTTCCGGGCCGGGATGGTCGACCGGGATCCTTGGCCCGTCCAGCGGCTCGCGATCTGGCTGCCCACCGGGCCGGATGACTTCGCGATGCCGGACCTGTCGGTCGTGGATGGTGAGTTCCACGACCGCATGGTCACGTACAACTGCTACGACCCGGCGGTCTTCCGGCTGGTGCCGGAGGTGACCTCGGCTGCGCTGTGCAGTGACCTCACCAGGAAGCCCGCCGCGTACGCGATGGCCGGGGTGCCGGTGTACGTCATCGTGGACCGGGCCGGTCGGCGGGTGGTGGTGCTGACCGAGCCCGAGGACGGCGAGTACCGGAAGGAGGTCGTCCACGGTCCGGGGCGGGTGTTCACCCTGCCGGAGTCGATCGGGGTGTCGGTGGCCCTGGGCGTGGACGACCTGCTCTCCTAGCCGACCGCCGCCGGGAGGGTCAGCTTTCCGTCGTGGACCTCGGCGATCTGGTCGACGGCCGTCAGGTGGGTGCGGTCGTGGGTGACCAGGACCGTCGCCGTCGCCCGGCGGTGGGTGAGTTCGGTGATCAGGTCCAGGACGGCGGCGCCGCGTTCGTGGTCGAGGGCGCTGGTGGGCTCGTCCACCAGGAGCACCGTGGGGTCGTTCATCAGGGCCCGCGCGATGTTGACCCGCTGGCGCTGGCCGCCGGAGAGCTGGTGCGGGCGGCGGCCCGCCTGCTCGCGGAGGCCGACGGCGTCCAGGAGGTCCAGGGCGCGGGGAAGGGCCTCGCGCGGGGAGCGCCCGTCGAGGTGGGCCATCACCTGGAGCTGTTCGGCGGCGGTGAGCGAGGGCAGCAGGTTGGCCTGCTGGAAGACGATGCCGATCCGGGTGCGGCGCAGCGCGCTGAGGTCCGCCCGGCTGAGGCCCGCGGTGTCGGTGCCGTCGATGACGACCTGCCCGGAGTCCGGGGCGATCAGGGTGGCGGCCACCGCGAGCAGGCTGGACTTGCCGGAGCCGGACGGGCCGACGACGGCGGTGATCGAGCCCTTGGGGACGGTCAGCGAGACGTCGTCGAGTGCGGTGAGCCGGCTGTCGCCGTCCGGGTAGGTCAGGGTGATGTGGTCGAGGGTCAGGCTCATGCGCCCGCCTCCCTTCGCTCGGCGGGGGCAGTCGCCCCCGCGCGCCTTCTGGTGGTCGGTTCGGTCCGCTCGTTCACCGGGCGCTGCCCAGCGCGGTCAGCGGGTCGACGGAGGTGATCCGGCGGATGGACAGGGCCGCGCCGACCGCACCGAGGGCGATCATGACGGCGGCGGGCAGCAGGAGGGTCGGCGCGTCCAGGACGAAGGGCACCGCGGAGCCGATCAGCGCGCCGGCGCCGAGCGCGATCGCGGTGCCGACGGCCGTGCCGAGCACCAGCAGCAGGACGGCCTGGCCGAGCGCGTCGCGCAGCAGGTAGCGGGTGGAGGCGCCGAGGGCCTTGAGGACGGCGACGTCGCCGCTGCGCTGGATCGTCCAGACGGTGAAGAACGCGCCGATCACCAGCGCCGAGATGGCGAACAGGAAGCCGCGCATCAGCTGGAGGGAGCCGTTCTCGGAGGTGTAGGAGCCGATCGCGGCGAGGGCGTCGTCGCGGGTGTGGCTCTCCGTGCCGTGCCGGGCGTCGGCGGCGGCCAGGTCGGCGCCCTTCGCCGTGGTGAGCGCGATGACGGTGGCGTGGCCGGCGCCGCCGGGGGCGAACTGCTGCCAGTCGGTGAGGCTGGTCCAGACCACCGGGGTGTGGCTGTACGCGGCGTCCCCGTCGACGGCCGCGACCCGCAGCGGGTGCCCGGCCAGGGCGAACTCGGCGCCGGGGGCGAGGCCGCCCAGGTTCGCGGCGGCGGTCTTCGACAGCACCGCCTGGCCGGGGGCGATCCGGGCGCCCTGCGGGGCCAGTCCGGAGCCGTCCGGGACGCCGAAGGCGGAGAGCGCGGCGGTGCGCTGCCCGGCGGCGGCCTTGGTGGTGGTGATGCCGAGCGGCTGGGCGGAGGTGACCCCGGGCTCGCGGGCCCAGGCCTGCCACTGCTCGGGGGTGACCTGGGAGTCGGTGAAGGACAGCTTCTGCCCGTCGGCGGGCTTGCCGAAGACCAGGTGGTCGGCGGACAGGCCGGTGATGGCGGAGATGTTCTGCCGGCCGAGTCCGGCGGTCAGCCCGGACAACAGGCCGACCAGTACGGTGATCAGCACGATGACGGTTCCCATCAGGGCGAACCGCCCCTTGGCGAACCTCAGGTCCCTCCAGGCGACGAACACGGTGGCCTTCCTCTGCACAGTTGGTTTCCGACGCTCCCCACCGTCCTGGATCGGCGGGCCTCGCGGCATCGCGCCGGGGATTGCATCCTGGGCATCGAAGGGCAGAAGCGGAGTTCAACCTTTTGATTGATGCCGCACCCGGGAACGGAACTTAGGCTGGACGGATGGCGACCGAACGATTCCGAATCACCCCCGTCGCCCGCGTACTCCAGGTCTGCCTGCACCTGCTCGTGGCGGGCCTGCTCGGGCTCGCCGTCGCCCGGGCCGTCTTCGCCGACCACGGCGGCGAGCCGGCGGCCGTCGCGGCCGCGGCCACCGCGATGGGCGCCGTCTACGCCGTCGGGCCGCGACTGGCCGCCGTCCGCCGCTCGCGCCGGGCGGCCGCGCTCTGGCTGGCACTGCTCGGCGTCACCTGGGCGGGCGTGCTGCTGGTCACCCAGGACGGGGTCTGGCTGGCGTTCCCGCTGTACTTCCTGGAGCTGCACCTGCTCGGGCGGCGCGGCGGGCCGGTCGCCGTCGGGCTGACCGCCGTCGCCGCGATCGCCGCGTGGTCCTGGCACCAGCACAGCTTCAGCCTCGCCGCCTCGATCGGGCCCGCCCTCGGCGCCGCCGTCGCCACCGCGACCGTGCTCGGCTACCAGGCGCTCTACCGGGAGAGCGAGGAACGCCGCCGGCTGATCGACGAGCTCACCGCCGCCCGCGCCGACCTGGCCGCCGCCCACCACACCGCCGGGGTGCTGGCCGAACGCGAACGCCTCGCCCGGGAGATCCACGACACCCTCGCGCAGAGCCTCACCTCCATCCAACTGCTGCTGCGGGCGGCCCAGCGGGCCCTGCCCGAGCGCACCGAGGCCGCCGCCGGGTACGTCGAGCAGGCCCGGCAGGCCGCCCAGGACAACCTGGACGAGGCCCGGCGCTTCGTCCGCGCGCTCACCCCGCCCGCGCTGGAGAGCGACTCGCTGCCGGTCGCGCTGGAGCGGCTGTGCGCGACCACGACGGCGCACGGCGCGCTGCCCGTGCACCTGCACGTCTCCGGCGACCCGGTACGGTTGCCGGTCGCGCAGGAGATCGCGCTGCTGCGGATCGCGCAGTCGGCGCTCGGCAACACCGTCCGGCACGCGAAGGCCTCGCGGGCCGAGGTGACGCTCAGCTACATGGAGGGCGAGGTGGCACTGGACGTGGTCGACGACGGAGCCGGGTTCGATCCGGCGGCGGTCGCGGGCCGCACCGACGGGGACGGCGGGTTCGGGCTGCCCTCGATGCGGGCCCGGGCCCGGGCGCTCGGCGGCACCTTCACGGTGGAGTCCGCGCCGGGGGAGGGCACGGCGGTGGCGGTGCAGCTGCCGGTCACCGCGGAGGCCGGGTCGTGATCCGGCTGCTGATCGCGGACGACCACCCGGTGGTCCGGGCCGGGCTGCGGGCGGTGCTGGAGAGCGAACCGGACTTCGCGATCGTCGCGGAGGCGGCGACCGCCGAGCGGGCCGTCGAACTGGCGGCGGAGGCGGGCGTCGACGTGGTGCTGATGGACCTGCAGTTCGGGCCCGGCTCGGCGATGAACGGCGCGCAGGCCACGGCCGCGATCACCGCCCGGGCGGGTGCGCCGCGGGTCCTGGTCGTCACCACGTACGACACCGACGCCGACACCCTGCCCGCCCTGGAGGCCGGTGCCACCGGGTACCTGCTGAAGGACGCGCCGCCGGAGGAACTCGCCCAGGCCGTACGGGCCGCCGCGGCGGGCCGCTCGGCGCTGGCGCCCAGCGTCGCGGACCGGCTGCTGGAACGGATGCGGACGCCGGCGGCGGCGCTCAGCGCGCGGGAGACCGAGGTGCTGGGGCTGGTCGCCGACGGGCTGACCAACCAGCAGGTCAGCCAGCGGCTGCACCTGAGCCAGGCCACGGTGAAGTCCCATCTGGTGCACATCTACACCAAGTTGGGGGTGGACTCGCGCACGGCCGCGGTGCGGGAGGCACGGGAGCGGGGGCTGATCCGCCGGGCGTAGGGTGGGCGGGACCCGAACCTTCCGGCGGAGTGGAGGAACCCCGATGACCGTGCGACTCGACCGGCTCGCGGTACCGGTGCTCGCCGCGCCGATGGCGGGCGGGGCCTCGACCCCGGAGCTGGTGGCCGCGGTGAACCGGGCCGGCGGGCTGGGGTTCCTCGCGGCCGGGTACCGGAGCGCCGCGGCGACGGCCGAACAGATCGCGCTGGTACGGACGTCGAGCGACCGGCCGTTCGGGGTGAACCTCTTCGTCCCCTCGCCGCCCGGGGACCCGGCGGCGGTCGCCGCCTACCGGGAGCGGCTGCGGCCCGAGGCCGAGCGGTGGGGGGTGGTGCTGCCGGAGGAGACCGGGCCGGACCGGGACGACTGGGAGGCCAAGCTCGCCGTGCTGCTCGCCGACCCGGTGCCGGTGGTCTCGTACACCTTCGGCCTGCCGACGGCGCGGGAGGCCGCGGCGCTGCGGGCGGCCGGGACGCTGCAGGTCGGCACCGTCACCACGCCGGAGGAGGCGCGGGCGGCGCAGGCGGTCGGGATGGACGCGCTGTGCGTGCAGGGCCCGGAGGCGGGCGGGCACCGGGGCACCCACCGGGTCGCGGACCGGCCGGGTGAGCTGCCGCTACTCGAACTGCTGCCCGCCGTCCGGCGGGTGACGGCGCTGCCGCTGATCGCCGCCGGCGGGCTCGGCGACGGCGCGGCGGTCACGGCGGCGCTGCGGGCGGGGGCGGTCGCGGTGCAGCTGGGCACGGCGCTGCTGCGCTCCGACGAGTCCGGCGCCTCGGCGGCGCACCGGGCGGCGCTCACCGAGCTCCCGGAGACGATCGTCACCCGCGCCTTCACCGGCCGCCCCGCGCGCGGCCTGCGCAACGCCTTCATCGACCGCCACGGCCCGTACGCCCCGCCCGCCTATCCCGAGGTCCACCACCTCACCGCCCCGCTCCGGGCCGCCGCCACCCGCCGTGCCGACACCTCGGCCATGCACCTCTGGGCGGGCACCGCCCACCACCTGGCGCGGACCGGCCCGGCGGAGGCGATCGTCACCGACCTGTGGCGCTCCGCGCGGGGGTAGTGCGCCCGGCGTGTGGCGGGCGGGGAGTGTCGTCCCCCGCAGGAGTGGATTGAGGGGGAAAGCGCGCGGTAACGTATAAGAGACAACTTAATGTGACCGCATGTGGGAGATCACGCTCTTTGATTCGGTGAACGACTGGTTCTTGGACATCTGTCGCAAGGATCCGGATACGGCCAACCAGATTGCTGACGCGATCATGATGCTGGCGCGCCGGGGTCCTCTGTTGGGGCGTCCGCTGGTGGACCGCATTCATGGAAGCAGGCTGCACAACCTGAAAGAACTGAGGCCCGGCTCGGCTGGGCGCTCGGAGATTCGAATGCTCTTCGTATTCGACGCCGAGCGGGAGGCGATCATCCTCGTGGCTGGAGACAAGGGTGGGGAGTGGTCCCGGTGGTATGACGTCAACATCCCGCTGGCGGAAGCCCGCTATGAGCAGTACGTGGATGAGAAGGACAAGGGAGCGCGTGCATGAAGGGTCGTAGTTGGACCGAGGTGTGGGCTGAGGCCCAGCGCGTCAACCCGTGGCTGGCGTCGCCCGAGGCGGAGGCGGACCGGGCACGGATCCGGCAGGAGACGTTGGCCCGGATCCGAGGCCACGAGCTGGCCGAGCTGCGGAAGGCAGCCGGGCTGACGCAGAAGGAAGTCGCGGGACTGATGGGTGTGAGCCAGGCGCGGGTGTCGCAGATCGAGCACGGGCAGGTGGACAGCCTGGACAACCTCCGTGCCTACGCGGCCGCGATCGGTGGCGAGGTGGAGGTCGCGGTCCGCCAGGGCGAGCGGACGATCAAGGTGGCCTGACCGTCCGCTCCGCCCGTCCGTCGGGCTCCGCCCGTTCGCGGCCTCAGCTCAGCAGGCTCGCCATCCAGGACTCGATGCCCTCGACCGTCCTCGGGAGGGCGCCCGACATCAGGTGGGCGCCGTCGGCGGTGATGACGAGGTCGTCCTCGATGCGGATGCCGAGGCCGCGGAGTTCGACGGGGAGGGTCTCGTCGTCGGGCTGGAGGTAGAGGCCGGGTTCGACGGTGAGGACCATGCCCTCCTCCAGGACGCCGTCGAGGTAGCGGTCGGCGCGGGACGTGGCGCAGTCGTGGTAGTCGAGGCCGAGCATGTGGCCGCTGCCGCAGAGGGTGTAGCGGCGGTACAGGCCGTTGTCCTCGGCGAGCGCCTGTTCGGCGGGGATGCGCAGGACGCCCCAGTCGGCGAGGCCTTCGGCGATGACCGCCATGGCGGCGCGGTGGAAGTCCCGGAAGCGGGCGCCGGGGCGCAGCGCGGCGATGCCCGCGCTCTGGGCGGCGAGGACGAGCTGGTAGGCCTCGCGCTGGACGGGGCTGAAGGTGCCGCTGAGCGGGAGGGTGCGGGTGATGTCGGCGGCGTAGAGGGTGTCGGTCTCGACGCCGGCGTCCAGCAGGAGCAGGGCGTCCGGGTCGAGGGCGCCGTCGTTGCGGATCCAGTGCAGGACGCAGGCGTGGGCGCCGGAGGCGGCGATGGTGGTGTAGGCGGTGCCGTTGCCCTCGGCGCGGGCGCGCAGGTCGAAGACGCCCTCGATCCAGCGCTCGCCGCGGTGGTGGCGCAGGGCGGTGGGCAGGGCGCGGACGACGTCCTCGAAGCCGGTGGTGGTGTGGTCGACCGCGAGTTGCAGCTGTCCGATCTCCCAATCGTCCTTGACCAGACGCAACTCCGAGAGCACGGCGGCCAGTTCGCCGTCCTCGACGGTGGCCGCCCGCCGCCCGGCGGCCTGGTCGACCGCGGCGTCGGTGCCGGCCAGGACCCGGGTGGGCGGCTGGGGTCCGGAGAGCAGTCCGCCCAGGTCGTCGAGGTGTGCGGTGCGGACCCCGGTGAGCCGGGCCGCTTCGGCGAGGTCGGGCCGGGGACCGACCCAGAACTCGCCGTAGCGGCGGTCGCGGTAGAACTCGCCGCCGTCGCGCGGGGAGCGGGGGCGCAGGTAGAGGACCGGTTCGTGGCCTTCGGGGCCGGTCGGTTCGAGGACGAGGACGTGGTCGGCCTGGTCCTCGCCGGTGAGTCCGGTGAGCCAGACGTACGCGCTGTGCGGGCGGAAGCGGTGGTCGAGGTCGTTGCAGCGGACCTTGAGCCGGCCGGCCGGGACGATCAGCCGTTCGCCGGGGAAGGCGGCGGAGAGGCGGGCGCGGCGGCCGGGGAAGCGGTCGTACCCGGGGACGCGCTGGTCGGCGGGGAGCGGGGTGGCGGCCCAGCGGGTGCCCATGAAGGCGGCAAGGGCGGGGGTGACCGGGAGGTCGTGGCTCCCGGTGCTGAGGCCGGTCTGGCGGAGGGTCACCGGTGAACTCCTAGGTGGGGCTGGGGAGATGTGTGGCGGGAGGGCGGGCACGGACACAGCTCGGTAACGGGGGGCGTCACCTCTTGTGCAGTGCAATTTCACATTACTATGTTACGGGTCACACAGCGGAGCGGCCTGATCGGGCCCCCCACAGCGGAGTTGCACATGACCAGGCGCACCCACGCCGCCCTCGCGGCGGCCCTCGCGGCGACCCTCACCCTCGGCCTCGGGGCCTGCACGAACGACAAGAGCGACAGCGGCGGCGACGCGGCCCCCTCCGGCACCAAGGGCCCGGGCGCGGAGAGCGGCTCGATCGTCGGCGGGACCCCGGCCAAGGGCGGCACCCTCACCGTCCTGACCAACCAGGACTTCGCCCACCTCGACCCGGCCCGCAACTGGGTGGTGCCGCACATGGACTTCGGGACCCGGCTGCTCTACCGCACCCTGACCACCTTCAAGTCCGAACCGGGTGCCGCCGGCAGCGAGATCGTCCCAGACCTCGCCACCGACCTGGGCACGTCCTCCGAGGGCGGCAAGGTGTGGACCTTCACCCTGAAGGACGGCCTCAAGTACGAGGACGGCAGCCCGATCAAGTCCGCCGACATCAAGTACAACGTCGAGCGCTCGTTCTCCCCGGACCTCACCGGCGGCCCCGACTACGCGGCCCAGTACCTGGCCGGCGGCGAGAACTACAAGGGCCCGCTGACCGGCGAGCACCTGGCGAGCATCGAGACGCCGGACGACCGGACCATCACCTTCCACCTGAAGCGCCCGGTCGCCGAGTTCTCCGACACCGTCACCCTGCCGACCTTCTCCCCGGTGCCGCAGTCCCAGGAGAAGGGCACCCAGTACGACTCCCGGCCGTTCTCCTCCGGCCCGTACAAGATCGAGACCTACGACCGGGGCAAGCAGCTGGTGCTGGTCCGCAACACCAACTGGGACCCGGCCACCGACACCGTCCGCAAGGCCTACCCGGACAAGGTCGTGGTCACCCAGGGCATCAAGGGCGGCCAGGCGGACGACCGGATCATCGCCAGTGACGGCGCCGACGCCAACGCCATCAACATGCCCTGGATGCAGCACGAGACCGTGGCCAAGGTGCTGCCCAAGGCGGACGTCAAGTCCCGCATGGTGGCCGAGCGGACCGGCTGTACCGACATGCTGTACCTGAACACCGCCAAGGCCCCCTTCGACGACCCGAAGGTGCGCGAGGCGGTGATGTGGGCGGTCGACCGCGAGGCGCAGGTGACGGCCTTCGGCGGCCCGGCGGTGGCCGACGTGGCGACCTCCTACCTGCCGCCGTCGCTGACCGGCGGCGTCACGTCCGACCCGCTGAAGATCCCGGCGGCCGGCGACCCGGAGAAGGCCAAGGCGCTGCTCAAGGAGGCGGGCAGGACCGACCTCAAGGTCGCGCTCACCGTCTCGCTCGCCGACAAGACCCGCGCCGAGGCGATCCAGCAGTCGCTGGCCAAGGCCGGTGTCCAGGTCACCGTCAACACCACGGACCCGTCCGCCTTCGCCGACACCATCGGCGACATCAAGAACGCCCCCGAGCTGACCATCAACGGCTGGTGCCCCGACTACCCGTCCGGTGCCACCTTCCTGCCGTTCCTCTTCGACGGACGCACCATCAAGGAGAAGGGCAACCAGGGCAACTACAGCCAGTTCCGGGACCAGGCCACGATGGACCGGATGGACCGGATCGCGGCCATGACCGACGCCAAGGAGGCCGACAAGGCCTGGCAGCAGCTGGACCAGGACCTGATGAAGAAGGCCCCGGCCGTCCCGCTGATGTGGCAGCGCCGCCCCCTGCTGGTGGGCAGCAACGTGGCCGGCGCGTTCGGCAACTCCGGGTACGCCGGCATGATCGACCTCGCCGTGGTGGGCCTCAAGGACCCCGCCAAGGGCAAGTGAGGGACCGGCAGCGATGAGTACCACCACTGAGTCCGCCGCCGTGGCCGGGTCCACGGCGGCGGGCGCCGAGAAGAGCGCCGGGCGGGGGCCGTGGCGGCTGGTCCGGGACCAGCTGTGGGCCAAGGGTTCGGCCCGGTTCGGACTGATCACCGTCGGCGTGCTGCTGCTGTCCGCAGCCCTGGCCGGGCCGCTGAGCTCGCTCGGCGGCTGGACCCCCGAGGAGTTCGACAAGCGCGCCATCGACCCGTACCTGGGCGGCCTGCCCCGGGGCGACTTCGGCGGCATCAGCGCCCGGCACTGGCTGGGCGTCGAGCCGATCACCGGCCGCGACCTGTTCGCCCGGGTGCTGCACGGCGGGCAGGTGTCCCTGCTGATCGCGTTCACCGCGACCGCGGTCGTCGTGGTCACCGGCACGCTGGCGGGCATCGCGGCCGGCTACTTCGGCGGCCGCACCGACGCCCTGCTGTCCCGGCTGATGGACCTCACGATGTCCTTCCCCTCGCTGATCTTCATGATCGCGATGATGTCGGTGGCCAAGGACGTCAACCGGATCCTGCTGATCACCCTGGTGATCGGGCTGTTCACCTGGCCCGGCATCGCGCGCGTGGTCCGCGGCCAGACGCTGTCGCTCAAGCACCGCGAGTACGTCGAGGCGGCCAAGGTCGGCGGCGCCCGCTCCTGGCGCATCCTCACCCGGGAGATCCTGCCGAACGTCTCCGGCCCGATCATCGCGTACACCACGCTGCTCATCCCCGGCATGATCGCCACCGAGGCCGCGCTCAGCTACCTCGGCGTGGGCGTCCGCCCGCCGACCCCGAGCTGGGGCCAGATGATCGCCGAGAGCATCGTGCACTACGAGACCGACCCGACCTACTTCCTGATCCCGACCGCCTTCCTCTTCCTCGCCGTGCTCGCGTTCACCCTGCTCGGGGACGCGCTGCGCGACATCCTCGACCCCCGGGGAGGCCGGTCGTGATCCTCTACCTCGGCCGCCGACTGCTCGGCGTGGCGGGCATCCTGCTCGCCATCTGCGCCATCACCTTCACCATCTTCTACCTGCTGCCCAACGACCCGGCCGCGGCGGCCTGCGGCAAGACCTGCAGCCCCGAGCGGCTCGCCGACGTCAAGGCGGCGATGGGCCTGGACAAGCCGGTCTGGGACCAGTTCCTCGCCTACCTCGGCGGCATCTTCGCCGGCCGCGACTACGGCTCCGGCCCCAGCGCCGTGCACTGCGGCTTCCCGTGCCTCGGCTACTCCTACGAGTACGGGCTGCCGGTGTGGGAGCTGCTGACCGACCGGCTGCCGGTCTCCGTCTCGCTGGCCCTCGGCGCGGCCGTGCTCTGGCTGCTGCTCGGCCTCGGCGCGGGCGTCACCTCGGCGCTGCACAAGGGCCGGCCGATCGACCGCACCCTGATGGTGCTCTCGGTCGGTACCGCCTCGCTGCCGGTCTACTTCACCTCGATCATGCTGATCTGGGGCGTCGTCAGGACGGCCGGACTGCTGCCCTACCCGGCCTACCACCAGTTCACCGAGAACCCGGTCGCGTGGGCCTCCAACCTGCTGCTGCCGTGGATCGCCCTGGCCCTGCTGTACGCGGCCATGTACGCCCGGCAGAGCCGCAACGCGATGATCGAGGCGATGGCCGAGCCGTACATCCGCACCGCCCGGGCCAAGGGCCTGCCGGCCCGGACGGTCACGGTCAAGCACGGGCTGCGCGCCGGGATGACGCCGATCCTCACCATCTTCGGCATGGACCTCGGCGGCCTGCTCGCCGGAGCCGTCATCACCGAGTCCATCTTCGGACTGCCCGGGGTCGGCCGGCTGTTCTACGACGGCCTGGGCCGCTCCGACCAGCCCGTCATCCTCGGCGTCACCCTGCTCGCGGCCTTCTTCATCGTCGCGGCGAACCTGCTGGTCGACCTGCTCTACGCGTTCGTCGACCCGAGAGTGAGGTACTGATGGCCGGCTTGCTGGAGGTCGAGGACCTCAAGGTCGCGTTCGACACCCCGCGCGGTACGGTCCGGGCCGTGGACGGCATCTCCTTCGCCGTCGAGGCCGGGCGCACGCTCGGCCTGGTCGGCGAGTCCGGCAGCGGCAAGTCCGTCACCTCGCTCGCCGTCATGGGCCTGCACCGCGGCGCCGCCGTCACCGGCTCGATCCGGCTGCACGGGCAGGAGCTGAACGGGCTCGGGGAGAAGGAGCTGGGCGCCGTCCGGGGCCGCCGGGTCGCGATGATCTTCCAGGACCCGCTGTCCAGCCTGCACCCCTTCTACACCGTCGGCGAACAGATCGCCGAGCACTACCGGGTGCACTTCAAGGCCGATCGGAAGGCCGGCCGGGCCCGCGCGGTGGAGATGCTGGCCGAGGTCGGCATCCCCGAACCGGCCCGCCGGGTCGACGAGTACCCGCACCAGTTCTCCGGCGGCATGCGCCAGCGCGTCATGATCGCCATGGCGCTGGCCTGCGAGCCCGACCTGCTGATCGCCGACGAGCCCACCACGGCGCTCGACGTCACCGTCCAGGCGCAGATCCTCGACCTGATCGCCCGGATCCAGCAGGAGCGCGGCCTCGGCGTCGTGATGATCACCCACGACCTCGGCGTGGTCGCCCGGGTCGCCCACGAGGTGCTGGTCATGTACGGCGGCCGGGCCGCCGAACAGGCCCCGGTGACGGGGCTGTTCGCGCAGCCCGCGCACCCGTACACCCGCGGCCTGCTGGACTCGCTGCCGCGGCTGGACGACACCGACGACGCCCCGCTGCGGGCCATCCCCGGCAGCCCGCCGTCGCTGATCGCCCCCGTCCCCGGCTGCTCCTTCGCCCCGCGCTGCGCCCGCACCGCCGCCGCGTCCGCCGAGGAACACGCCCGCTGCCTGGCCGAGCGCCCCCTGCTCGGCCCGCTCGCCCCCGGCCACCAGGCCGCCTGCCACCTGCCGCTGGTGCCGGAAGGGGTGCTGTGATGACCGAACCACTGTTGTCTGTAAGGGAGTTGGTGAAGACCTTTGCCGGTCGGCGCAGCCGCACCGGGCGGCCGGGCGCGCCGATCCGGGCCGTCGACGGCGTCAGCTTCGACGTCGGCGCGGGGGAGACGCTCGGCCTGGTCGGCGAGTCCGGCTGCGGCAAGTCCACCACCGGCCGGATGATCGTCCGGCTGCTGGACCCGACCTCGGGCACCGTCACCTTCGACGGCACCGAGATCGGCGGGCTCTCCCAGGCCCGGCTGCGCCCGCACCGGCGGGACCTGCAGATGGTCTTCCAGGACCCGTACTCCTCGCTCAACCCCCGGCAGACGGTGTCCCGGATCATCTCCGAGCCGTTGCTGGTCCAGGGCGGGAGCGCGGCGGCCGCGCGCCAGCGGGCCGCCGAACTGATGGAGCTGGTCGGGCTGATCCCCGAGCACCTGGACCGCTACCCGCACGAGTTCTCCGGCGGCCAGGCGCAGCGCATCGGCATCGCCCGCTCGCTGGCCACCTCGCCGCGGCTGGTGATCGCCGACGAGCCGGTCTCGGCGCTGGACGTGTCCATCCAGGCCCAGGTGGTCAACCTGATGGAGCGGCTCCAGCAGGAACTCGGGCTGGCGTACGTGTTCATCGCGCACGACCTCTCGGTGGTCAAGCGGGTCTGCGACCGGGTCGCGGTGATGTACCTGGGCCGGATCGTGGAGATCGGCGACAAGGCCGAGGTGTACGGCAGCCCCGCGCACCCGTACACCAGGGCGCTGCTGTCGGCCGTGCCGCTGCCGGACCCGGAGGCGGAACGCACCCGGGAGCGGATCGTCCTCCTCGGTGACCCGCCGAGCCCGGCCGACCCGCCGCCCGGGTGCTCCTTCCACCCGCGCTGCCCGAAGGCGCAGGACCTGTGCCGGACGGAACGGCCGCTGCTGCGGATCGCCGGCCCGGGCGGGCGGCAGGCGGCCTGCCACTTCCCGGAGGCGTGAGCCGGGCACCGAAACCCCCGGTCGGGCGCGGCGGGGAACCCTTCGAGGGCCGCGCCCGACCGGGTTCCACCCGTGCCGGCGCCATGCGTGCCGGTGCGGGCAACGCCGGTTCCGCCCGTGCCCGCGCCACTCGTGCCCGCGCCGCCCGGCTCAGTCCTCCGGCAGCAGTAGACGCGGGCCGGGCCCCTCGGCGGCGAGTTCGTCGCCGGGGTTGAGCACCCGGCAGCGGCGCAGCGACACGCAGCCGCAGCCGATGCAGCCGGTCAGCTCGTCCTCCAGTCGCTCCAGTTCCAGCCGGCGGGCGCGCAGCTGCTCGGTCCAGCGCCGGGAGATGCGCTCCCAGTCGTGCTTGCCGGGCATCCGGTCCGCCGGGAGGCCGGTGAAGACCTCGGCGACCTCGCTGAGCGGGATGCCGAGCCGTTTGGCGACCAGGATGAGCGAGATCCGGCGCAGCACGTGCCGCCGGTAGCGGCGCTGGTTGCCGGCCGACCGCTCGGAGGAGATCAGCCCCTGGTCCTCGTAGAAGCGCACCGCCGAGGTGGCGATCCCGGCCCGCCGGGCGACTTCGCCGACGCTCAGCAGATCGACCGGTGCGGTGGTCATGGCGGCTCCTTGACTTCAAGTTCTGTTGAAGTCCTACGGTACTCGACATGACCGGATCAGTTGCCGCGAAGACCGACACGACCCGTGCTCGGCTGGGCAGTTACCCAGCGGAGTCGCCGTCCGGGGGAGCCGGCGGCGGATGGCGCGAACTCTTCTCCCGCCGGTACGCCGCGGTCGCCTCGATCCTGGCGGGCGGTGTCGCGCTGTACGCGATGAACCTCTACCTCACCGCGGCGCTGATGCCCTCGATCGTGGCCGACATCGGCGGCGACCGTTACTACGCGTGGGTGGCCACCGGCTTCCTGACGGCCGCCGTGATCGCCTCGATGCTGGTCAGCCGGCTGCTGGACCGGCTGGGCGCCGCCCGGGCCTACGTCCTCGGCTTCCTGGTGTTCGGCGCGGGCGCGGTGCTCAACGCGCTCAGCCCGTCGATGACGGCGCTGATCCTCGGCCGGGTGGTGCAGGGCCTCGGCGGCGGGCTGGTCGCCGGGCTCGGCTACGCCGTGATCCGCAGCGCGCTGCCGGAGCGGCTGTGGACCCGGGCGGCCGGGCTGGTCTCCGCGATGTGGGGCGTCGGCACCCTGGTCGGGCCGTCGCTGGGCGGGCTCTTCGCCCAGCTCGGGGCCTGGCGCGGGGCGTACGTCCTGCTGCTGGTCGCCGCGCTGGTCCTGGCCGTGCCGGCCCGCCGGGTGCTGCCCGGGCGCTCCGGTGCGGGCCGGGCGGGCGGCCCGGTGCCGCTGCCCTCGCTGCTGCTGCTCACCCTGGCGGCGGCCGCGTTCAGCGTCAGTTCGACCGTCCCGGGCGGCTGGGCGACGGCGCTGTGCATCGGCGCGGGCCTGGCGCTGCTGGTGGGCTTCCTGGCGGCCGAGCGGCGCGGCGGCGCGGCGACCGTCCTGCCCGGGCCGACCTACCGGGCCGACAGCCCGCTGAAGTGGCTCTACCTGACCGTCGCGGTGCTGTGCGCGGGCGTGGTCGGGGAGAACTTCATCCCGCTGTTCGGCCAGCAGCTGGGCGGCCTCGGTCCACTGGTGGCCGGGTTCCTCGGCGCCGCCGTGTCGGCGGGCTGGACCACCGCCCAGCTGTTCAGCGTCGGCATCGAGTCGGCGCACGGCCGGGCCCGGGCGATCCGCACCGCCCCGCTGGTGCTGTTGGGCGGCCTGCTGGCCTACGGGCTGCTGCAGACCGACCACGCCTCCGGGCCGCGGGTGGTGCTGTGGGCGGTGGCGCTGTTCGTCGCCGGCACCGGGATCGGGCTGGCGTTCCCGCACCTGAGCGTGGCGGCGATGCGCAGCAGCGGCGACCCGGCCGAGGGCGGCAAGGCCGCCGCGGCGATCAACACCACCCAGCTGATCGCCTTCTCGGTGACCTCGGCGCTGGCCGGCACCCTGGTCAACCTGGGCGGGGACAGCCCGGTCGACGCGGCCCGGTACATGACCTTCGGCATCGCCGCGATCACCGTGTTCGGCGTGGCCACGGCCGCGCTCACCGCCCGCCGTCTCGGGCGGTGAGCGCACCCGTGCCCGCGCGGCCCCGTGCCCGCGCGGCCCACACGGGCTCGGCCCGGCACGCGCCGGGCCGTGCCCGCGTGCGCGTGCGGGTCAGGAGGCCGGGCCGACCCGGACGGTGGTGATCCGCCCGCCCTGGGACTCCCGGACGACCTCGATCCTGGTGTTGGTGTCCGGCACCTTCACCGTCAGCTGCGGCGTGGCCGGGTCGGCGTACACCCCGGTGTGGTCGTTGAACACCGGCACGGCCGGCTCGGCCGGGATCCGCACCGCGACCCCGCCCTTGTGCAGGGTGAACGGCGTGGTCGGCTTGAGCGAGAAGGTGGCGTCGAAGGTCTGCGCCCGCCCGTTGACCAGCGTGCCGTCGGCGAAGCGGATCGGCGCCGGGTGGGCGTCGATCGGCAGGATCAGCCCGCCGCCGGGGTGGTCCTTGGTGTTGTTGTCGCCGTAGGAGGTGTCCCACAGCCAGAGCAGGACGCCCTCCTGGTACGGGTAGTTGTCGACCACGTTGGCCTTGCCCGGGACGCCGCCGTAGCCGAAGTTGTACGGCCCGGTCCTCAGGAACGCCCCGTAGCCGGTGTAGCGGCGGTTCTCGGCGAGGTAGGCGCGCGGGTGCTGCTTGACGGCGGTGCGGCCGGTGACGACCGTGAAGCCGTTGGCCGTCCAGCCGCCGGCCCCGTTCTCCGCGCCGTCGGCGAACAGCTCGGTGCCCCCGGCGGTGGCCCGCACGGCGTCCACCAGGACGCCCTTGCCGTGGGTGTTGCTGTCCGAGGTGACGTGGAAGCGCAGCCGGACCTGCTGCCCGAGGTAGCCGTCCAGCGGGATGTGCAGCTTCCGGTACGCACCGGAAGTGCCGCTCAGACCGGGGGTGTTGGCGCTGGTGGTGCCGATCGGCGCGCCGTCCACGGTGCCACCGAGGGCGGTCCAGTGCTTGCCCTGGTCGGTGGAGGCCTCGACGGTCAGGAAGTCGTAGTCCTGCTCGACGTCGTACCAGACCGCGGCGTCCAACGCGGCCGGTCCGGCGGCGGTGCGCAGGTCGACGTCCCGGGCGAGGGAGTTGTCGAGGTTGTCGCCGGTGTCGCTCCACCACTGCTTGCCGCCCTCGTACGGGTCGGCGAGGTCGGTGCTGGTGGTGCCGTCGGGCAGGTGCACGAGGACGGCCTGCGCCTGGTCGGTGTTGTAGCTGCTCACGCCGAGGGCGTGGCTGGAACGGGTCGCGGCCTGCGCCTCGTCGTAGTTGAGCCAGCCGAACTGCAGCTTGCTCCAGGCGTCGAGGTCACCCGGGTAGCCGCCGGTGGTGTTGGGGCCCTTGCCCAGGTACGAGCCGGAGGACATCAGCGACCAGAAGTTGACGCTGTTGTCGCCGCCGTTGGTCGGGTAGAGGTCGGGCAGGCCGAGGTTGTGGCCGTACTCGTGGGCGAACAGGCCGACGCCGCTGTTCTCGCCCGCCTGGACGTAGTCGTAGACGTAGAGGCCGGTGTCGCCGACGGGCGCGCCGCCGATCCTGTCGCCGGCCGGGCCGGTCTGGCCGGTCGCGTCCGGGAAGGCCCAACTGCGGTGCGCCCACAGCGCGTCGGCGCCCTGGGCGCCGCCGCCCCAGGTCTCGTCCACGCCGGCGTGGACCACGATGACGTTGTCCAGGTAGCCGTCGGGTTGGTCGAACCGGCCGTCCTTGTCGTGGTCGTAGCGGTCGTAGACGTCGTACTGGGCGAGCTGCGCCTTGATGTCGGCGGTGGAGCGGCCCTTGGCGACCTCGCCGTCGTACCAGGCCTTGACGGCGTCCCGGACGAACTCCTGGGCCTGGGTCCAGGCGCCGGAGCCCTGCGGGCCCTTGTTGCTGCCGTAGCGGGCCTCGTTGTAGGGGACGGTGACCCAGTCGCTGACGGTGCCCTCGACGTCGTACCGGCCGGAGGACTGGGTGCGGTAGTAGTTGCGCATCGACACGGCGCCGGGCGCGTCGTCGAAGAACATCTTCTGGTAGTACGCGCGGTCGAAGTCCGGTGCCCACAGCGTGTGGTTGTCGTCCGTGCCGGGCTTGGGGATCCGGTTGTGGCGCGGGCCGGGGGTGCCGCCGTAGCGGGCCTGGCCGTTCCACTGGGTGGAGTCGTCCACCTGGTCGCCGAACTGGGCGAGGATCACGAAGACCTTGTCCGTGCGCTGGTGCGCCAGTTGGACGTAGTCGTCGCCGATCCTCACCTTCGCCGGGGCCCGCTTGTCGGCGCTCTTGGCGACGGCGCCCTTGTTGAGCTGTTCCAGGGCCTTGCTGCGGAGCGCCTGGCGCTCGCGCTCCTGCGGGACGAGCGGTGCGGGCGGGGCCTCGGCGCCCTGTGGGGCGGCGTCGGCGGCCGCGGCGGCGGTGACGGCGAGCGGTGCGGGGGGAGCGGCCTGGGCGGGAGTGCCCAGCAGGGTGGCCGCTATCGCGCTCGTGGTGAGCGCGGCTGCGAGGGCCGCGGACAGTCTGCGCAACTGACCGGTCCTTTCCGGGGGATGGGGGTGTTTCGGGTCATCGGTCGGTGAAGCGCAGGTAATATTTCACATGTCACGGGTCACATGGAAGGTGTCCGGGGCAAGCGGAAGGGCGCCGCACCCGGAGGTGCGACGCCCCTGTCGGCGTGGCCTCGTGTCGTTTCGTCAGCGGTCCTGCCGCTGGTCGGACGTGTCGTCAGCGGGTGGTGTACTCGACGGCCACGCTGACCACCACCAGCACGCCGTACACCACCGCGAGCGTGGTCCGCCCGGTGGCGTGCAGGGCGAGCGCGGCCGTGCCGAGCGTCAGCAGCTTGAGCACGATCTCCGCGGCGAGCGGCAGCCGGAAGGCCGGCCCGCCCGCGGCCAGGAACAGGCCCCAGACGGCGGCCGCCAGGGCCGGTGCGCCGAGCCCCAGCAGCAGCCGGGTGCCCGGGCCGGAACCGGTCTTGAAGCCCCAGTAGCCGAGGGCCGCCAGCATGGCCAGCTCCAGCCCGAAGGCGAGGCCGGCGTTGCCGGCGGTCAGCGGGGTCCACTGCCGCTGTCCGACCGGGCCGGGTCTGTCGATCCTCATCCGCGCTCTCCCCGTTCGACCGCGCCGCCCGGGCCGGGTGGCGATCACGCGGAGTGTCGCAGTCCGGCCCGGGCGGCGCAACGGATCCGCCCGGGTGGCGCGACGGAGCGGCCCGGTGGGAGGATCCCGGCGCGACGGATCAGTCGGCGTGAGGGTCCCGGCGCGGCGGATCAGCCCAGGGAGTCCTTCAGGAAGGCGAGTTCGGCCAGGCTCAGCCGCTCGTTCATCCCGTCCGGGGTCATGTGGGTGACGCCCGGCAGCGGGAGCACCGCGTGCGGGCGGCCGGCCTCGGTGAGTGCCTGGGAGAGCAGCAGGGTGTGCGAGGGGTGGACGTTGTCGTCGGCCAGGCCGTGGATCAGCAGCAGCGGCCTGGTCAGGCCGGGCGCGTCGGTGAGCAGGCAGTCGCCGGCGTAGCCCTCGGGGTTGTCCTGCGGCAGGCCCAGGTAGCGCTCGGTGTACGCGGTGTCGTACTGGCGGAAGTCGGTGGGCGGGGCGCCCGCGCAGGCGGCGTGGAAGACGTCCGGGCGGCGCAGCACGGCGAGCGCGGCGAAGTAGCCGCCGTACGACCAGCCGCGCACGCCGACCCGGCCGAGGTCGAGGTCCGGGTGGTGCGCGGCGAGCGCGTGCAGGGCGTCGACCTGGTCGTCCAGGGCTGCCCGGGAGAAGCGGCGGAAGATCGCCCGGCTGAAGTCCGGGGAGACGAACGGGGTGCCGCGGTTGTCGGTGGTGACCACGGCGAAGCCCTGGTCGGCCCACCACTGGCGGAGCTGCCAGCGGCGCGGTTCGGCGGCCACGGCCTGGTGGCCGGGCCCGCCGTAGACGTCCAGCAGGACGGGCAGCCGGCGGCCGGGGACGTGGTCGCGCGGGTACACCAGCGCGGTCGGCAGACCGCGGTCGGTCACCCGGGCGAGCAACGGGCTGACCCGGTACGGCAGTTCGGCGCCGAGGTCGGTGAGCGGCAGCTCACGGCCGGCGCGCAGGACGCGGCGGAGGACCCCGTCGGCGGAGGCCGAGGTGAGCAGCAGGGTGTCGGCGGCGGCGAGGGCGGAGTGCACGCCGGGGCCGGTGGTGAGGAGTTCGGGTGCGCCGCCGTCCGGGTCGATCAGGTGGACGTACTGGTCGGCGGGGTCGCCCTGGCCGGTCTCGCAGAGCAGTCGGCCGTGCAGCCGCCCGACCACCCGGCGGATCTGCAGCCCGGTGGTGTCCAGCGGCTTGCCGTCCAGGGCGAGGCCGCGGGCCTGCGGCGTGTCGTGGACGGTGAGCAGTCGGCCGTCGGGCAGCCGGTCGGGGGTGCCGGGCAGCTCGTCCACCCAGAACTCGTCGGTGGTGCGGGAGAGTTCGCGGGTCACGCCGGTCGCCGGGTCGGCGCCGAGCAGCAGCACGTTCTGCTGCGGCCGGTCGGCGACGGTGAGCAGCACCTCGTGGTCGGAGGCCCAGGTGGCGGCGCAGAGGTACGGGAACTCGTCGGCGTCCCAGCGCAATTGGATCCGGCTGCCGTCGAGGCCGAGGACCCAGAGCTGGACGTCCGCGTTGGGGCCGCCGGCCTGCGGGTAGGCGAAATCCTCGGGCGCCTCGGCGGGGCGGGCCGGGTCGGCGAAGTGGCGCCGGGGGAGGGCGGATTCGTCCACCCGGGCGGCCAGCAGCGCGCCGCCGTCCGGGCGCCACCAGTGGCCCCGGGTGCGGCCGAGCTCCTCGGCGGCGGCGAACTCGGCGACGCCCCAGCGGGCGCCGTCGGCGGGGGAGAGCGGTTCGAGGCCGGGGGTGACGTACAGGGCGTCGTCGGCGACGTAGGCGACGCGCTGGCCGGTGGTGTCCGGGCGGGGGTCGAACGCGGGCCCGGCGACCGGGAGTTCGTCGCTGGTGCCGGCGGCGGTGTCGGTGCGGAACAGCCGGCCGTCGAGGGTGAAGACGGCGATCGCGAGGTCGGCGGTGGCCGCGTAGGTGCCGATGCCGGCGGCGACCAGCCGGGTGCGCTCGCGCAGGCGGCGCTCGACGGCGGGCAGGTCGTCACGGCGGCCGGTGCGGCCGGGCAGCAGCGCGGCCGGATCGGCGACCGGTCGTTCCTCGCCGGTGGGGATGTCGAGGAGGTGGAGGCGGTCGACCGGGTCCTCGGGGCCGGTCGAGCGGAGCAGCAGCAGCCGGGTACCGTCCTCGGCGAGGGTGTACGCGCGCGGCGCGCCGTGGCCGAACCGGCCGGTTCGGGCGCTGAGGGCAAGGAAGGCGTCGGTGATGGTCACGGCCCGATCGTGGTCGCGCGGTGCGCGCCCCGACCAGTAGTCTGCCATGTGAAATGTCACACATCGCTTGATGTGTGCCGTACGAGCGGAGGAAACCGTGATCGAGGACCTGTCGGCCGCCGAGCCCCCGGCCCCGCTGCCCGCCGAACCCCCGGCTGCGCCCGCCGAGCCCCCGGCTCCGCTGCTCGCCGCCGAGGGCCTGTTCAGCGTGTCGGCCGACGCGGCGCACCTGAACCACGGGTCGTTCGGCGCCGTGCCCGTCCCGGTGCAGCGGGCGCAGGAGCGACTGCGGACCGAGCACGAGCTCGACCCGGACGGCTTCTTCGCCGACCTCCCGGCCCGGATCGCCGCCGCCCGGACCCTGCTCGCCGCCGACCTGGGTACCGATCCGGACCGCCTCGCCCTCGTCGCCAACGTCACCGAGGCGGTCGCGATCGCCCTGGACAGCCTGCCGCTCGCCCCCGGCGACCGGATCCTGGTCACCGACCACGGCTACGGCGCGGTGACCCAGGCCGTCGCCCGCAAGGCCGCCGAGACCGGGGCCGAGGTGGTGGTGGCCCGCGTCCCGCTGGACGCCCCGGACGAGGAGGCCGTCCGGGAGGCCGTGCTCGCCGCCGTGGACGCGCGCACCACCGTCGCCGTCCTGGACCAGCTCACCTCGCCCACCGCCCGCCTGGTGGCCGGTCCGGCCCTGCTCGCCGAACTGCGCGGACGCGGCGTGACCACCGTCGTCGACGGCGCCCACGCGCCCGGCATGCTGCCCGCCCCGGTCGACCCGAACGCGGACTTCTGGTTCGGCAACCTGCACAAGTGGGCCTTCGCCCCGCGCGCCACCGGCGTGCTCTCCGTCCGCCCCGAGTGGACCGGCCGGGTGCGCCCGCTGGCGCTGTCCTGGGAGCACGACAAGGGTTTCCCGGGCAACGTCGAGTGGCGCGGCACCTGCGACTACACGCCCTGGCTGGCCGCCCCGGCCGGCTTCGAGCTGCTCCGCGCGCTCGGCCCGGCGGCGGTGGCCGCGCACAACACCGCGCTCGCCGCGTACGGTCGGCGGGCGCTGGCCGAGCGCGCGGGGCTGGCGCCGCTGCCCTCGACGCCGGGGGTGTGGATGCGTTCCGTCCGGCTGCCGGCCGGCCACGGCGAGACCGAAGCGCAGGCCCGGGCGCTGGTGGCCGAGGTGTGGCGGCGGCTGCGCACCCGGATCGCCGCCCGCCCCTGGGCCGGCGGCGGGGTGCTGCGGATCAGTGCCCAGCTGTACAACCGGCCGGCGGAGTACGAGCGGCTGGCGGACGGGCTGGCCGAGGTGCTCAAGGGCTAGCCGGTCCGGTCCGGGGGTCGGCCGGTTCCGCTCCGGGGGCCGGCCGGTCCTGCTCCGGGCCCGGCGCGGGCCGGTCCGGCCCAGGGGCCTGGATCGGCTCCTGAACCGGCTCCGGCTCCTGGCTGTGCTCCGGCTCCGGTCCCGCTTCCGGTTCCTGGTCCGGGTCCGCCCGCAGTTCCGCGAGCAGCAGGTTCCGGTCCGCGAGCAGCCCGGTGAGGATCCGCCGGGCCGCCCGCAGCAGGTCGGCGACGTCACCGCCGGCCAGTGCGTAGACCACCGTGCTGCCGTCCCGGGTGGCGGTGACGATGCCGGACCGGCGCAGCACCGCGAGCTGCTGCGACAGGCTGGAGGGCTCGATCTCCAGCTCGGTGAGCAGACAGCGGACGGGCGTCGGCCCGGCCTGGAGCAGTTCCAGCACCCGGATCCGGACGGGATGGCCGAGCATCCGGAAGAACTCGGCCTTGGCCTGGTAGAGCGCCACCGTCACGAGGCCCCCCTTCCTGGTGTCCGTCCCGGGTTCAGATCTCCAGTGACATCTCGATCCGCTTGAGCTTGTGGCGGGCCATCGCGAGGTTGGAGCGGCTGCGGTTGAGCGCCAGGAAGAGGAACAGTCCGCGCCCGGAGGGCGTCGTGATCGGCCGGACCATGTGGTACTGGTTGGTCAGGCTGATCAGGATGTCCTCGATCTCGTTGTCGTGCAGGTTGAGCATCTCCATCGCCCGCATCTTCGCGCGGACCACGTCGGTGTTCCCGGCAGAGGCGACGTTGAGGTCCAGTTCGCCGCCGTCGCCGAGGCTGCCGAGCGCCATGCCGCTGCCGTAGTCGACCAGGGCGACGCCGATCGCGCCGTCGATCGACATGGCTTCTTTGAGGGACGTCTCCAGGTTCGCCATCGTGGCTGTCCTCCCGTGGTTGGTGGTTGTGACCTCGAAGGTACGGAGCTTGGGCGGAGGTTCACCGGCGATGAACGAAGTCGTTCGAATCCGACTGGTCTGTGATCACTTGAAGACATTTGCAACTATGGATCTGAGAGAGAACTGATCCCGTGATGATTGTGCGACCGATCAACCGACCGATCAGCCGACCGATCCGGCGACCGGTCCGGCGGCCGGTCGTCCGACCGATCCCGGGTCGACCCGGCGTCGATCCGGCGGTCGACCGCACCCCGGAAAAACGGTGCTATCGATGTCGGTCCTCCCGGGTAACCTCTCGCTGAGATGCGAGATCACACCAACCACACCCGGACGGCGATGAACACCCCTGATCCAGAGCCCCAGGACGACCGGGAGCTCAGCCCCGCCGAGGCGTACGCGGCCAGCCGCCGCCGGGCCAAGGAGCAGGCCACCGCCCTGTACGGCTTCCAGCAGCTGTACGACTTCCCGCTGGACGACTTCCAGCTGGAGGCCTGCGAGACGCTGGAGGCCGGCTCGGGCGTCCTGGTCGCCGCCCCGACCGGCTCGGGGAAGACCATCGTCGGCGAGTTCGCCGTGCACCTGGCCCTGGCCGCCGGGCGCAAGTGCTTCTACACCACCCCGATCAAGGCGCTGTCCAACCAGAAGTACGGGGACCTGGTCAAGCGCTACGGCGCCGCCAAGGTCGGCCTGCTCACCGGCGACAACACCGTCAACGGCGACGCCCCCGTGGTGGTGATGACCACCGAGGTGCTGCGCAACATGCTCTACGCGGGCTCCAGCACCCTCGACGGCCTCGGCTACGTCGTGATGGACGAGGTGCACTACCTCGCCGACCGCTTCCGCGGCGCCGTCTGGGAGGAGGTCATCATCCACCTCCCCGAGTCGGTCACCCTCGTCTCGCTCTCCGCGACCGTCTCCAACGCCGAGGAGTTCGGCGACTGGCTGGACACCGTGCGCGGCGGCACCAAGGTGATCGTCTCCGAGACCCGCCCGGTGCCGCTGTGGCAGCACGTGATGGCCGGAAACCGGATGTACGACCTGTTCGCCGACCCGGACCGGGACGGCCGCCCCAAGAACAACCTGAAGAACCCCGGCAAGGCCGTCAACCCCGAGCTGGTCCGGCTCGCCCGCTCCGAGCTCGACCGCAACCCCCGCGACCGCTTCGGCCGCGGCCGGGGCCGCTCGATGCCCAACGGCCGTCCCGGCCGGGTCTGGACGCCGGGCCGGGTGGACGTCATCGACCGGCTCGATGCCGAGGGCCTGCTGCCCGCGATCACCTTCATCTTCAGCCGGGCCGGCTGCGAGGCCGCCGTCCAGCAGTGCCTCAGCTCGGGGCTGCGGCTCAACAAGGACGCCGACCGCGCCCTGGTCCGGTCGATCGTCGAGGAGCGCTGCGCCGACATCCCCGACGAGGACCTGCACGTCCTCGGCTACTTCGAGTGGCTGGACGGGCTGGAGCGCGGCATCGCCGCCCACCACGCCGGGATGCTGCCGCGGTTCAAGGAGGTCGTCGAGGAGCTCTTCGTGAAGGGCCTGGTCAAGGCCGTCTTCGCGACCGAGACCCTGGCGCTGGGCATCAACATGCCCGCCCGCTCGGTGGTCATGGAGAAGCTGGTCAAGTGGAACGGCGAGACCCACGCCGACATCACCCCCGGCGAGTACACCCAGCTCACCGGCCGGGCCGGGCGGCGCGGCATCGACGTCGAGGGCCACGCCGTGGTGCTCTGGCAGCGCGGCCTCGACCCGGAGGCACTGGCCGGCCTGGCCGGCACCCGCACCTACCCGCTGAAGTCCTCGTTCCGGCCCTCCTACAACATGGCCGTCAACCTGGTCTCCCAGTTCGGTCGGCACCGCTCGCGCGAGCTGCTGGAGACCTCCTTCGCCCAGTTCCAGGCGGACCGCTCGGTGGTCGGCATCGCCCGCCAGGTGCAGCGCAACGAGGAGGGGCTGGAGGGCTACCGCGAGTCGATGACCTGCCACCTCGGCGACTTCGACGCGTACATGGCGCTGCGCCGCCGGCTCAAGGACCGCGAGAACGAGCTGGCCCGCGAGGGCAGCAGCCAGCGCCGCTCGGCCGCCGTCGAGTCCATCGAGCAGCTCAAGCCGGGCGACGTCATCCACGTCCCCACCGGCAAGTTCGCCGGCCTCGCCCTGGTCCTCGACCCGGGCCTGCCCCCGGTCGACCGCTCCGGCCGGGGCGACCGGCGCCACCCCGACTACCAGGACGGCCCGCGCCCGGTGGTGCTCACCGCCGAGCGCCAGGTCAAGCGGCTCGCGATGATCGACTTCCCGCACCCGGTCGCCGCGATCGAGCGCGTCCGCATCCCCAAGTCCTTCAACCCGCGCAGCCCGCAGTCCCGCCGGGACCTCGCCTCCGCGCTGCGCACCAAGGCCGGCCACCTGGAGCCCGAGCGGTTCCGCCGCGGCCGCGCGGCCGCCGCCGACGACCCGGAGATCACCCGGCTGCGGACGGAGCTGCGCCAGCACCCCTGCCACGGCTGCTCCGACCGCGAGGACCACGCCCGCTGGGCCGAGCGCTACCACCGGCTGCACCGGGACACCGAGCTGCTGGAACGCCGGATGCGCTCGCGCACCCACACCATCGCCCGCACCTTCGACCGGGTCTGCGCCCTGCTCACCGACCTCGGCTACCTGAGCGGCGACACCGTCACCGACGACGGCCGCCGGCTCGGCCGGCTCTACGGCGAACTCGACCTGCTCGCCTCCGAGTGCATCCGCGAGGGCGTCTGGAGCGGCCTGGCCGCCGCCGAACTCGCCGCCTGCGCCTCGGCGTTGGTCTACGAGGCCCGCCAGTCCGACGACGCCGGCGCCCCCCGGGTGCCGGAGGGCGCGGCCAAGGATGCGCTCGGCAAGATGGTCCGGATCTGGGGCCACCTGGACGCCCTGGAGGAGCAGCACCGGATCAACACCGCCGAGGGCGTCGGCCAGCGCGAGCCCGACCTGGGCTTCGCCTGGGCCGCCTACCGCTGGGCGCTCGGCCACAGCCTGGACCAGGTCCTGCGCGACGCCGAGATGCCGGCCGGCGACTTCGTCCGCTGGACCAAGCAGCTGATCGACGTCCTCGGCCAGATCCAGGACGCCGCCGGCGAGGACGCCGAACTCCGCCGGACCGCCCGCAAGGCCATCGACGGCCTCCGCCGCGGCATCATCGCCTACTCCTCCGTGGGCTAGCCGAACCACCCCGAGGGGCCCCGCCCGTTCACCTCCACGAACGACCGGGGCCCCTCCGCCTCCCACCCCCGCCCCCGCCTCGGCTCAGACCGAAGCGGCGACAGTGCCGCGCAGGAAGGCGACCGCGCCGACGTCCCGCGCACACGAAGGCGCCTCGGTCCTCGCTGTCGAGCCGGCGAAGATCCGCGCGCCGTGACAGGAGACAAGCGCTTCAGGGCCTCCGGAGGTTCCACAGGGGATTCCTCTGGGTCGCCGCTTCGGCAACGCGAGTGTGCGAGGTCGCGTAGGACGTCGGGCCGGTCGACTTCCCGGGTGTTCCACACGCCACGGCGATGACCTTGGCGGCCACGACGCTCCATGGGCTGCGGGGCTCAGCGGGTGGCCAGGGCCTCCAGGACGCGGTCCAGGGAGGTGCCGAGGCCCCAGCGGGTGGAGAGTTCCTCGAGGGTCATCGGGTCGAGGGGTTCGCGGGGGAGGTCGGGGTCGAAGGCGGGGAGGGGGGCGTCGGTGGCGACGCGGACGACGGTGGGGGCGACGTCGAGGTAGGCGGCGCCCTCGACGAGGTTGCGGCGGCGGGCCGGCGTGAGCCCGGAGCCCAGGTCGAGCGCGGCGGCGCGGATGGCCGGGAGGTCCCCGTACTCGTTGATCAGCTGGGCGGCGGTCTTCTCGCCGATGCCCTTGACCCCGGGCAGGCCGTCCGACGGGTCCCCGCGCAGGGCGGCCATGTCGGCGTACTGGGCGCCGCGCACGCCGTACTTCTCCAGCAGCAGCGCGTCGTCGGTGACCTGCAGGTTGCCCATGCCCTTGACCGGGTAGAGCACGGTGATCCCGCGGGCGTCGTCCACCAGCTGGAAGAGGTCGCGGTCGCCGGTGACGATCTGCACCGGCCCCTCGGCGCGGGCGGTGAGGGTGCCGATCACGTCGTCCGCCTCGTAGCCGGGGGAGCCGACCCGGGCGATGCCGAGCGCGTCCAGCACCTGCTCGATCACCGGGACCTGCGGGGCCAGGGTGTCGGGCACCTCCTCCTCGCCGTCCGCGGCGGCCTCGGCGACCCGGTGGGTCTTGTACGAGGGGATGAGGTCCACCCGCCACTGCGGGCGCCAGTCGGCGTCCATGCAGGCGACCAGCCGGTCGGGGCGGTGGTCGTGGACCAGCCGGGCGATGAAGTCCAGCAGGCCGCGGACGGCGTTGACCGGCTCGCCCTGCGGCGAGCGCAGGGTGTCCGGTACGCCGAAGTAGGCCCGGAAGTACAGGCTGGCGGAGTCGAGCAGCATCAGTCGCGGTGCGGTCACGTCACAGATCATGCCGTACCGCACCGACGGGCGGACGCTTCTCAGTGCTCGTGCGGTCCGGCGCGGTGGACCGGGCCGTGGGCGTCGGCGCAGTGCTCGGCGGCGGTGTCGCCGGGGGCGACGATCTGCAGCAGCGCGCCCGCCTCGTCCTCGCCGACGTGGTCGACCTGCAGGGTGCTGTGGGTGATGGCGTACTCGTCGGCCAGCCGGCGCTGGAGCCGGCGCCGGACGGCGTGGCAGTCGCCGCCGGGGGTGACCAGGATGTGCGCGGACAGCGCGGGCTGCCCCGAGGTGATCTCCCAGATGTGCAGGTCGTGGATCTCCTCGACCAGCGGCTCGGTGACCATCCGGTCGGCCACCACGTCCGGGTCGATCCCGGCCGGGGCGGCCTCCAGGAAGATCCGCCCGGAGTCCCGGACCAGCCCGATGCCCGCCTTGAGCATCAGCCCGACCACGATCAGCGAGGCGATCGCGTCGGCCCGGCCGAAGCCGGTGAGCAGCACGATCAGACCGGCGACGGCGGTGGCGATGAACGCGTACAGGTCGGTCAGGACGTGCTGGAAGGCGCCCTCGACGTTCAGCGAGCTGCGGTTGGCCTTGGACATGCACCAGGCGGCCGCGATGTTGACCACGATCCCGACCAGCGCGGTGACCAGCACCAGCGAGCCGGTGACGTCCGGCGGATGGATCAGCCGGGTGACGGCCTCGTAGCCCAGCCAGGCCGAGAGCACCAGCAGGGTGACCCCGTTGGCCTGCGCGGAGAGGATCTCGGCGCGCTTGAGGCCGTAGGTGTAGCCGCCGCGGGCCGGGCGGGCGGCGAGCCGCATCGCGACCAGGGCCAGCACGATCGAGGCGGCGTCGGTGAGCATGTGCGCCGCGTCGGAGATCAGCGCGAGGGACTGGGCGGCGAAGCCGACCACGACCTCGCCGGCCATGAAGACGAGGATCAGGGCGAGGGCGCTGAGCAGCCAGCGGCGGTCCGCGTCGGCGGAGACACCGTGCGAGTGCCCGCCGTGGCCGTGGCCGCCGTGCGCGTGCCCGTTCGACTGCGTGTGGTCATGCGCATGATCATCGCGCGAATGCTCGTGCCCGGCCATGGAAGTCCTCTCTGGGCGCACGGATGGGAACAGGGGCGCGGCGCGACCGCCCTGCAACCGAAGTGAACCGCAGAATCGACAAAGATCCAAAGGCTGTACTGGTGACCGTTGTCGTTGCCGTTCGGGTGGCCGCACCCGGTGCAGGCCGCACCCCTGCGACCAGCCGAAATCCCCTGCTTCCGTGCCCAGTTGAGCTAGCCCAGCGCGACCGGGTCGAGGACCCCGGCGTCCGTGGCGGCGGCGTCCGGGACCACCGCGTCCAGGGCCGCGGCGGTGGCCGCCCGGACCAGGGCCCGCATCAGCCGCAGGTCGTCCCCCTGCTCCGGGTGCCACTGCACGCCGAGCGTGAACCCCGGCCCCTCCACCGCCTCCACCGTGCCGTCCGGCGCGTGGGCGCTCACCCGCAGGCCCGCGCCGACCCGGTCGACGGCCTGGTGGTGGAAGGTCGGCACCTCCAGCTCGCACTCCGGCAGCAGCCCGCCCAGCAGCGTCCCCGGCACCGGCCGCACCGGGTGCGAGCCGTACTTCCCCGGCGACCCGCCGTGCACGTCCGCCGCCAGCACGTCCGGCAGGTGCTGCACCAGCGTCCCGCCGCACACCACGTTCAGGACCTGCATCCCGCGGCAGATGCCCAGCAGTGGCATCCCGGCCGCCAGCGCGGCCCGCAGCAGCGCGACCTCCCAGGCGTCCCGCTCCGGCGAGTCCACCTCGCTCGCCGGGTGGGCCGGCTCCCCGTAGTACGCCGGGTCGATGTCCGGCCCGCCCACGATGACCAGCGCGTCCAGCCGCGCCAGCACCTCCGGGGCGCGTTCCGGGGCGTCCGGCGGCAGCAGGACGGCGATCCCGCCGGAGTCCTGGACGTACGCGGTGTACCGCTCCGGGACGAGGGCCACCCGGCGCCCCCGCCAGTCGCTCCAGCTCGCGTCGACCAGGTAGGTGCTGACGCCGATCAAAGGCCTGCGATCCATGGCGCGCATTCTCCTCCCGAACCCTCTGATCCACCGTCAACCACGAGCCTCGGCGCGCCACGCCCGTCCGCCCTCTTCCGCCCCGCGAGTCGCAGGCCGTACGGTTCGCTGTGACCGCGTGATCTCGAAGAGTGATCGATGGATCCGGGCAGCCCGAGCGACCTGAGCGACCCGAGCAATCCGAGGAATTCGAGGACACCGAGGAAGGAGGGGTCCCGCCATGTCCGAGAACACCGAGTCCGAGAACGCCGCACCCGGGAGCACCGCCGCAGGGTCGTCGCCCCGGCCGCCGCTGACCCTGGACGAACTGCGCACCCTGGTGGACGCCGGCGAGGTGCACACCGTGGCGCTCGCCTTCACCGACATGCAGGGCCGCCTGCAGGGCAAGCGCTTCGCCGCCCGGTTCTTCCTCGACGAAGTCGCCGAGCACGGCGCCGAGGCCTGCGACTACCTGCTGGCCGTCGACGTCGACCTGAACACCGTGGACGGCTACGCCTTCTCCTCCTGGGCCACCGGCTACGGCGATTTCGCGATGCGCCCCGACCTGGGCACCCTGCGGCTGACCCCCTGGCAGCCCGGCACCGCCCAGGTCACCGCGGACCTCGCCCGGCACGGCGGCCACCCGGTGGACGCCGCCCCGCGCCAGCTGCTGCGCCGCCAGATCGCCCGGCTCGCCGAGTACGGCCTGGCCGCCGACATCGGCACCGAACTGGAGTTCCTGGTCTTCCGCGACACCTACGAGCAGGCCTGGCTCGGCGGCTACCGCGGCCTGACCCCGGCGAACCTCTACAACGTGGACTACTCGATGCTGGGCACCGCCCGGGTCGAGCCACTGCTCTCCCGGATCCGCAACGAGATGGCCGGCGCCGGCCTGGTCGTGGAGTCCGCCAAGGGCGAGTGCAACCTCGGCCAGCACGAGATCGCCTTCCGCTACCGCGACGCCCTCACCGCCTGCGACCAGCACAGCGTCTACAAGACCGGCGCCAAGGAGATCGCGGCCCAACTCGGCTGCGCACTCACCTTCATGGCCAAGTACGACGAGCGCGAGGGCAACAGCTGCCACATCCACCTCTCGCTGCGCGACGCCGTCGGCGCCCCCGCCTTCGCCGACCGGGACGGCCGGATGACCGACACCATGCGGCACTTCCTGGCCGGCCAACTGAAGGTGTTGCGCGAGTTCAGCGTGCTCTACGCGCCGAACATCAACTCCTACAAGCGCTACCGCCCGGGCTCCTTCGCCCCGACCGCCGTCGCCTGGGGGCGCGACAACCGCACCTGCGCCTACCGGGTGGTCGGCCACGGCTCCGGCCTGCGGTTGGAGAACCGGGTGCCCGGCGGCGACGTCAACCCGTACCTCGCCGTCGCCGGGATGATCGCGGCCGGCCTGTACGGGCTGCAGCGCAAGCTGGAGCTGCCCGCGCCCTGCCTGGGCAACGCCTACGCGGTCGAGGAGTACGCCCGGGTGCCCGGATCGCTGCGCGAGGCCGCCGAGTTGTGGGCGGGGAGCGAACTGGCCCGGGAGGCCTTCGGCGACGACGTGGTCGACCACTACCTGAACATGGCCCGGGTCGAACAGGCCGCCTACGACGGCTCGGTCACCGACTGGGAGCGCTACCGGTCCTTCGAACGGATGTGACGCATGAACGACGGACGTGAGCATGAACGACGGATGTGACGCATGGCCGACGGACGTGAGGCCCCGGCCCCCCAGAACGAGGAGTGACGGCCCGATGAGCGAGAAGCACTCCGCGCGGGACGAGGCGGTCTGCCGCCGGCTGGTCGGCCGGACCGCCGTGGTCACCGGTGCCGGCAGCGGCATCGGCCTGGCCGCCGCCCGCCGGCTCGCCGCGGAGGGGGCGAAGGTGGTCTGCGCCGACCTCGACGAGCAGGCCGGACGCGCCGCCGCCAAGGAGGTCGGCGGACTGTTCGTGCACACCGACGTCACCGACCCGTCCATGGTCGAGGCGCTGTTCGACGAGGCGTACGAGACCTGCGGCGGTGTGGACGTCGCGTTCAACAACGCGGGCGGCGCGTCGCCGGCGGACGGGTCCATCCTGACCACCGGCCCGGACGCCTGGCGCGAGGTCCAGGAGGCCGACCTGACCTCGGTCTACCTGTGCTGCAAGGCCGCGCTGCCGTACATGCGCCGGCACGGGCGCGGCTCGATCATCAACACCGCCGGGATCGTGGCCCGGATGGGCTCGGCGACCTCGCGGATCGCCCACACCGCCGCCAAGGGCGGGGTGCTCGCGCTGTCCCGCGAGCTGGGCGTGCAGTTCGCGCGCGAGGGGATCCGGGTCAACGCGCTCTCCCCGGGGCCGGTGGACACCCCGCTGCTGCGCGCACTGCTCGCCGGGGACCCGGAAGGGGCCGCCCGCCGGCTGGCGCACATCCCGCTCGGTCGGTTCGCCCGGGTCGAGGAGATCGCCGCCGCGGTGGCGTTCCTGGCCAGCGACGACTCCTCGTTCATCACGGCGAGCGAGTTCCTGGTGGACGGCGGCCTCTCCGGGGCGTACGTCACCCCGCTCTGAGGGCCGCCGCGCGCGGGAGCCGGGCCTTCTCACCGTAATCTCATCGAAAACCGGGGGAATTCCGTGCCGCGCTGATTTCCCGTTTATCCGGCTGCCTTTAGATTCTCTGCTGTGAGTGAGCAGATTCCCGCCGGGTGGTACCCGGACCCGAAGGACCCCGCCGGCGACCAGAGATCACAGCGGTGGTGGGACGGCAAGGGCTGGACGGCCGACACCCGGCCCGTGCCCTCGGACGCCCCCGAGTCGACCGTCCCCGAGGCGTCCACCCCGGCGGCCGGGGCTTCGGCGCCCGTCGGCACCCCGGAGGTCCCCGAGGCTCCGGTGGCCCCGGAAGCCCCGGCGGAGGCCCCGGAGACCGGCGCCCCGGCGCCGGAGGCGGCCGAGCCGCCCCGGGTGCTGGAGGGCGAGGTCCTGGGGAGCGGCCCGACCGTCCGCTACCCGGAGCCGCCGCCCTTCGGCCCCGCCTTCGGTGCGCCCGTTCCCCCGCGCAAGGAGCGGCGCAAGCCGTCCAAGCTGGTCGTGGCGACCGTCGCGGCCGCCCTGCTCGGCCTGGCGGCGGGCTCGGGGATCACCTACCTCGCGATGGACGGCCACGGTGACAAGTCCAGGCCGACCGCCCAGCACACCCCGCGGGGCAGCTTCGGCCCCTGGGACGGCTACCCGGGCCTCGGCGGCGACGGCAACGGTGGTGGCGGCAACGGAGCCAACGGTGGCAACGGGGCCAACGGCGGCAGTGGGGACGGCAAGGGCGGCGGCAGGGGCAACGGGAACGGCAAGGCCCGGCCGGGCGCCGACGCCGCGATCGACGTGGTGAACAAGCTGACCCTGCCGGTCCCGAACGGCTGGCAGGCCCGTACCACCGCGGACGGCTACGCCATGATCACCGTCGGTTCGTACGCCTGCGCCGACGGCAGTGGCACGTGCACCCTCGGCGGGGTGAACACCGGCCGGATCGACGATGGCGGCACCGACGCCCAGGCGGCGGCCAAGGCCGACATCGCCACGACCGCCAAGTCGTCGTACGGCGACATCACCGGGCACCAGGAGCTGAAGTCCGAGGCGGTCAAGGTCAACGGCCAGGACGGCTACCTGGTCCGCTGGAAGGTGGACGCGCCCAAGGGCAACAACGGCTACGTGCAGACCGTGGTCTTCCCCTCCGCCGACGGCAAGGCGCTGATCTCGGTGCACTTCGGCTTCGACATCGCCGACAAGGCGCCGGACGTCGCCGTGATGGACACCGTCGTCAAGGGCATCACCGACTTCAAGGGCAAGCTGCCGGGCATCCCCGGGCTGCCGGGCACCGGCCGGGGCTCGGGTCCGGGCGCAGGCGGAGGCGCCGGGACCGGCGCAGGCGCAGGCGGGACCGGGGGCACCGGGGGCACCACCACCTGAGCCCCGCGCTCCTCACACGGCGGCGGCCCACCCGGAGGGGAACCTCCGGGTGGGCCGCCGCCGTTCACGTCCGCACGGGACGCTGCGTGGAACCGCGGGAACCGGGCCGGACGGGGGTGTGGCCGGCCCGGCGCCCGCGTCCGGCGTCAGGAGTCGCGTCGAACAGCCTCGATGCGACGGCGCCGGAGCACCATGCCCGCCCAGCCGACGCCGATCGCGGCGGCACCCGCGAGCAGCAGCGGACCGGTGGCCGAGGTACCGGCCACGGCGGCGGAGGAGGTCGGGATGATCTGCCCGGCCGGGGCGTTCGGGTCCCCGCCGTGGCCGTGGTGGGCGACCGTGGACTTGGGGGCGTCGGCCGCGATCTGGGCGTCGCTGGGCGCGGCCGGGGCCTGCGCGGCGAGCGCCGGGGCAGCCGCGGCGGCCGCCGCGGTCGCGCCGAAGTCGACGTCGGAGCAGCTGTAGAACGCCTCCGGGCTGTCGCTGCGCTGCCAGACCATGTACAGCAGCTGGCGGCCGGTGCGCTGCGGCAGGGTGCCGGAGTAGGTGTAGTAGCCGTTGGTGGCGGTGCGGTCGACCTGCACCTGGGCCACCGGGGTCGGGTCGAGGTCCGACCACTTCAGCGGCTTGGTGGGGTCGTAGCTCGGCTTGGTGATGTAGACGGTCTGGGTGCCGACGTGCGGCGCGGTGGTGCGGAACTGGAAGGTGAACGCGCCGGCCTTGACCGGGGTGGCGGGCCAGTCGGTGCGCGGCCAGTCCAGCGCCGCGTACTTGTCGCGGTTGGCCGAGCAGAGCTTGCCGTCCGGGATCAGCGCCTGGTGGTTGCCGGCGGCGTTGGCGATGTTGACCTCGTTCCAGTCGTACAGCGGCTGGGTGCCGCTCGCGGCGACGAGGTCCTTGCAGACCTGGGACACCGGGTGCTCGGGGTTCTCCGCGTAGCACGCGGCGACCCGGCTGACGGGGTTGGTCATCGTGCCGTGGGCGCTGGCGGTGCCGGCGGTGGTCGCGGCCACCGCGAGGACCGCGGCGCCGACCACGCCGACGGACAGGGCACTTCGCTTGATGGACATGGGGTGGGGACTCCTTGACCGTCGTTCCGGGCGGGTGTGGGGGAACGGGCACGCCTGCCCGTTCGGGAGCCGTCGGCCCGGCGCACGGCTCCCGGCCAGAGCGTAGGATTGGTCTGGACCAGATGGCAATAGCCGCGCGTGGACCACTTGTTGACGGACTGTAGGCCCCCGAGCAGCACAAAGGCCCGATGGAAGGCCGTCGTTAGCCGTTCCATCGGGCCCGGTTAAGGCTGGGAAAAGGTCAGCGCCGCAGATCGTGGATGATGCCGGCCTGGATCACCAGATCGCCCTTGACGGTCGAGTTCCGGTCGATGGTGTTGATGACGTACGTCCCGCCGGTTTCCCTCTCGAACCGCCCGGGCACGAACTCCGCGAGGATGTCGAAGAGTTCCTCGGCCGCCCGCGGGTCCGTCCGGAACAGCGCGCGCAGTCGGTTGCGCAGGGCCGCGGCCTGGTCGGCGAGGACCTCCTCGTCGCCGTCGGCCTCCAGCACCTCGGCGCGGATCACCTCCAGCTCCGCGCTCGCCTCCTCGTCCCGCTCGCCGCGCCCGAACAGTCGGACGATCCTCGAACTGGCCTGGTTCCAGGCGGCGGTGGCCATCAGGCCGGCCACCGCCGTGGCCCCCGAGCGCACCATCTCCTGCACGATCTCGCCGTCCATGCCGCTCCCCTCGTCGCTGCCGCGGTGTCGGCTCCACGGTAGGTCACGGGCGGACGGAGCGTCAGAGGAACGTCCTGCCTTCACCCCGGTACGTCGGGACGGTGCGGACCACGCGGTCGCCCTCGATCAGGTGCAGTTCCGCGAAGCGCTCGCAGAGTTCGCCCGCCTTGGCGTGCCGGAACCAGACCCGGTCGCCGATCAACAGGTCGTCCGCGGCCGGACCGAGCAGCGGGGTCTGCACCTCCCCGGCGCCCTCCATCGGGTCGTAGCGCAGGCCCGGCGGCAGGTACGGCACGGGTGAGCGGTCCGGGCCGGCCGCGCCGGAGGCCGGGTAGCCGCCGCCGAGCACCGTCACCACGCCGACCCCGGGGCGGCGCACCACCGGCTGGCCGAACAGGGCGGCCGGACGGCCCCGGAACGAGCGGTAGTTGTCGAACAGCTGCGGCAGGTACAGCCCGGAGCCGGCCGCCACCTCGGTGACGGCGCGCTCGGCCACGGTGGACTCCACGCTGCCGGTGCCGCCGCCGTTGACGAACTCCAGCTCCGCCACCTGCCGCAGCCGCCGGACCACCGCCGCGCGCCGCTCGGCCAGTTCGGTCCGGGCCTTGGCCTGCATCAGCCGGATCAGCCCCGAGCGCACCGGCCGTCCGGGCACCCGGTCGCCCACGCCGGCCACGTGCCCCTCGTACGCCATCAGGCCGACCACCCGGAAGCCCCGGCGGCGCTGGACGAGTTCGGCGAAGGCGCCGAGGTCCTCGGGGGTGCGCAGCGGCGAGCGCCGGGCGCCGACCCGGACCCGGCCGCCCAGCAGGTGCAGCGCGGTGTCCAGCTCCAGGCAGACCCGCACCTCGGCGTCGCCGGCCCGGGCCTTGTCGATCAGGTCCAGCTGGTCCGGGTCGTCCAGCACGACGGTGATCTCGCGCGCGGCCGCCGGGTCGGCGGTCAGCGCGGCGAAGCCGTCCCGGTCGGCGGAGGGGTAGGCGAGCAGGATGTCGCGGACGCCGGTGCGGGCGAGCCAGAGCGACTCGTCGAGGGTGAAGCTCATCACCCCGGCGAAGCCGTCCACGGCCAGCACCCGTTCCAGCAGCGCCCGGCAGCGCACCGACTTGCTGGCGACCCGGACCGGTTTGCCGCCGGCCCGGCGCACCAGGTCGGCGGCGTTGGCGTCGAAGGCCGCGAGGTCCACGACGGCCACCGGCCCGTCCAGGTGGGCGGTGGCACGGTCGTACCGGAGGCGGTCGGAGACCGGGGCAGGCGCGTCGAGGATCACCATGGGCGCAGGGTGCCACAGCGGGCTACCGGTGGGTAGGGGGCGCGTGCAGGGAAATGGGGCCGGTCCGGTGCGGTGGCATAGGCTCGCCGGGTGGACCGCAAAGACTTCTCCAACCCGGCGTTCGTCGGCAAGAACATCCCGAACCCCGGTTTCGGCGACGACGACGGCGCCGCCGACCCGGCGCTCGCGGAGGCCCTCGCCCGCTGGTCGCAGGACCGCGCGGCGGAGCCCGAGGTGCTGGCGGCGCTGACCCCGACCCGGCTGATGGTCCCGATCGTCGCGATTCTCGGCGAGGTCGAGGTGGACGCGCACGGGCACCGGCACGAGAAGACCAGCGACATGGCCGTCCCGGTGCTGGAGGCCCCGGACGGGCGCCGCGCGCTGCCGGCCTTCACATCGCTGGAGTCGCTCGCCCGCTGGCGCGCCGACGCCCGCCCGGCGCCGACGGCGGCCCCGCAGGCCGCCATGGTGGCCTTCTCGGAGCGTGCCGACACCCTGCTGATCGACCCGGCCGGGCCGGTGGCCTTCCAGCTGTCCGGCGCCCGGCTGCGGGCGCTCGCCGAGAACCGCCCGTTCCTGCCGCCGGTGCGGGACCCGGAGGTGCGCGAGGCGGTCCGGGCGCTGCTGGCGGCCGAGCCGCAGGTGGTCACCGGGCTGTTGGCGGCCTCCGGGGGCTCGGACGGGGTGCTCGCGGTGGTGTTCGACCCGGCGCTGGACCAGTCGGGCCTGCAGGCCGCCGCGCAGCGGGTCGGGCAGGCGGTGGCCGCCGACCCGGTGCTGCGGGTGCGGCTGGACCGGGGGCTGGACCTCGCGGTGCTGCCGGCGGACGCGGAGCTGCCGGGGGAGCCGCTGTACCGGCGGTAGGAACCGGGCGCCGGTGGTGGGGACCGGGCGCCGGCGGTGGGAGCCGGGCGCCGATGGTGGCGAACGATCAGGGGGCGCGCCTCGGTCGAGGCGCGCCCCCTGCTGCCGTGCGGACGGGGATCAGGAGTAGACCGGCCCGGTGAACTTCTCGCCCGGGCCCGCACCCGGGGCGTCCGGGACGAGGGAGGCCTCGCGGAAGGCGAGCTGCAGCGAGCGCAGGCCGTCGCGCAGCGGGGCGGCGTGGAAGTTGCTGATCTCCGGGGCACCGGCGGTGACCAGCCCGGCCAGCGCGGTGATCAGCTTGCGGGCCTCGTCCAGGTCCTTGTCCTTCTCGCCGCCCTCGGCGAGGCCGCACTTCACGGCGGCGGCGCTCATCAGGTGCACGGCGACGGTGGTGATCACCTCGACGGCCGGGACCTCGGCGATGTCGCGGGTGAGGTCGTCGAAGCCGATCGCGTCGTCGTCCGCGCCGGGGGTCTGGGTGGGCTCGCTGCTCAAGGGGGGCTCGTTCCGTCGTGCCGTGTTGGGTACACGTGGAGCGTACAAGGGCCCCGCGGCGCGCCGGCCGGGCAGTGCGCCGGGCCGCATTAGCGTTCGACCTCCCGGCGCTGTATGCTTCGAGACTGACCGGCCGGGATCCCGTATGGGCACCTGGCCAGCAAGTGGAGGCTCCACTGAGGAGGCCCGAGAGGGCAACCGCGAAAGTCTCCCACCCGATCGGCCTCGCGGTCGACGGGTCCCGGTCCGCGACGGGCGCCTGGCGCCGAGTCGCCGCAGCGCCCCTCACCGGGCGCGGCCCCCGGTTGTGTGGAGCCCCGCTTGTAACCGAGCGGGGCTTTTTTCGTGTCGCGGGTGCAGATGGTGCCGGAAGGCGCCGGGCAGCGCAGCACGAATGAAGCCCCGCCCAGTGGTCGAGTCCACTACGTGCGACCGCCGTCCGACGGCCGCATCGCAGAAGGTGCAACCGAGGAGGCCCCATCAGCACCGAGCCCCGCATCAACGACCGGATTCGCGTCCCGGAGGTGCGACTTGTCGGTCCCAGCGGCGAGCAGGTCGGCATCGTGCCGCTTGCCAAGGCGCTGGAGCTCGCACAGGAGTACGACCTCGACCTGGTCGAGGTCGCGGCGACCGCCCGGCCGCCGGTGTGCAAGCTCATGGACTACGGCAAGTTCAAGTACGAGTCGGCCATGAAGGCCCGTGAAGCGCGCAAGAACCAGGCGCACACGGTCATCAAGGAGATGAAGCTCCGGCCGAAGATCGACCCGCACGACTATGACACCAAGAAGGGTCACGTCGTCCGGTTCCTCAAGCAGGGCGACAAGGTCAAGATCACGATCATGTTCCGCGGTCGTGAGCAGTCCCGCCCCGAGCTGGGCTTCCGCCTGCTGCAGCGGCTCGCCGACGACGTCCAGGACCTGGGCTTCGTCGAGTCCTCGCCCAAGCAGGACGGCCGTAACATGATCATGGTCCTTGGCCCGCACAAGAAGAAGACCGAGGCGATGGCCGAGGCCCGCGCCCTCGCGGACGCCCGCAAGGCCGAGCGTCAGGGCCGGACCCCCGGTTCCGACGCCGCCCTCGAGGACGACGACGCGGTGGCCGAGGACCTGGTGACCGACGACGCGGCGGCCGAGGCGCAGGACGACGCCCCGGTCGAGGCGCCGGCCGCCGAGGCCGACGCTCCGGTCGAGCAGCCGGCCGCCTCCCAGGGCGCCTGAGCCTTCACCGGCCAGGGCGGCCCGGGAGACCGGCCCCCCACGGTGCCGGGCGTCCCGCCCGGTCACCGCAGATCCATCCAGTTCACGCCCGCGTGGTACGAACCGCGCGGGCGTGGACGGGACCGACGAGGAGATACGGCGAAATGCCGAAGCAGAAGACGCACAGTGGCGCCAGCAAGCGCTTCAAGATCAGTGGCTCTGGCAAGGTGCTGCGCGAGCGCGCCGGCCGCCGCCACCTCCTGGAGCACAAGCCCTCGACGCTGACCCGCAAGCTGGCCGGGACGGTCGAGCTGGCCCCCGCTGACGCCAAGAAGATCAAGAAGCTTCTCGGCAAGTGATCGCCTTCCCGCCCGGCGAGAGCCGTGAGCGGGGCAGCTGATCCTTCCCGACCCATTCGAATGACGGACCACGTGAAGTAGTCCGTGGTCCAACCCAAGGAGTAATCAAGTGGCACGCGTCAAGCGGGCAGTCAACGCCCACAAGAAGCGCCGGGTCATCCTGGAGCGCGCCAGCGGCTACCGTGGCCAGCGCTCGCGGCTGTACCGCAAGGCCAAGGAGCAGGTCACCCACTCGCTGGTCTACAACTTCAACGACCGCAAGAAGCGCAAGGGCGACTTCCGTCAGCTGTGGATCCAGCGCATCAACGCTGCGGCCCGTGCCAACGGCATCACCTACAACCGCTTCGTGCAGGGCCTGAAGGCCGCCAGCGTCGAGATCGACCGCAAGATGCTGGCCGACCTGGCCGTCAACGACCCGGGTGCGTTCGCCTCCCTGGTCGAGGTCGCCCAGAAGGCGCTGCCGGCCGACGTGAACGCCCCGAAGGCCGCCGCCGACGCCGCCTGATCTTCCGAGATCGGTTGAGCTCCGACCGGACCCGCAGGCCTCCTGCGGGTCCGGTTCTGCTTTCCGCCCCCCCAGCGTTCCAGACCCGCAGCGCCCCAGCCCCCGCGCCCCCGACCCCTCAGCGCCCCAGAGAACGAGGCCATGCCGAGCACCGACACCCCCCTGCTCACCTCCCTGCGCTCGCCGCGCGTCGTCGCCGCCCGCCGGCTGGCCAAGCGCAACCAGCGCACCAAGGAGCGCCGCTTCCTGGCCGAGGGCCCGCAGGCCGTCCGGGAGGCCATCGCCTTCGGCAGGCTGCCGGGGACGCAGGAGCACGCCGTGGTCGAGGTCTACCTGACCCCGGAGGCCGCCGAGCGGCACGTCGGCATCGTCGAGGCCGCCCTGGCGGAGGGGCTGCCGGTGCTGACCGCCACCGACGAGGTGATCGCCGGGATCTGCGACACCGTGACCCCGCAGGGCATCGTGGCGCTCTGCCGCTTCATCGACACCCCGTTCGACGAGGTGCTCAGGGCCCGCCCGAAGCTGGTCGCGATCCTCGCCCACGTGCGCGACCCGGGGAACGCCGGGACCGTGCTGCGCACCGCCGACGCGGCCGGCGCGGACGCCGTGGTGCTCACCGACGCCTCGGTGGACCTCTACAACCCGAAGGCCGTCCGGGCCTCCGTGGGCAGCCTGTTCCATCTGCCGGTGGCGGTCGGCGTGCCGGTCGAGGAGGCCGTCGGGAAGCTGCGCGAGGCCGGTGTCCGGGTGCTCGCCGCGGACGGTGCGGGGGAGCGCGACCTGGACCGGGAGCTGGACGAGGGCACCCTGGGCGCACCCGGCGCGTGGGTGTTCGGCAACGAGGCGTGGGGGCTTCCGGAGGAGACCCGCGCGCTCACCGACGAGGTCGTGCGCGTCCCGATCCACGGGCACGCCGAGAGCCTCAACCTGGCCACCGCGGCAGCCGTCTGCCTCTACGCCTCGGCCCGGGCGCAGCGTTCGCCCGGCGGCTGCCGCTCGAACGCCTGACGCACCCGGGGGCGCACCGGGATCACCCCGTTGCAAGCCCTACTGCGGGGGCCTGCGAGGCGCTAGGGTCTGCCTCGGTGGGGGGAACGGCACGGTGGGTAATCGGGGAGGCAACCCATGGTCGGCAGCGGGCCCGAGCTCGACCCGGACGACCTTCCGGACGGCCTGGTGGTCGCCGACGCGCTGGGCCGGGTGGTCTGCTTCAACCGGGCCGCGGCCCGGCTCACCGGGGTGCTCCCGCAGGCCGCGCTCGGCTGCGTGCTGGAGGACGTCCTCCCGCTGGAGGACCTGGACGGCCGGCGCTGGTGGCAGCTGACCGACCCGTACGGCGGCCTGGCCACCCGCACCCGCCAGCCGGAGCGCAACCTGCTGCTGCCCGGCGGCCACGAGGTGCTGGTCTCCGCCCGGTACGTCCGCGCGGTGCCCTGCGGGCCGCTGGAGCGCCTGGTGATCGCCCTGCGCGGCACCGAGGCCCGGCGCCGCACCGAGCGCAGCCACGCCGAGCTGATCGCCACCGTCGCGCACGAGCTGCGCTCCCCGCTGACCAGCGTCAAGGGCTTCACGGCCACGCTGCTGGCCAAGTGGGAGCGGTTCACCGACGGGCAGAAGCGGCTGATGCTGGAGACCGTGGACGCCGACGCCGACCGGGTCACCCGGCTGATCGCCGAGCTGCTGGACATCTCCCGGATCGACGCCGGGCGGCTGGAGCTGCGCAAGCAGGTGGTCGACCTGGCCGCGGCGGTGCGCCGGCACGTCGAGCGCAAGGTCGCCACCGGCATCCCCGAGGAGCGCTTCGACATCCGGGTCAGCGAGCCGCTGACCGTCCTGTGGGCCGACCCGGACAAAGTCGACCAGGTACTCGCCAACCTGCTGGAAAATGCGGTGCGGCACGGCGAGGGAACTGTCACGATCGAGGTGGCACCGGCCAAGGAGGTCGTCGAGACGCCCGTCTGGGAGCGCTCCGGCACCCCGCCCCGCATCGTGGAAGGCACAGCGGTCACCGTGAGCGACGAAGGAAGCGGCATCCCCGAGGAGTCGATGCCGCGCGTCTTCACCCGCTTCTGGCGCGGCTCCAAGCGCGGCGGCACGGGCCTGGGCCTCTACATCGTCAAGGGCATCGTGGAGGCCCACGGCGGCTCGATCCGGGTCGACCGCGCGCCCGGCGGCGGTGCCCGGTTCCGATTTATCCTGCCCGCCGGTGTGCCCGACTTCATGCTCTGATCCCTGCTCCGGGCGAGCTCCGAGCAGGCGCTGAGTCGGGGCCGGACGGGCTTCGCGCCAGCGGCGCTACGCGCTGCGACTACACTCGACCTTTGGCGTCGCGCAACGCCCTGTGCGGCTGAGCCGCGGACAACCACTCCCCGTGAGCCTCCGGTGAACGGAGACCGGCTGCCCGTGCCCCGGCCCCGCCGGGCGTGACGCGAAGGCGAGCCCACACACCTGAGCACGGACGAGCAGGAGCACGGGAAAGATAGAGATGTCGGCACCCAACAAGTCGTACGACCCGGTCGAGGTCGAGGCCCTCAAGCCCGAGGTGGTGGAGCAGGCGCGGGACGAGGCCGTCGCCGCCTTCGCCGCCGCCAGCACCCTGGACGAGCTGAAGCAGGCCAAGGTCGCCCACACCGGCGACCGGTCCGCGCTCTCGCTCGCCAACCGCGAGATCGGCGCCCTGCCCCCGCACGCCAAGGCCGCCGCCGGAAAGCTGATCGGCCAGGCCCGCGGGGCCGTCAACCAGGCCCTCGCCAAGCGGCAGGCCGAGCTGGAGGCGGAGCGGGACGCCCGTGTGCTGGTCGAGGAGGCGGTGGACGTCACGCTGCCGTACGACCGCGCCCCGCGCGGCGCCCGGCACCCGCTGACCACCATGGCCGAGCGCATCGAGGACACCTTCGTCGCGATGGGCTACCAGGTCGCGGAGGGCCCCGAGGTCGAGGCCGAGTGGCTCAACTTCGACGCCCTCAACCTGGGCCCGGACCACCCGGCCCGCTCGATGCAGGACACCTTCTTCGTCCAGGCCCCGGACGGCTCCGCCGACTCCGGCGTGGTGCTGCGCACCCAGACCTCCCCGGTCCAGGCCCGCACCATGCTCGACCGTGAGCCCCCCGTCTACGTGGTCTGCCCCGGCCGGGTCTACCGGACCGACGAGCTGGACGCCACCCACACCCCGGTCTTCCGCCAGGTCGAGGGCCTCGCGGTGGACGAGGGCATCACCTTCGCCGACCTCAAGGGCACCATCGAGGTGCTGGTCGAGAAGCTGATCGGCGACCACCTGGAGCTGCGCTGGCGGCCCTCGTACTTCCCGTTCACCGAGCCGTCGGCCGAGGTCGACCTGCAGTGCTTCGTGTGCCTCGGGGCGAGCGTCGGCAACCCGGACCGCCCGTGCCGCACCTGCTCCTCCGAGGGCTGGATCGAGCTCGGCGGCTGCGGCGTGGTCAACCCGCGGGTGCTCGTCGCCTGCGGTGTCGACCCCGAGCGCTACAGCGGCTTCGCCTTCGGCCTCGGCCTGGAGCGGATCCTGATGAATCGTCACAACGTCGCCGACATGCGCGACATGGTCGAGGGTGACGTGCGCTTCACCCTCCCGTTCGGGATGGAGATCTGATGCGCGTCCCGCTTTCCTGGCTGCGCGAGTACGTCGACCTGCCGACCGGTGCGACCGGCCGTGACGTCGCGGAGCGCCTGGTCCGGGCCGGCCTGGAGGTCGAGACCGTCGAGCAGATCGGCGCCGACCTCAAGGGTCCGCTGGTGGTCGGCGAGGTGCTCTCCATCGAGGAGCTGACCGGCTTCAAGAAGCCGATCCGGCATTGCTTCGTCAACGTCGGCGACGCCAACGGCACCGGCGAGCCGCAGGAGATCGTCTGCGGCGCGAGCAACTTCGCCGTCGGCGACAAGGTCGTGGTCGTGCTCCCGGGCGCCGTGCTGCCCGGGCCCTTCCCGATCGCGGCCCGCAAGACCTACGGCCAGACCTCGGCCGGCATGATCTGCTCCGCCCGCGAGCTGGGCATGGGCGACGACCACAACGGCATCATCGTGCTCCCGCCGGAGTACGAGCCCGGCACCGACGCCATCGAGCTGCTCCAGCTCGTCGACGAGGTGCTCGACATCGCCGTCACCCCGGACCGCGGCTACTGCCTGTCCATGCGCGGCGTGGCCCGCGAGGCCGCCGCCGCGTACGGGCTGCCGCTGGCCGACCCGGCGCTGCTCGACGTGCCGCCGGCCAACTCCTTCGGCTACCTGGTCAAGGTCAACGACCCGGCCGGCTGCGACCGCTTCGTGGCCCGGACGGTCGTCGGCGTCGACCCGGACGCCAAGTCCCCGATCTGGCTGCAGCGCCGCCTGCAGAAGTCGGGCATCCGCCCGATCTCGCTGACCGTCGACATCACCAACTACGTGATGCTGGAGGTCGGCCAGCCGCTGCACGCCTACGACAAGCAGCGCGTGGCCGGTCCGATCACGGTCCGCCGGGCGGAGCAGGGCGAGACCCTCACCACCCTCGACGGCGTCGAGCGCGAGCTCGCCGCCGAGGACCTGCTGATCTGCGACACCAGCGGCCCGATCGGCCTGGCCGGGGTCATGGGCGGCGCCTCCACCGAGATCCTCGACCCGGCCGCCGGCCCGGGCACCACCGAGGTGATCATCGAGGCGGCGCACTTCGACCCGGTCGCCATCGCCCGCACCGCCAAGCGGCACAAGCTGCCCTCCGAGGCCTCCAAGCGCTTCGAGCGCGGGGTCGACCCGGAGGCCGCCCGTGCCGCCGCGCAGCGCGCCGTCGACCTGCTGGTCCTGATCGCCGGCGGCACCGCCGAGGCCGGGGTCACCGACATCGCCGCCCCGCACCCGGTGCGCACCATCACCATCGCCGCCGACCTGCCCGACCGGGTGGCCGGCACGGCGTACGGCCGCGAGACCGTCACCCGGCGCCTGCAGGAGGTCGGCTGCTCGGTCTCCGGCGCCGACGTCCTGGAGGTCACCCCGCCGACCTGGCGCCCCGACCTCACCGACCCGTACGACCTCGCGGAGGAGGTCATCCGGCTGGAGGGCTACGACAACGTCCCCGCCCGGCTGCCCGACGTGCCGCCGGGCAAGGGTCTGACCGAGGGCCAGCGGATCAACCGCCGGATCGGGGTCGCGCTGGCCGGGGCCGGCTACGTCGAGGTCAACAACTACCCGTTCCTCGGCGAGACCGCCTGGGACGCGCTCGGCCTGGAGGCGGACGACCGCCGCCGCCGTACGGTCAAGCTGGTCAACCCGCTGAACGACGAGGAGCCGGCGCTGCGCACCACGCTGCTGCCGGGTCTGCTCGGTGCGCTGCGCCGCAACATCGGCCGGGGCAACACCGACCTGGCGGTCTACGAGACCGGCACGGTCTTCCTGCCCAAGGACGAGCTGTCCGTGGCCCCGCGCCCGGCCGTCGACCGCCGGCCCAGCGACGCGGAGCTGGCCGAGCTGGACGCCGCACTGCCGGACCAGCCGCGTCGGATCGCCGTCGCCCTCGCGGGCGAGCGGCTGCCGTCGGGCTGGTGGGGCAAGGGCGCCCAGGCCTCCTGGGCGGACGCGGTCGAGGCGGCCCGCACGGTGGCCCGCGCGGCCGGCGTCGAGCTGACCGTCCGCCAGGGCCGGCTGGCGCCCTGGCACCCGGGCCGCTGCGCCGAGCTGGTCGTCGCCGGCACCGACCGGGTGGTCGGCCACGCCGGTGAGCTGCACCCGCGGGTGCTCAAGGCGCTCGGGCTGCCGGCCCGCACCGCCGCGATGGAGATCGACGTCGACCTGCTCACCGCCGACGGTGCCGAGCGGGTCAGCGGCCCGACCGTCTCCGGCTTCCCGGTGGCCACCCAGGACGTCGCGCTGATCGTCGACACGGCGGTTCCGGCCGCCGACGTCGAGGCCGCGCTGCGCAACGGTGCCGGCGAACTGCTGGAGGCCATCCGGCTGTTCGATGTGTTCACCGGCGAGCAGGTCGGCGAGGGCAAGAAGTCGCTGGCGTACGCGCTGCGCTTCCGTGCCGTCGACCGCACCCTGACCGCCGACGAGGCCACCGCCGCCCGCGAGGCGGCCGTCGCCGAGGCCGTCGCCCGCACGGGAGCGGTCCTGCGCGGCGCCTGACGCCGCAGCACCCGCCCAGGGGCCCCGCCCCGGACCACCCGGTCCGGCGCGGGGCCCCTGGCGTTTCCGGCGCGGTGCCGCGGTGACGGAGCCCGGGGCCGGCCGGATGGCGGGCCTGGGGCTGGTCTGCTGTGTGGCGGCGGTGTGGTGGGTGCGGCGGCGGGCGGTCTGACCTGTGGGGGTCGGAGATCGTTTGAAGAGTTTCCGTCAAAACCCTTGCGGGCGGGCGGTCGGGCGGCTTTCCTACTTCTCGTTAGGAAAGTTTCCTAACCCTACGAGGAATCGGAGCGTCCCATGCGCCCTCAGCCCCGTCGTGCCCTCCGCATAGCCCTCGCCGCCGTCCTGGTGGCCGCGCCCCTCACCGTCGCGGCCACCACGGCGGCGCAGGCCGCCCCGGCGCCGGCCGCGGCCCTCCGGCTCAAGGCGGTCGGGCTGGAAGACCCGCACAAGAAGGACATCGCGATGCAGCTGGTGTCCAGCGCGGAGAACTCGTCGCTGGACTGGAAGGCCCAGTACAAGTACATCGAGGACATCAAGGACGGGCGGGGCTACACCGCCGGCATCATCGGCTTCTGCTCCGGTACCGGCGACATGCTGGACCTGGTCCAGCACTACACCGACCTCAAGCCCGGCAACGTGCTGGCGAAGTACCTGCCCGCGCTGAAGAAGGTCAACGGCAGCGACTCGCACGCCGGCCTCGGCTCCGCGTTCGAGCGCGACTGGGCGGCCGCCGCGAAGGACTCCGTCTTCCAGCAGGCCCAGAACGACGAGCGCGACCGGGTGTACTTCAACCCCGCCGTCAACCAGGCCAAGGCCGACGGCCTGCGCGCGCTCGGCCAGTTCGCCTACTACGACGCCATCGTCATGCACGGCCCGGGCAACAGCTCGGACAGCTTCGGCGGCATCCGCGCCGCCGCCATGAAGAAGGCCAGGACCCCCGCCCAGGGCGGCGACGAGGCCACCTACCTCAAGGCCTTCCTGGACGCCCGCAAGGTGGTCATGAAGAAGGAGCAGGCGCACTCCGACACCAGCCGGGTGGACACCGAGCAGCTGGTCTTCCTCAACGCCAAGAACTTCGACCTCAACCCGCCGCTGAAGTGGAAGGTCTACGGCGACAGCTACAGCATCAACAGCTGACGCGACGTCAGAACGCGGGGCCCGCACGCCGGATCACGGCTGCCGGGCCCCGCGGTCGTCCGCGCCGGACGGGGTCAGGCGCTCGCGGTGTAGTCGTAGAAGCCCCGGCCGGACTTGCGGCCGAGCAGGCCCGCGTCGACCATCCGGGAGAGCAGCGGGGGAGCGGCGTACAGCGGCTCCTTGTACTCGTCGTACATCGACTCGGCGATCGAGACGATGGTGTCCAGGCCGATCAGGTCGCACAGGCGCAGCGGGCCCATCGGGTGGGCGCAGCCGGCCTCCATGCCCTTGTCGATGTCGGAGGCGGTGGCCACGCCCGACTCGAACATCCGCACCGCGGACAGCAGGTACGGCACCAGCAGCGCGTTGACCACGAAGCCGGCCCGGTCGCGGGCGCGGATCGGCTCCTTGCCGAGCACCTGGGAGGCGAAGGCCTCGACCCGCTCGGTGGTGGTCGCCGAGGTGGTCAGGGTCGGGATGACCTCGACCAGCTTCTGCACCGGCGCCGGGTTGAAGAAGTGCAGGCCGATCACCTGCTCCGGGCGGGAGGTGGCGGCGGCCAGCTTCACGATCGGGATCGAGGAGGTGTTGGAGGCGAGGACCGCGTCGCGGCGCTCGATGACCTGGTCCAGGGTCTGGAAGATCTTGACCTTGATGTCCTCGCGCTCGGCGACGGCCTCGACCACCAGGTCGCGGTCGGCGAAGTCGGACAGGTCGACGGTGAAGGACAGCCGGGCCATCGCCTCGTCCCGCTGCTCGGGGCTCAGCTTGCCGCGCTTGACCGCCGTGTCCAGGGAGTTGGTCAGCCGGGTGCGGCCGAACTCCAGTGCCTCGCCGCTGGCCTCCGACACCAGGACGTCCAGCCCGGCCCGGGCGAAGACCTCGGCGATGCCCGACCCCATCAGGCCACAGCCCACTACTCCGACGCGCGCGATGTCACTCACTCAGTTGCCCTTCGGTGGTGCTGGGGGTCGCCCAGCGACTGGTGGCCCAGCGAGCTGCTGGTCAGCGGGCGGTGTACCGGAATCTGGTGCACCGGTCACCGCCCCGACGACGTTACTACTCCGTACCGGCCGGTAGGTCACCCCCTCCCCGCAGCGGTGCCACCGCGCCCGTTCCCCCGAACGGGTGAGGCAGCGGTCCGGGCCCGTGTGCCCGGGGCCACCGCCGGCCGCCGGCCGACAGAATGCCGCAGGCGGGGGCCCGGACGGGGTCGGCACGGACGGCGGACGGCGGACGGCGGACCGGGTCGGGGCAGGCAGCGGTCGGGGGACGGGAAGGGAGCACACACGGTGTCGACGGGATCGCTCGAAGGACAGGTCGCCCTGATCACCGGCGCCGGCCGGGGCATCGGCCGGGAGATCGCCATCGGCCTGGCCGCCGAGGGCATGGCCGTCGGGCTGCTCGGCCGCACCCACGAGACGCTGACCGACACCCTCAAGGAGTGCGTCAAGCACGGCTCCCGGGGCGTCGCCGTCACCGCCGACGTCACCCGCCACGGATCGGTGCGCGAGGCCGTCCGGCTGGTCGAGCGCGACCTCGGCCCGATCGACCTGCTGGTCAACAACGCCGGCCTGGTCGACCGCGCCGAGGTGCCGGTCTGGGAGAGCGACCCCAACCAGTGGTGGCAGGTGATCGAGACCAACCTGCGCGGCCCGTACAACCTGCTGCGCTGCGTGCTGCCCGGCATGGTCGACCGCCGTGGCGGCCGGGTGATCAACCTCAACTCCGGCTTCGCGCTGCGTCCGGACGGCAACTACACCGCGTACGCCACGTCCAAGGGCGCGCTGCTCCAGCTCTCCGACAACATGGCGGACTCGCTCGCCCGGCACGGCGTCGTCGTCCTCGACATCAGCCCGGGCGCGGTGGCCACCGACATGACCGCCGGGATGCCGATGTTCAAGGACACGAAGACCTGGGGCTCCATCCCGTGCATGGTCGCGGTCACCGCGGACGCCGCCCGCGGTCGCTTCGACGGGCTGCACGGGCGGTTCGTCCACGCGGGGCTGGACGACCTGGCGGAGCTGGTCGAGCGGGCCGAGCGGATCCGCGAGACGGACGCCCGCACCCTGCGGCTGCGCCCGTACAAGGCCGACGACCCGATGCTCTGACCGGTACGGCCGCGATCCTCACGCGCAGAGCAGGCTGGCGGTCACCGGAGTCAGTCCGGCCTTGGCGAGGCCGTCCAGGATGGCCGGCAGCGCGTCCACCGTGCACTGGTGGCCCATGTGCAGGGCCACCACCGAGCCGCCGCGCACCGAGGTCAGCACCCGGCGCTGCAGCTCGGCGGCCGAGGGGTCGCTGTAGTCGCGCGGGTCGACGTCGAAGGACAGCACGTGCTCGTAGCCGACGGCCCGGGCCTGCTCGCGCACCATCGGGGTGGCGTACTGCGCGGCGGAGGGGCGGAACCAGCGGCCGATCGAGCCGGTGAGCCGCTGCAGCCGGTCGGCGCACTGGGCGATCTCGGCGCGCGCCTGGTCCGGCGTCATGGCGGAGATGTTGAGGTGGTTCTGGGTGTGGTTGCCCAGCTCGTGGCCGCCGTCCAGGATCCGCCGCGCCATCTGCGGCTGCTGGTCGAGCCAGCTGCCGACCGCCATCACGGTCAGCTTGGCGCCGCGCTGCTCGGCGATCTCCAGCAGCGCGGTGGCCAGCTTCGGGTCGCCGCTGCCGTGGAAGGTGAGCGCCACGTTCTTGCCGGTGCGCGGCCCGTACGCGACCTCGACCGGGGTGCCGGGCGCGAGCGGCGGCAGCGGGGGCGGGGTCGGGACCGGCGGGGCGGAGGCCTGGGCGGCCGCCGCGCTCGGATCGGCGGCGCTCGGATCGGCGGCGGGCCGGGGCGCCGCGGTGCCGGCCTGGCCGGTCGGCGCGGGGGAGGCCGGGCCCTCGCCACCGTTCCAGGCCGGGTCGGTGACGTGCTGCGGGTCGACGGTGCCGGGGTGCGCGGCCAGCGCCCCGGGGTCGGCCCGGCGGGGTGCGCCGGTGCCGCAGGAGGTGAGGAGGCCGCCGGCGGCGGTGAGGGCGGCCAGCTTGGCGGCGGTGCGCAGTACGGTGCGGCGGTCGGCAGTCATCGGCAGCCAGCATAGAGAGGACGGCCGCGACGGGCGATCCGGTATGACCGGTCCGTACCATCCTTGACGTGCACACACTCTGTCTACGGGTGTTGCGTAAACCCGAACTCCCGCTGTTACCGCCGGGTGTCGTTGGATACGATCACCGCGCACCGCGCGTCGAACGGGCGGTGGCGACACTTCCGGCATTGCGCATTGGGGGCGGACAGGATGGACGAGGACACCACGGCGACCGGCCGGGCGACCGGCGGCGACTGGGACTGGGCCAAGGCGGACGACTGGCAGCCGCCGAGCGAGCTGGACACCGGCGTCCCGCACACGGCCCGGATGTACGACTACTACCTGGGCGGCAAGGACAACTTCGAGGCCGACCGCAAGGCCGCCCAGGCCGCGATAGCCGCCTACCCCGCGCTGCCGCTGCTGGCCCGCACCAACCGGCAGTTCCTCGGCCGGGCCGTGGAGTTCGCGGCCGACCGGGGCATCCGCCAGTTCGTCGACATCGGCACCGGCATCCCGGCCGTCGGCTCCACCAGCGAGGTCGCCCAGCGGGTCGCCCCGGACGCCCGCGTGGTGTACGTGGACAACGACCCGATCGTCGCCACCCACGCCCGCGCCCTGCTGGCGAGCCACCCCGCCGGGCACACCTCGGTGATCGAGGCCGACCTGCGCGACCCGGCCGCGATCCTCGCCCACCCCGGGCTGGCCGCCGCGGTCGACCTCTCCCGGCCGGTCGCGCTGATGCTGGTCGCCGTGCTGCACTTCATCCGGGACGAGGACGGCGCGCAGCAGATCGTCCGCACCCTGCGCGACGCGCTCGCCCCGGGCAGCGCGCTGATCCTCTCGCACGGCAGCCCCGACTTCGCCTCCCGGGAGAGCGCCGCCGAGGGCACCCGCATCTACAGGAGCGCCAGCGCCCCGCTCGTGCTGCGCCCCCGGGCCGGCGTCGAACCGTTCTTCGGCGACTTCGAGTTCGTCGGCCCCGGGCTCGTCCAGCTCCCGCTCTGGCGGCCCGCGGCAGGGCACGTCCCCACCACCGAACTGCCCGAGGGCTGGCAGGACGTCTCCGCCTACGCGGGCGTCGCGTTCAAGCGGTAGGACCGGTCCTCGAAAGCCCGGCCGTGACCGGGCCCGACCGACCGTGACCGAGCCCTGCCCCGGCGCCTCCCTCCTGCGCCGGGACCGGGCCCGGTCGCAGCCTACGCAACCCGACTGACAGTCCCTCAGCCGCCCGGGAGTCCGCGGCGTGACCACCGCCCTGCCGTCCCCGTCATCCCTGCCGCCGCTGCCCGCCGAGGTCGCCGACCTGCTGCGCGCCCTCGACGCCCCGCCCCGGCTGGTCGCCCACCTCGCGCTGGTGCACGAGGTCGCCGAGCGGATCGCCGAGTTCTGCGCCGACGCGGGCCTGGAGTTCGACCGCGCGGCCGTCCGGTACGGCGCCGCCACCCACGACATCGGCAAGACCGTCCACCCGGAGGAGCTCTCGGCGCCCGGCTCCGCCCACGAGGCCGCCGGTCACGCCCTGCTGCTCGCCCGCCGGGTCCCCGAGCGGCTCGCCCGCTTCGCCCGCAGTCACGCGAGCTGGGGCGAGCCCGGTGTCACCGTCGAGGAGTTGCTGGTGAGCCTGGCCGACAAGGCCTGGAAGAACAAGCGCGTCCCGGACCTGGAGGACCGCGTGGTCGACCGGCTCGCCGCCGCCACCGGCCGGGAGCGCTGGGAGGCCTTCCTCGCCCTGGACGACCTGCTCGCCGGGATCGGCGAGGACGCCCCGGGGCGGCTCGCCGTCCAGGCCGCGCACCCCGTGCGAACCGGGGGAAACTGACGCGACAGGGCGCGCGCGGCGGTGTTAGTTTCCGCGGCATGGAACCCCTGAGTGAGAACGAGATCCGCGCGTCCTTCGTCAACTGCTCCAAGGGCGAGGCCCGTCGGCTCAACCTGCCCCGGGGCCTGGCCGAACTGCCCTGGGAGAACCTGGACTTCCTCGGCTGGCGGGACCAGGGCGCGCCCGACCGCGCCTACCTGGTGGCGCCGTACGGCGGCGAGCCGGTCGGGGTGACGCTGCGGGTGCCGACGGTCCGGCGCAGCCTGACCAGGACCAACGTCTGCTCGCTGTGCATCACCGGGCACGCGGGCACCGGCGTCGCGCTGCTCGCCGCCCGCCGGGCCGGCGCGGCCGGGCGCGAGGGCAACACGGTCGGGACCTACATCTGCGCCGACCTCGCCTGCTCGCTCTACGTGCGCGGGCTGAAGAAGTCGGCGCTGGTCATGCGGCCCGACGAGTCGCTGCCGCTGGAGGAGCAGATCGCCCGGACGGTGGGCAACCTCGACGCCTTCCTCGCCAGGGTGCTCACCGACACGGCCGTCACCCCGGGGTGAGGCCCCGGCGGGCGGCCGCCGGAACCCGGGCAGGACCCGGGCGGGGCTCAGTACCCGCGCAGGCCGTCCAGCTCGCGGCGCTCCCGTTTGGTCGGGCGACCGGCCCCGCGGTCCCGCTGCCCGGCCGCCGCGACGAACTCGCGCGGCGGTCGCGGCGGGCTGTTGTCCACCAGGCACTCCGCCGCCGCCGGGGCGCCGACCCGCTTGCGGATCAACGTCCGCACCACCACCACCCGCTCGTGGTTCTCCTCGCGGATCCGGACCTCGTCCCCGGGCTTCAGCGCCTGGGCCGGCTTGGCCCGCTCCCCGTTCACCCGGACGTGCCCGGCCCGGCAGGCGGCCGCCGCCAGTGCCCGCGTCTTGACCAGCCGGACCGCCCAGATCCAGCTGTCCACCCGCACGCTTCCCTCGTGTTCAGCCATCCTCGGAGCCTACCCAAGCGGCCCGGTCCGGGCGCCCGCCCGCGCGGATGCCGCCCGCCTACGCGGATGCCGCCCGCCTACGCGGATGCCGCCCGCCTACGCGGCGGCCGGCGCCTCCTGGATCGCCCAGCCGTTGCCGTCCGGGTCGTTGAAGAACACGAAGTTGTTCCAGGCCTCGCCGTGCCCGTCCACCCGGGCCCCCGCCACGAAGTGCTGGACCGGGCTGACCTGGACGCCCCGCGCCACCAGTTCGGCGTGCGCCTTCTCGATGTCCGGCACCACCAGCTGGAGGCCCTTGACCGACCCCGGCGAGGAGTCGATCACCCCCTTGCCCACCACGATCGAGCAGGGCGAGCCCGGGGGCGTCAGCTGGACCACCCGGACCCCGTCCCGCAGACGGGTGTCGTGGTCCACCCTGAAGCCGACCTGCTCCTCGTAGAAGAGCTTCGCGCGGTCCACGTCGGACACCGGGACCACGACGACTTCGAGCTTCCAGTCCATCGCCCTCACCTCTCTCGGTCGGGCTCTTCCAGTATCCGTCCGGCGGCGGTCATCCAAAACTGTTCCCCGTCGGCCGTCCGATAGCCTGAGAACACGATGAATCCGCAGACCACGCCCGCCGCGACCCCGTTCTCCACCCCGTGGGGCACCCTCGACCTCACCCGCTTCCCCGAGGACCCGCGCGAGCGGCTCCGGGCCTGGGACGCCGCCGACGAGTACCTGCTGCGCCACCTCGCGGGCGAGGCGGACAGCGCGGCCGGCGCCGCCACCGAGCTGGCCGGCCGCCGGATCGCCGTCCTCGGCGACCGCTGGGGCGCGCTGACCACCGCGCTCGCCGAGCACCGGCCGTTCCAGATCTCCGACTCCCACCTGGGTCGCCGGGCCACCCTGGCCAACCTGGCCCGGGCCGGTGCCGCCGTCGACGAGGACCGGCTGCTCAGCACCCGGGACACCCCGCCGGAGCGGATCGACGTGCTGCTGGTGCGCGTCCCCAAGAGCCTGGCCCTGCTGGAGGACCAGCTGCACCGGCTCGCCCCCGCGCTCCACCCCGGCACCGTGGTGGTCGGTACCGGCATGGTCACCGAGATCCACACCTCCACCCTCCGGCTCTTCGAGCGGATCCTCGGCCCGACCCGCACCTCGCTGGCCGTCCGCAAGGCCCGGCTGATCCTCTGCACCCCGGACCCGGCGCTCGACCCCGGCCCCAACCCGTGGCCGCACCGCTACGCGCTGCCGTCGGACCTCGGCGTCGCCGCCGGCCGCACGGTCGTCAACCACGCCGGTACCTTCTGCGCCGAGCACCTCGACATCGGCACCCGCTTCTTCCTCGCCCACCTGCCCGTCCCCGCCGCGGGCGCCCGGGTGGTGGACCTCGGCTGCGGCAACGGCGTGGTCGGTACGGCCGCCGCGCTGGCCGGGCCCGGCGCGGAGCTGCTCTTCGTGGACGAGTCGTACCAGGCGGTGGCCTCCGCCGAGGAGACCTTCCGCACCAACCTGGGCCCGGACGCCCCGGCCGAGTTCCGCACCGCCGACGCGCTGGCGGCGGACGTGGTCGACCCCGGCTCGGTGGACCTGGTGCTCAACAACCCGCCGTTCCACTCCCACCAGGCCACCACGGACGCCACCGCCTGGCGGATGTTCACCGGCGCCAAGCGGGCGCTGCGGCCCGGCGGTGAACTCTGGGTGGTCGGTAACCGCCACCTCGGCTACCACGTCAAGCTGCGCCGCCTGTTCGGCAACTGCCGACTCGTGGCGGGCAATCCCAAGTTCGTGGTGCTGCGCGCCGTCAAGCGCTGACCGGCCCCCGCCCCGGGCCCCCGCCCCGGGCGTCTGCCCCGGGCTCCCCGCCGTCCCGCCCCTGGCCGTCCCCGGGGCGGTTCGACACGAACTCCTTGCATGGATTTTCCACCGCGCGTATATTCATGCCAAGACGAAGGAGGAACGCCATGGCATTGCGAGTCGCCGTCGCCGGCGCGAGCGGGTACGCGGGCGGCGAGGTGCTGCGCCTGCTGCTCGGCCACCCGGAGGTGGAGATCGGGGCGCTGACCGGCGGCTCGAACGCGGGCACCAGGCTGGGCGCGCTGCAGCCCCACCTGATCCCGCTCGCCGACCGCGTGCTGGAGCCCACCACCCCCGAGGTGCTGGCCGACCACGACGTGGTGTTCCTGGCGCTGCCGCACGGCCAGTCCGCCGCGGTGGCCGAGGCCCTCGGCCAGAACGTCCTGGTGGTCGACTGCGGCGCCGACTTCCGGCTCAAGGCCGCGGCCGACTGGGAGCAGTTCTACGGCTCCGCGCACGCCGGTACCTGGCCCTACGGCCTGCCCGAACTCCCCGGCCACCGTGCCGCGTTGAAGGGCAGCAACCGGATCGCCGTACCCGGCTGCTACCCGACGGCCGTCTCGCTCGCGCTGTACCCCGCGTACGCGGCCGGGCTCGCCGAGCCGGAGGCCGTCGTGGTCGCCGCCTCCGGCACCTCCGGCGCCGGCAAGGCCGCCAAGCCGCACCTGCTGGGCAGTGAGGTGATGGGCAACGTCAGCCCGTACGGCGTCGGCGGCGTCCACCGGCACACCCCCGAGATGGCGCAGAACCTCACCCCGCTCGCCGGCGAGCCGGTCACCGTCTCCTTCACCCCCACCCTCGTCCCGATGCCGCGCGGCATCCTCGCCACCTGCTCGGCCAAGGCCAAGCCCGGCGTGACGGCCGACGGCCTGCGCGCCGCCTACGCCGAGGCGTTCGCGGACGAGGTCTTCGTCCACCTGCTGCCCGAGGGGCAGTGGCCGCAGACCAGCAGCGTCTACGGCGCCAACACCGCGCTGGTCCAGGTCGCCCTGGACGCCACCGCCGGGCGGATCATCGCGATCAGCGCGATCGACAACCTGGTCAAGGGCACCGCGGGCGGCGCGGTGCAGAGCATGAACATCGCCCTCGGCCTGCCCGAGGAGCTCGGCCTCCCCCTGAACGGAGTCGCACCGTGAGCAGCAGTGACAACGCGAGCGGCAGTGGCACCGCGAGCAGCAGCGGCACCGTGGGTGACACCGCCGCCAACGTGGGCGTGACCGCCGCCAAGGGCTTCCGCGCCGCCGGGGTGACGGCCGGCCTCAAGGCCTCCGGCACGCCGGACCTCGCCCTGGTGGTCAACGACGGCCCCTCGCTCGCCGCGGCCGGCGTCTTCACCGCGAACCGGGTCAAGGCCGCGCCGGTGCTCTGGTCCGAGCAGGTCCTCAAGGGCGGCCTGGTCTCCGCCGTCGTCCTCAACTCCGGTGGCGCCAACGCCTGCACCGGCCCGCTCGGCTTCCAGGACACCCACGCCACCGCGGAGAAGGCCGCCGCGGAGCTGGGGCTCAACGCGGGCGAGGTGGCGGTCGCCTCCACCGGCCTGATCGGCGTCCGGCTGCCGATGGACCTCCTGCTGCCCGGGGTCGCCCTCGCCGCCGGGGAGCTCAGCGGGACCGGCGGCGAGGCCGCCGCGATCGCCATCAAGACCACCGACACCGTGCACAAGACCGCCCAGGTCACCAGCCCGGCCGGCTGGACGGTCGGCGGCATGGCCAAGGGCGCGGGCATGCTCGCCCCGAGCCTCGCCACCATGCTGGTCGTGCTCACCACCGACGCCGACGTCGACAGCGCCGCCCTGGACGCCGCCCTGCGCGGCGCCACCCGCACCACCTTCGACCGGATCGACTCCGACGGCTGCATGTCGACCAACGACACCGTGCTGCTGCTGGCCTCCGGTGCCACCGGCATCACCCCGGACGGGGCCGAGTTCGCCGAGGCCGTCCGCACGGTCAGCGCCGACCTGGCCCGCCAGTTGATCGGCGACGCCGAGGGCGCGAGCAAGGACATCCGGATCGACGTCACCGGCGCCGCGACCGAGGACGAGGCCGTCGAGGTCGCCCGGACGATCAGCCGCAACAACCTGCTCAAGTGCGCCATCCACGGCGAGGACCCCAACTGGGGCCGGGTGCTGGCCGCGATCGGCACCACCTCCGCCACCTTCGACCCGAACCGCCTCGACGTCGCCATCAACGGCGTCTGGGTCTGCAAGGACGGCGGCGTGGGCGAGGACCGCGACCTGGTGGACATGACGGGCCGGGAGGTCGTCATCACCGCGGACCTCGACGCCGGCACCGCGAGCGCCTCGCTCTGGACCAACGACCTCACCGCCGACTACGTCCACGAGAACAGCGCCTACTCCACCTGATCCGCGCCGCACCTGATCCGCGACATCCTCCCCCAGCCTCCGGCCGGGGGGACCCCCATCGACGAGGGAACCCCGTGCAGATCGCACCCAAGGGCGAACAGGCCCGCAACAACACCGCGTTGCCCAAGGCCATGACGCTGATCGAGGCACTGCCGTGGCTGGAGCGCTTCCACGGCAAGACCGTCGTGATCAAGTTCGGCGGCAACGCCATGGTGGACGACGAGCTCAAGTCGGCGTTCGCCCAGGACGTCGTCTTCCTCCGCTACGCCGGCCTGCACCCCGTGGTGGTGCACGGCGGCGGTCCGCAGATCAGCGCCCAACTCGACCGGCTCGGCCTGCAGTCCAGCTTCACCAACGGCCTGCGGGTCACCACCCCCGAGACCATGGACGTGGTCCGGATGGTCCTGGCCGGCCAGGTGCAGCGCGAGCTGGTCGGCCTGCTCAACGAGCACGGCCCGTTCGCCGTCGGCATGACCGGCGAGGACGCGCACACCATGACGGCGGTCAAGCGCTACGCGGTGGTGGACGGCGAGCAGGTGGACATCGGCCTGGTCGGCGACATCGTCAACATCGAGGCCGGCGCGGTGAAGGCGCTGATCGGCGACGGCCGGATCCCGGTCATCTCCTCGATCGCGCGCGGCGCGGACGGCCACGTCTACAACATCAACGCCGACACCGCCGCCGCCGCCCTCGCGGTCGCGCTCGGCGCCGAGATGCTCGTCGTCCTCACCGACGTCGAGGGCCTCTACAAGGACTGGCCGAACTCCGACGACGTGATCAGCCAGCTCGACGCGAGCGAGCTGGAGGAGCTGCTGCCCGGCCTGGCCAGCGGCATGCTCCCCAAGATGGAGGGCTGCCTGCGCGCCGTCCGCTCCGGCGTGGGCACCGCCCGCGTCCTGGACGGCCGGGTGCCGCACAGCCTGCTGCTGGAGATCTTCACCGACGAGGGCATCGGCACGATGGTCGTGCCGGACGACGAACCGACCGTGACCGGGGGACTGGCATGACGCACAACGAGCAGCTCACCGAGCGGTGGCAGCACAGCTTCACCGACAACTACGGCACCCCCCGGATCCCGCTGGTGCGGGGCGAGGGCAGCAAGCTGTGGGACGCCGACGGCAAGGAGTACACCGACCTGCTCGGCGGCATCGCCGTCAACGCCCTCGGCACCGCCCACCCGGCGGTGGTCGAGGCGGTCGGCCGGCAGATCGCCACCCTCGGCCACGTCTCCAACCTCTTCATGGCCGAGCCCACCATCGCCCTCGCCGAGCGGCTGCTGCGGCTGGACGGCCGGACCGACGGCCGGGTGTTCTTCTGCAACTCCGGCGCCGAGGCCAACGAGGCCGCCTTCAAGATCAGCCGGCGGACCGGCCGCACCCACCTGGTCGCCCTCCAGGGCGCCTTCCACGGCCGGACGATGGGCGCCCTCGCGCTCACCGGCCAGCCCGCCAAGCAGGACCCGTTCCGCCCCCTGCCCGGCGACGTCACGCACGTCCCGTTCGGTGACGTCGAGGCGCTGCGGGCGGCCGTCACCACCGGGACCGCCGCCGTCTTCCTGGAGCCGGTCCAGGGCGAGAACGGCGCGATCCCGCTGCCCGACGGCTACCTCCGGGCGGCCCGCGAGATCACCCGGGCCACCGGCACCCTGCTCGTCCTGGACGAGATCCAGACCGGCGTCGGCCGCACCGGCCACTGGTACGCCCACCAGGCCTTCGAGGGCGTCGAGCCGGACGTCGTCACCCTGGCCAAGGCGCTCGGCGGCGGCCTGCCGATGGGCGCCGTGCTCGCCTTCGGGGAGGCCGCCGAGCTGCTCACCCCGGGCCAGCACGGCACCACCTTCGGCGGCAACCCGGTGGCGGCCGCGGCCGGGCTCGCGGTGCTGGACACCATCGAGTCCGAGGGCCTGCTGGAGCACGTCCGCAAGCTCGGCGAGCGGCTGCGGCACGGGATCGAGGCGATCGGCGACCCGCTGGTCTCGCACGTGCGCGGGGCCGGTCTGCTGCTCGGCATCGTGCTCACCGCGCCGGTCTCGGCCGCGGTCCAGGCCGCCGCGCAGGAGGCCGGGTTCCTGGTCAACGCGGCCGTTCCGGACGCCGTCCGGCTGGCCCCGCCGCTCGTGCTCACCGAGCAGGAGGCGGACGCGTTCCTCGCGGCGTTGCCGGGCATCCTCCGGACGGTGCGCGAGAGCGCCCCGGCCGATGCGCGTTGACCGTTGTCCGGGAGAATAATCACATGACCGTTTCCCACTCAGGCCCGTCCGCCGCCGGCCCGACGCCGCAGGTCCCGCAGACCCGCACCGCGCGCCACCGGCGGATCGTGGACCTGCTCACCCGCCAGCCCGTGCGTTCGCAGAGCCAGCTCGCCAAGCTGCTCGCCGACGACGGACTCGTGGTCACCCAGGCCACCCTCTCCCGGGACCTGGACGAGCTGGGCGCGGTCAAGATCCGCAACCGGGACGGCGCGCTGATCTACGCCGTCCCGGCCGAGGGCGGCGACCGCACGCCGCGCGCGCCGATGGGGGAGTCGGCCAGCGAGGGCCGGATGGCCCGGCTGGCCGGCGAGCTCATGGTCTCCGCGACGGCCTCCGGCAACCTGGTGGTGCTGCGCACCCCGCCGGGCGCCGCCCAGTTCCTGGCCTCGGCGATCGACCAGGCCGAGGTGTTCGAGATCATCGGCACCATCGCCGGCGACGACACCGTGCTGCTGATCAGCCGCGACCCGGCCGGCGGCCAGGCGCTCGCCGACCACCTGATGCAACTCGCCCAGGCGAAGGCGCAGTAGCCCCACCGGGAGACCGGAGCCCCCGGGCACCGGAGCCCCCGGGCACCAGGACCCCGGCCGACGGATCCCCGTCCGGCCGGGGTTTTGTGTTTCATACGCCTTCATGCATACTTATGCCACCAGTCGCACATGTGTGAAGGAGCCCCGCGATGACCGCCCAGCAGTCCTCCGACGTCCGCCTCTGGGGCGCGCGCTTCGCCGACGGCCCGTCCGAGGCGCTGGCCAGGCTGTCCGCCTCGGTCCACTTCGACTGGCGCCTCGCGCCGTACGACATCGCCGGCTCCAAGGCCCACGCCCGGGTCCTGCACAAGGCCGGACTGCTCTCCGACGACGAGCTGGCCGCGATGCTGGAGGGCCTCGACCGGCTGCTCGCCGACGTCGAGGCGGGCACCTTCACCGGCACGGTCGCCGACGAGGACGTCCACACCGCCCTGGAGCGCGGCCTGCTGGAGCGCCTCGGCGCCGAGCTCGGCGGCAAGCTGCGGGCCGGGCGCTCGCGCAACGACCAGATCGCCACCCTGTTCCGGATGTACCTGCGGGACCACGCGAAGACCATCGGCGGCCTGCTGCTCGACCTCCAGCAGGCCCTGGTCGGCCTCGCCGAGGCGCACCCGGACACCGCCATGCCGGGCCGCACCCACCTCCAGCACGCCCAGCCGGTGCTCTTCGCCCACCACGTCCTCGCGCACGTGCAGGCCCTCGGCCGGGACGCCGAGCGGCTGCGCCAGTGGGACGCCCGCACCGCCGTCTCGCCGTACGGCTCCGGGGCGCTGGCCGGCTCCTCGCTCGGCCTGGACCCGCAGGCCGTCGCCGCCGACCTCGGCTTCGAGGGCGGCTCGGTCGGCAACTCCATCGACGGCACCGCCTCGCGCGACTTCGTCGCCGAGTTCGCCTTCGTCACCGCGATGATCGGGATCAACCTCTCCCGGATCGCGGAGGAGGTGATCATCTGGAACACCAAGGAGTTCGGCTTCATCACGCTGCACGACGCCTTCTCCACCGGCTCCTCGATCATGCCGCAGAAGAAGAACCCGGACATCGCCGAGCTCGCCCGCGGCAAGTCCGGCCGTCTGATCGGCAACCTGACCGGCCTGCTGGCCACCCTCAAGGCGCTGCCGCTGGCCTACAACCGGGACCTGCAGGAGGACAAGGAGCCGGTCTTCGACTCCTGCGACACGCTGGAGGTGCTGCTGCCCGCGTTCACCGGGATGATGGCCACCCTCACCGTGCACCGGGAGCGGCTGGAGGAGCTCGCCCCGGCAGGCTTCTCGCTCGCCACCGACATCGCGGAGTGGCTGGTCAAGCAGGGCGTGCCGTTCCGGGTCGCGCACGAGGTGGCCGGCGCCTGCGTCAAGGTCTGCGAGGCCGAGGGCATCGAGCTGTCCGACCTGACGGACGAGCAGTTCGCCGCGATCTCCGGCCACCTGACGCCGGAGGTGCGCTCGGTGCTCAGCGTGCACGGCGCCATCGCCTCCCGCGACGGGCGCGGTGGCACCGCCCCCTCGGCGGTCGCGGTCCAGCTCGCCGAGGTGAAGGCGGACCTGGCGCGGCAGCAGGAGTGGGTCCGGGGCTGACCGGAGGCCGAGGTGCGGAGGGGCGTGGCGGTCCGACCGGCGCGCCCCTCCGGCGTCCGCGCCCCGGCCCGGGCGTAACCGGCCCCGCCCCGGGGCGTCATGCACGGTGTGTGCACCACCCTTCCCCCCGCCCCCTCCGCCGAGGACGTCTACCTCGCCGAACGCCGCCGCCGCGTGGTCCGCGAGACCGTGGCCGCCCTGCCCGGCCGCTGCCCGCAGCTGATCGCCGCCCTCGCCGAGGACCCGCCGCCCACCTACCGCGAGCTCTCCGAGCGCCTCGGCATGCCGCGCGGCTCCATCGGGCCGACCCGCTCCCGCTGCCTCGCCTGCCTGCGCACGCTGCTGCACGCGGAGCGGTACCCGTGAGACGCGGTCCCGGTGCGGCGCGGGCGCGCGCGTTCCACGCCGCGCGCCGCGTCCCGCCACCCCCTCCCCGCCCGGGCGTGACCCTCGCCACGTCTGGCCCGCCGAAGGTTGAGGGAAGCTGACACCCGGGTAGAGCGCTGGCGAACGAAGCTCTTGACGGTGACGCGATCACTCGGATACTGAGCGTGAGCGCGCCACCCTCTGCGCGCCGGGCACGACGACTGGGGAGGCCCCTCCACATGGGCATGAGCGTGATCATCTCGGCCGCGGCGGCCGAGGACGCGGAGCAGATCCTCAAGCTCCAGTACCTCGGCTACCAGCCCGAGGCCGAGCTGTACGGCGACTGGGCGATCGAGCCCCTGACACAGACCCTGGAGAGTCTGCGCGCCGACCTGACCGAGCAGCACGTCCTGGTCGCCCGGCTGGGCGGCGAGGTGGTCGGCACCGTCCGCGGCCGCGTCGACGCCGACGGCGTCGGCCGGATAGGGCGTCTGGTCGTCCACCCGCGGATGCAGCGCCACGGCCTGGGCGGCCGTCTGCTGGACGCGCTGGAGCGCCGCCTCGCCGAGGACGGCGCGGTGTCCGCCTACCGCCTCTTCGCCGGCCACCGCAGCCTCGGCAACCTGCGCCTGTACGCCCGCCAGGGCTACCGGCAGACCCGGGTCGAGCAGGTCAACAGCCGGCTGAGCTTCGTCCACCTGGAGAAGCCCGGCGGCACGCCGCTCGCCGCGACGGCCTGACCGGCCGCCCCGCCCCCGGCTCTCGGCGCCGCCACCATCCGGACGATCCGGTGGCGGTGCCGAGTCATGTCGTCGCTGGTCACGGCGGTATGCGTCCGCATTGCGGACAGCACTCCAAAATAATTGGGCGTACCTCGAAGCATCTGTTTTACTGGCTCACATGACTGCGACGACGAACTGCACCCCCACCGGCACGCTGCCGGCAGGTGAGCGTGCCATGTGCCGTCGAATGTGTCACTGCTGAGGGCCACCGCCCCCGGCACCCCTCCGAGGGTGCCTCCCCCTCGCGCCCCGAAGCGAGACTCCGGCGCCGCTCCCGCCCGTGTGAGCGCGCCCTTCCTCCCGTACCCCTCCCCTTGCCGTGCCCGCCCACCCGCGGGCACCGGTGACCCGTCAGGGCCACGCGCCGTCGCGCGGCCCGGCCGTGCGCCGACCGCGATCAAGGGGCGACGGGTCCGGATCCCCCTGGTGACGCGCCGTAGGCACCGCCGACCGAGACCCGGTCGGGCGGTCGACCCGCGCCGCCCGCCCCCGACCCACGGAAGCTTGCTGTGATCACCACCACGGACCTCACGAAGGTCTACCGCTCCCGAGGCCGCGAGGTGACCGCCCTCGCCGGTGTCGACCTGCACGTCCGCCCGGGCGAGGTCTACGGCGTCGTCGGCACCAGCGGTGCCGGGAAGTCCACCCTCATCCGCTGCGTGAACATGCTGGAGCGCCCGACCTCCGGCACCGTCACGGTGGACGGCCTCGAACTCACCGCGCTGCCCGGCGGCGAGAACCGCGCGGGACGGGAACTGCGCGAGGCGCGACGCCGGATCGGCATGGTCTTCCAGCACTTCAACCTGCTCTCCTCGCGGACGGTGCAGCAGAACGTCGAACTCCCGCTGGAGCTCATCGGTCTGGACCGCACCCAGCGCCGCCGCAAGGCCGCCGAACTGCTCGACCTGGTCGGCCTCGGCGACAAGGCCCGCAGCTACCCCAACCAGCTCTCCGGCGGCCAGAAGCAGCGCGTCGGCATCGCCCGCGCCCTGGCCGGCGACCCCAAGGTGCTGCTCTCCGACGAGGCCACCTCGGCGCTCGACCCGGAGACCACCCGCTCGATCCTCAAGCTGCTGCGCGACCTCAACCAGCAGCTCGGCCTCACCGTCCTGCTGATCACCCACGAGATGGACGTCATCAAGTCCGTCTGCGACTCCGCCGCCCTGATGCGCGGCGGCGAGGTGGTCGAGGCCGGCGAGCTCACCGACCTGCTGGCCGAGCCCGGCTCCGAGCTGGCCCGCGAGCTGTTCCCGCTCAGCGAGTTCGGCACCGGCCGGGCCGGCGCCACCGTGCTGGAGATCACCTTCCAGGGCGACACCTCGGCCCAGCCGTTCGTCTCCCAGCTGGCCCGCACCTACCAGATCGACATCAACATCCTCGGCGCCGCCGTGGAGACCATCGGCGGCCGGCTGGTCGGGCGGATGCGGGTCGAACTGCCCGGCGGCCACCAGGACAACGTGGTGCCGATCGGCTACCTGCGCGAGCAGGGCCTGCAGGTGGACGTGCTGGGTGCGGTGGACGGAGCGGTGGCATGACCTGGGACGAGATGTGGGCCCTGATGGGGCCCGCCACGCAGGAGACCTTCCAGATGGTCGGGGTGTCCGCGGTCTTCACTGTGTTGCTCGGCCTGCCGCTGGGCGTCCTGCTGGTGCTCACCGACAAGGGCGGCCTGCTGGCCAACCGGGCCGTCAACAAGGGCATCGGCTTCGTGGTGAACCTGGCCCGCTCGGCGCCGTTCATCATCCTGATGATCGCGCTGGGCTCCTTCACCCGCTGGCTGGTCGGCACCTCGATCGGCTGGCAGGCGGCGACCGTGCCGCTGACCATCGGTGCCATCCCGTTCTTCGCCCGCCTGGTCGAGACCTCCGTCCGCGAGGTCGACCGCGGCCTGGTCGAGGCGGTCCAGTCGATGGGCGGCAGCACCTGGACGATCGTCCGCAAGACCCTGCTGCCCGAGGCGCTGCCCGGCATCGTGGCCTCGATCACCACCACGGTCATCACCCTGATCGGCTACTCCGCGATGGCCGGCGTGGTCGGCGGCGGCGGCCTCGGCACCCTCGCCGTCAACTACGGCTACCAGCGCTTCGAGACCGCCTTCATGTGGGTCATCGTGGCCGAGCTGGTGCTCATCGTCACCGCCGTCCAGCTGATCGGCGACTTCGCCGTCCGCCGGCTCGCCCACCGCGGCCGCACCGGCGGCCGGACCCGCCTGTTCGGCCGTGGCCCGGCCGGTCCGGCCGCCCCGGCTGACCCGGACGCGCCGGCCGAACGCGACCAGGACCTCGTCGCCTCCTAGACCTCCCCCGTCCGACTCCGGACGCGGCTCCCCGCATCACGCAGAAAGGCACTTTTCGTGCGCAACGCCCTGAAGTTCACCAGCGCCCTGGCCACCGCCGGCCTCGCCCTCTCCCTCGCCGCCTGCAGCAGCTCGGGGTCCTCCTCCTCGGACCCGAACGCGCCGCTCAAGGTCGTCGCCAGCCCCACCCCGCACGGGCAGATCCTCAAGTTCGTCAAGGACAACCTCGCGGAGAAGGCGGGCCTCAAGCTCGACATCAAGGAGGTCACCGACTACGTGACCCCCAACACGGCGGTGCAGGACGGTTCGGCCGACGCCAACTTCTTCCAGCACGTCCCGTACCTGGAGGACTTCAACAAGAAGCACGGCACGACCATCGTGTCGGTCGAGCCCGTGCACCTGGAGCCGCTGGGCCTCTACTCCAAGAAGGTCAAGGCGATCACCGACCTGCCGGACGGCGCCACCATCGGCCTGCCGAGCGACGCCACCAACGAGGGCCGTGCCCTCAAGCTGCTCGCCGACAACAAGCTGATCACCCTCAAGGACGGCGTCACCACCACGGCCACCCCGGCCGACGTGACCGGCAACCCGAAGAACCTGAAGTGGAAGGAGCTGGAGGCCGCCCAGCTGCCCCGCTCGGTCGCCGACCTCGACGCCGCCGTCATCAACGGCAACTACGCGCTCGACTCCGGCCTGAAGCCGGCCACCGACGCGCTCGTGCTGGAGAAGGCCGACGGCAACCCGTACGCCAACATCCTCGCCGTGAAGAAGGGCAAGGAGGACGACCCGCGGGTCAAGAAGCTCGCCGAGCTGCTGCACTCCGACGAGGTCAAGAAGTACATCAACGACACCTTCCAGGGTTCGGTCATCCCGGCCTTCTGATCCGTCGCACCGCGCTACACCGCTACGCCCGACCGGGCCCCCGCCGCACCTCGGCGGGGGCCCGGTCGGGCAGTATGCACCGGGGACGCCCCCGGGCGACGGCGTTCTGACGTACCGTCGTGCGCGCGGCGCACCGCGTGGTACCCGGAGTGCGACGGGGGCGTACGGTGTTGTGTTCACGACCCGGCGAGGAGAGACGGCATGGCAGCGAGCTTCCCCGAGACCGCCATCAGCACCGAACGGTTGCTGCTGCGTCCCCTTGCGGAGGACGACGCCCCCGGCCTGGCCACGATGATGGCCGACGACCTCGTACTGGCCTGGACCGACTTCCCGCAGCCCTTCACCGAGGCGTACGCGGCCGAATTCGCCCGGACCCTCGCCCCCGCCCACCGGGCCGCCGGGCGCGGCATCGTCCTCGCCGTCACCGAACAGCTGACCCAGCGCCTGGTCGGCCTGGTCGAACTGCGCAACACCGACTGGCGGTTGCGCAGCACCGAGATCTCCTACGTCACCGCCGTCTGGGCCCGCGGCGAGGGCTACGCCCCGGAAGCCGTCCTCGGCGTCGCCCAGTGGCTGTTCGAGGACCGCGGCTTCCTGCGCCTGGAGCTGCGCACCGCCGCCGGGAACACCGCCGCCCAGCAGGTCGCCCAGAAGGTCGGCGGCATCAGCGAGGGCGTGCTGCGCAGCGCCTGGATAGTCCGCGGCGAATCCGGCGAGGTCTCGGTGGGGGCACTTCGCGGGCGCCGGGCCGGGGGAGAGCGCCGCAGCGACCTCATCCTGTGGAGCCTGCTGCCGGAGGACCTGGAATCGCCCGGACTGCACCGGCACGGCTGGCACGGCGACCACCGCTACGTGCTGCGCGACTGACACCGGGCGACCGGACCCGGGTAGCCGGACCCGGGCGACCGGACCGCCGCCGGCCGTCCGCCGGACACCCGGCCGGCACCCGCCCCGGCGCGGACAGGTGTGCGAGTCGGCCATCCCCGGGGATCACACCCGGTAGCCTCTGCACCGGACCGGTGCAGCACCACGGCGCACCGGGGTGGCGCATCGAGTCGAGGGAGAACGGCCGCAGATGGCTGACCGGATCACGGTCATCGGGTGGGACGGCACGCCGCTGACCGAGGCCGCCGGTGCGGCCCTCGCCGCGGCGACCCTGGTGGCCGGAGCCCCCTACCAACTGAGCGGGCTCCCGGTGCCGGAAGCCGCCGAGCGGATCACCCTCGGCAACCTCCGGCAGGCCGCCCGCCGGATCGCCGAGCACCGCGGCGCCGCCGTCGTGGTCGCCGAGGGCGACCCGGGCTTCTTCGGCGTGGTGCGCACCCTGCGCCGGCCCGAGTACGGCCTCGAACTCGAAGTCCTGCCCGCCGTCTCCTCCGTCGCCACCGCCTTCGCCCGGGCCGGCATGCCCTGGGAGGACGCCCAGGTGGTCAGCGCCCACGGCGGACGGCTGCGCCGCGCGGCCAACATCTGCCGGGCCCACCCCAAGGTGGCGGTGCTCACCGCCCCGGGCGCCGGGCCCGCCGAACTCGCCCTGATGCTGCGTGGGGTGCACCGGACCTTCGTGGTCTGCGAGGCCCTCGGCACCCCGGAGGAGGGCGTCACCGTCCTCACCTCCGACCGGATCGCCGACCACGTGTGGCGCGATCCCAACGTGGTGCTGGTGATCGGCGGCGGCGCCCAGGCCGCCCCGGTCGACCAGGCGGCCGGCTGGCTCGCCGGGCGCCCGGTGGGCTACCCCGGCGCGGAGCGTGGCTGGGCGCTCCCCGGAGACGCCTACGCGGGCGCCGGGCGCGCGGGTGGTGAAACGGGCGCGTCGGAGGTCCTTCCCGCGCACGTACGCGCCCTGGTGCTGGCCCGGCTGGGCGCGCGCCCCGGGGACCTGGTCTGGTCGGTCGGCGCGGGCAGCGGCGCCCTCGCGGTGGAGGCGGCCCGGTTCGGCGCCGCCGTCGTCGCGGTCGAGGGCTCCCGCTCGGCCTGCGCCCGGCTGACCGTGAACGCCCGCCGGTACGGCGTCGAGGTGGAGACCGTGTACGGGAGCGGCCCCGAGGTACTGGGCGGCCTGCCGGAGCCGGACGCGGCGGTGGTGGAGTCCGGCGGACCGGACGTGGTGCGCGCGGTGCTGGCCCGCAGGCCCGAGCGGTTCGTCGCGCTGGCCCGGACCTTCGCCGAGGCGGAGGAGGTCCGCCGGGCGATCGACGAGGCCGGGTACCGGGCGGACGGCGCGCTGCTCCAGTCGACCCCGCTGACGGCCGCGGGGGCGGGCGGCGGACTGGGGCTGGGGGCGGGCGGAACCGGCGCGCTGGTGCTCTGGGGTGAGCAGATCGTGTGAAGGCCTCGGGCGCGCGCCGGGGTCGCGCGGCGGCGCGAACGGTTGTGCGGGCACGGCGTGCGGGTACTGCGCGCGCCCGGCGCGGACGGTGATCCAGGTCGCATCCGGACACCGATTCGAGAGGTGACCGCGCCGGGCCGGTAGTGTGACGTCCTGGACGGCTGCAGCTGTCGGCGACCCACCCGATTCGATCGGTTTGTCACCTTTTTGACGTGGTGCAACCCGGTTCCGCTCGAAGTGTGGGCAATTCGACGGGCCGCGTGCCGGACCTGGAGAATGCCGTAGGGTCCGGTGCGGTCGTACCGGTTGCTCCGGGTTGTCGTTGTTTCAGACGATGCGCCGCCCCGTGGGGCGGTGCGCCGGGCCGGGGTGCCGCAGCGCACCGGAAGGACTTGGGCCGCAGCGCCGTGGCGCGGCGGCCGCGTGTGGTTGAGGGGCGGGTCGGTGCTGGCCCGGCCCGTGCGGATGGGCGCTGCGATCGGATCGTGTCGCCAAGGGCGCGGCAGCGGCCTGGAAGGAGCTTGACAATGACCGATGGCGGCCACGTCCCGGGCGAGGGACTGCCGGAGCACCTGCACGCCGGGCCGGACCCGCTCGGCGGACCGGAGGGCGTCGCGGGCGTTGCACCCCTGCAGGGCGTCGCGACGGACGGCGGCGTGATCCCGAACCAGGCGGCCCCGGTCGGCGGCCTGCCCGGTGGGATGCCCCCGGGTGCGGGCGTCATCCCGCCGCAGGGCCAGCCCGGCTACGCCGTTCCCGGCGCGCCGTCGCCCGGTTTCCCCGGTGCCACCGGCGTTCCTGGTGCCCCGGGTGAGGGCTGGGCCGTCGACCAGGGCGCCCCGCGCCCGGCCTTCCACTTCCTCGACCAGCCCGACTCGCCGGACGGCCTGGACGACGATGACGACGTGCTGCTGATGCCCGGCCCGCAGGGCTCCTGGGGCGAGCCGATGGCGTCCGTCCCGGCCGAGCAGGTGCCGCTCGCGCCGCAGCAGGAGGGCACGCCGGTCGAGCCGTCCTGGCCGCCGGTGGACCCGCCGGTGTTCGGCGCCGAGTACGTCCAGCACCAGCACGCGCCGCAGCAGCCGATGACGCAGGCTCAGCCGCCGCGCCGCCCGCTGCACGCCGGCCCGCCGATCCCGGACCCGTCGCTGATGACCGGCCAGGTGCCGGTGCGCTCGCTGGCCGACCGCGGCCCGTCGCAGGGTGCCACGCCCGCGCACGGCATCCCGGTCGTCGGCCGGCCGCCGATGGCCGAGGCCGCCGCCCCGGCGCCGGCCGTCGCGCCGCAGGCCGCTCCGACGGCGCTGGTGCCGCCGGTCGTTCCGCTGGTCCCGGGCGCTCCGGTGGCGGACGGTCAGCAGTTGCCGCTCGTCCAGGACGTCCAGCAGGTGCCGCTGGCCTCGCAGCCGGTCGAGACGATGCTCGCCGTCGAGACGGTCGGCGCGATCGAGGTGATCGAGGTCGTCGAGATGCCGGAGGCCGTCCAGGGCGTCCAGCCCGTGCCGGCCGTGGTGGTGCCCGAGGTCGTCGGCGAGGCCGTGGCGGTCGCGCCGCAGGCCGTGGTGGCCGAGCCGGGCGCCGAGCAGGCCCCGGTCGAGGCTCCCGCCGTGCCGGTCGCCGCCGAGTCCGCCGAGTCCGTCGCGGTCGAGAGCGTCGCCGTGGAGTCCGTGGCCGTCGAGACCGTCGCCGCCGACGGCGCCCCCGAGCAGGCCGAGGCCGCTCCGGCCGGTCCGCCGCGCCGGATCTCCGCCTTCCTCGCCGCGCCCCCCCCGCACGGCCTGCCCAAGGTCGAGTCGGTCGAGCAGACCCCGGCGGCCGACGCCGCCGCGCCCGAGCAGGCCGCGCCCATAGCGGCCGCCGACGCGCCGCAGGCCGTCGAGGGCGGGGAGGCCGCTCAGGCCGCTCCGGCCGGCGAGCCGGTCCAGGGCGTCGAGGGCGCCGAGGGTGCCGAGGGTGCCGAGGCCGTCGCGGTCGCGCCGGAGGCCGCCGTCGAGCCGGTCGCCGAGACCGCCGCGGGCACCGGTGAGATGCCGTCCGGTCAGCCCGTCGGCGAGCCCGCCGTCGAGGCCGAGCAGCCGCAGCAGCAGGCGGCCGCACCGGCCGAGGCCCCGGCGGAAGCCGCCCCTGCCGAGCCGGTCGTGGAGCAGGTCGCCGTCGCCGAGCAGGCCCAGGCCGGGGTTCCGGCCGGATCGGCCGAGCCCGCCGCCGAGCCCGCCGTCGAGGCCGCGGCAGCACAGCCCGCCGAGACCGCCGCGCGGCAGCCGGAGCAGCAGCCCGCCGCCGAGGTGGTCGAGGCCGTCGCCGCCCCGGTCGAGAACGGTGCCGAGGCCGGTGCCGAGCAGGCCGTCGTCGGCGAGCCCGCCGCCGGGGCCGAGCAGCCGCAGCACCAGGCGGCCGCACCGGCCGAGGCCCCGGCGGAAGCCGCCCCTGCCGAGCCGGTCGTGGAGCAGGGCGCCGAGCAGGTCGCCGTTGCCGAGCAGGCCCAGGCCGAAGCGCCCGCCGACGCCGCCGCCGCGCCCGTCGCCGCCCCGGCCGAGGCCGTCGCCGCTGGCGGGGAGACCGCCGAGCAGGCCCCCGAGGCCCCTGCCGCCGGAGAGCCGCAGGCCGAGCAGCCCGCCGATCAGCCGGCCCAGCAGCCGGCGTCCGAGCCGGAGGCCACCGAGGCCCCCGCCGACCAGCCGACCGCCGACCAGCTCGCCGCCGACCCGTCGGCGGCCGAGCAGCAGCCCGAGGCCCCGCAGCCCGAGGAGCCCGCCGAGCCGCGCGGCCCGGCCGCCCCCGGCTACGACGAGCTCGGCCGCGAGGCCGTCCACCAGGTGATCCGCGAGCGCCGCGACGTCCGCAACGGCTTCCGTCCGGACCCGATCCCGCACGAGGTGCTGATCCGCGTCCTGGAGGCGGCCCACACCGCGCCCAGCGTCGGCTACTCGCAGCCCTGGGACTTCGTGGTGATCCGCTCGGGCAAGACCCGCAAGCGGATGCACGCCCTGGCCGAGCGCCAGCGCGAGGCGTACGCGGACTCGCTGCCCAAGGGCCGGGCCAAGCAGTTCAAGGAAATCAAGATCGAGGCCATCCTCGAAACCCCGGTCAACATCGTGGTGACCGCCGACCGCACCCGCGGCGGCCGGCACACCCTGGGCCGGCACACCCAGCCCCAGATGGCCCCGTACTCGGCCGCCCTGGCCGTCGAGAACCTCTGGCTGGCGGCCCGCGCCGAGGGCCTGGGCGTCGGCTGGGTGAGCTTCTTCGACGACGAGGAGCTGGTCCGCGAGCTCGGCCTGCCCGAGCACCTGGAGGTCGTCGCCTACCTGTGCGTCGGCTTCGTCGACTCGTTCCCGGACGAGCCGGAGCTGGAGCAGCAGGGCTGGGCCAAGAAGCGCCCGCTGTCCTGGGTCGTCCACGAGGAGCAGTACGGCAACCGCGCGCTGCCCGGCGAGGAGCCGCAGAGCCTGCTCGCCGAGACCCTGCGCGGCATCCGCCCGCTGGACGCCAAGGCGCTCGGCGAGGCCTGGGACCGGCAGAAGCGGATGACCAAGCCGGCCGGGTCGCTCGGCATGCTGGAGATCATCTCCGCCCAGCTGTCCGGCCTGTCCCGCAAGTGCCCGCCGCCGATCCCGGAGCCCGCCTGCGTGGCGATCTTCGCCGGCGACCACGGCGTGCACGCCCAGGGCGTCAGCCCCTGGCCGCAGGAGGTGACCGCCCAGATGGTCGGCAACTTCCTGGCCGGGGGAGCGGTGATCAACTCCTTCGCCAAGCAGATCGGCACCGAGGTCTGCGTGGTCGACGTGGGCGTGGCCGCCGAGCTGCCGGAGGCCGTCCAGCAGGGCCGGGCCACCGGCCTGCTGCCGCGCAAGGTCCGTCCCGGCACCGCCGACATGACCCAGGGCCCGGCGATGACCCGCGAGGAGGCCCTCAAGGCCATCGAGGTCGGCATCGAGACCGCCCGCGACCTGGTCGCGGCGGGCAACAAGGCCCTGGTCACCGGCGACATGGGCATCGCCAACACGACCGCCTCGGCCGCCCTGATCTCGGTGTTCACCGGCCTGGACCCGGCCGAGGTCACCGGCCGCGGCACCGGCATCGACGACGAGACCCACGCCCGCAAGATCGAGGTCATCCGCGCCGCGCTGGCCCTGCACCAGCCCGACCCGAACGACCCGGTCGGCGTCCTCGCCGCCATCGGAGGCCTGGAGCACGCGGCCATCGCCGGCTTCCTGCTGGGCGCCGCCTCGCTGCGCACCCCGGTCGTGCTGGACGGCGTCATCGCGGGTTCGGCCGCCCTGGTCGCCAAGGCGATCGCCCCCGAGGTGCTGGCCGCCTGCATCGCCGGCCACCGCTCCGCCGAGCCCGGCCACCAGGCCGCGCTGGCGAAGCTCGGCCTGCGTCCGCTGATCGACCTGGACCTGCGGCTCGGCGAGGGCACCGGCGCCCTGCTGGCCCTCCCGCTGGTGCAGAGCGCGGCCCGGGCGATGCACGATGTAGCCACCTTCGACTCCGCCGGGGTCACCGAGAAGGCCTGACGCACACCCCGTACCGCTCCGCGGACCGGCCCGAGGGCGCGCCGGCCCGCGGAGCGGCGTCTCGCCGTACCGTCCCCACACCCTCACCCCGATCAGGAGCACCGTCGATGACCGCGCCCACCCCGCACCCGAGCACCGAGGGCCGCACCCCCTACCCGGTCGGCCTGCTGCTGGCCGGCCGCCGCGTCGTGGTGGTCGGCGGTGGCCAGGTCGCCCAGCGGCGGCTGCCCGCCCTGATCGCCTCCGGGGCCGAGCTGCACCTGATATCGCCCGTCACCACCCCGGCCGTCCAGGCGATGGCCGACGCCGGCGAGCTCACTTGGCACGCCCGTCCGTACCGGGACGGCGACCTCGCCGAGGCCTGGTACGTCCTGGTCGCCACCGACGACCAGGAGGTCAACGCGGCGGTCAGCGCCGAGGCCGAGCGCGCGCGGGTGTTCTGCTCGCGCAGCGACGACGCCTCGGCCGCCACCGCCTGGACCCCGGCCAGCGGCCGCGACGCGGGCGCCACCGTGGCCGTCCTCACCGGCGACCCGCGCCACTCCGCCGCCCTGCGCGACGCCATCGTGGACGGCCTGCGGGACGGCTCGCTGGCAGCCCGCCAGTACCGCTCGCACGGCGCCGGCGTCGCCCTGGTCGGCGGCGGCCCCGGCGACCCGGACCTGATCACCGTGCGCGGCCGCCGCCTGCTCGCCGACGCCGACGTGGTGGTCGCCGACCGCCTCGCCCCGCGCGAACTGCTCGCCGAGCTGCCCGAGCACGTCGAGGTGATCGACGCCTCCAAGATCCCGTACGGCCGGTTCATGGCCCAGGAGGCGATCAACCGCACGCTGATCGAGCACGCCAAGGCCGGCAAGTTCGTGGTCCGGCTCAAGGGCGGCGACCCGTACGTCTTCGGCCGCGGCGGCGAGGAGCTGCTGGCCTGCGCCGAGGCCGGCCTGCCGGTCACCGTGGTGCCCGGCATCTCCAGCTCGATCAGCGTCCCCGCCTCGGCCGGGGTCCCGGTCACCCACCGCGGCCTGACCCACGAGTTCACCGTGATCTCCGGCCACGTCGGTCCGGACGACGAGCGCTCCCTCACCAACTGGGAGGCCGCCGCGAAGATGAGCGGCACCCTGGTGCTGCTGATGGCCGTGGACAAGATCGGCGCGATCGCCGCCCGGCTGGTCGAGTACGGCCGCCCGGCGGACACCCCGGTCGCGATCGTCCAGGAGGGCACCACCGCCGCCCAGCGCCGGGTGGACGCCACCCTGGGCACCGTCGCCGCGGTGGTCGAGGCCGAGGGCGTCAAGCCCCCGGCGGTCATCGTCGTCGGCGAGGTCGTCGACGTCCTGGCCGCCGCCTTCCAGCGGTAGGCCCGGCCGGAGTGGAAGTCGGCCCGGCCGACTTCCTACTCCAGCGGCTGCTCCGTCCAGATGACCTTCCCGGTCGCCGTGTAGCGCGTCCCCCAGCGGTCGGCGAACTGCGCGACCAGGAACAGCCCGCGACCGCCCTCGTCCTCGGTCGCCGCGTACCGCAGGTGCGGCGAGGTGCTGCTGCCGTCCGACACCTCGCAGATCAGCGCGCGGTCCCGCAGCAGCCGCACCCGGATCGGCCCGGAGCCGTACCGGATCGCGTTGGTCACCAGCTCGCTCAGGATCAGCTCGGTGACGAACGCGGCCTCGTCCAGCCCCCAGGCCTCCAGCCGCCGGGCCACCTCCCCCCGGACGGCGCCCACCGCCGCCGGGTCGGACGGCACGTCCCACTCCGCCACCTGGTCCGGCGCGAGCACCCTGGTTCGCGCCACCAGCAGCGCGATGTCGTCCTGCGGATGCGCCGGCAGCATCGCCCCGAGGACGTCCGCGCAGGTCTGCTCGGGCGTGCGCGGCGGCCCGGCCAGCGCCGACCGCAGCAGCTCCAGCCCCTCGTCGATGTCCCGGTCGCGGTCCTCCACCAGCCCGTCCGTGTACAGCACCAGCCGGCTGTCCTCCGCCAGCTCCAGCTCGACGGTCTCGAACGGTAGTCCCGCCAGCCCCAGCGGCGGCCCGGTCGGCAGCTCCGGGAACACCACCCGGCCCTCCGGGTCCACCACGGCCGGCGGCGGGTGCCCGGCGGTGGCCAGGGTGCAGCGCCGCGACACCGGGTCGTAGATCGCGTACAGGCAGGTCGCCCCGGTCAGCCCCGCGTTCTCGCCGGTCACCGCGTCGTCCTGGTCGATCCGGTTCACCAGCTCGTCCAGGTGCCCCAGCAACTCGTCCGGCGGCAGGTCCAGGGACGAGAAGTTGTGGATCGCGGTGCGCAGCCGGCCCATCGTCGCCGCCGCGTGCAGCCCGTGCCCCACCACGTCCCCGACCACCAGGGCCACCCGCGCGCCCGGCAGCGGGATCACGTCGAACCAGTCCCCGCCCACCCCGGCCTGGGCCGGCAGGTAGCGGTGCGCCACGTCCAGCGCGTTCTGGGCCGGCAGGCTGCGCGGCAGCAGGCTGTGCTGCAGCGTCACCGCCATCGCGTGCTCCCGGGTGTAGCGGCGCGCGTTGTCGATGCACACCGCCGCGTGCGACACCAGCTCCTCGGCCAGCGCCAGGTCGTCCGTCTCGAACGGCTCCGCCCGCTGCGCCCGCCAGAACCTGGCCACCCCGAGCAGCACGCCGCGCGACCGCAGCGGCACCCGCACCAGCGAGTGCACCCCGTACGCCAGCACCTGCGCCGAGCGCTCCGGGTCCTGGTCGCGCCACTGCAGCGCCTCCGCCAGGTCCGGCTCCAGGCCCGGCTCCCCGCTGTGCAGCGCTCCGGCCAGCGGGGTCGCGGGCACCACGTCCAGCACCGTGCCGACCGGGTAGAACGGCGCGTCGTCCCGGACACCGGCCACCGCCGCCCGCCGCATCCGCCCCAGCGAGGAGCCCACCGGGGGCTCCTCGCCCGCCATGACCTGCTCCGCGAGGTCCACCGTGACGAAGTCCGCGAACCGCGGCACCGCGACCTGCGCCAGCTCCTCCGCCGTCCGCGTCACGTCCAGCGTGCTGCCCACCGTCACCCCGGCGTCGTACAGCAGCCGCAGCCGCCGCTGCGCGCCCTCGGCCCGGCCGGACAGCGCCAGCAGTTCGGTCGAGTCACGCAGCGTGGCGACGCAGCCGGGCGGGCCGTCGGGCGCCTGGTCGGTCAGCCGGACGTTCACCGCCAGCAGCCGCTCCCCGGCCAGCACCACCTCGTCGGTCACCTGGCGGTTGGCGGTCAGCAGCTCCAGCGGGGCCTCCTCCAGGCCCAGCTCGGTCACCGGACGGCCCTCGGCGTCCGGCGGCAGGTCCAGCAGCCGGCGCGCCTCGTCGTTGCAGAGCAGCAGCAGCCCGTCCCCGCCGACGATCATGACGCCCTCGCGCACCGCGTGCAGCACGGCCGCGTGGTGCTCGTACATCCGGGTCATCTCGATCGGGCCCAGCCCGCGGGTCTGTCGCCGCAGCCGGCGGCTGATCAGCGCCGTCCCGAGCGTGGCCAGCCCGATCGCGCCGGCCGCCGCGCCCAGCACCACCGGCAGCTGGCGCTCGCTCGCCGTGCTGACGTTCGCCAGCGTGACGCCCGCCGAGACCAGCCCGACCACCTGGCCGTCCGGCGCGTACACCGGCACCACGGCCTGCACCAGCGGACCGAGCGTGCCCGTGATGTGCTCGGTCACCACCTGGCCGTGCAACGCGGGCTCGTAGGTGCCGACGAACTTCTGCCCGATCCTGGCCGGGTTCGGGTGGGTGTAGCGGATGCCCTGGTTGTTCAGGACGACGATGAAGTCCACGCCCGAGCCGACCCGCGCCGACTGCGCCTTCGGCTGCAGGATCGCGGTCGGGTCGGGGGAGCGGAGCGCCTCGACCATCCCCGGCGAGTTGGCGAAGGTCTGGGCGACCGACACGGACCGGTTGCGCGCCTCGTTGTCGGCGTCCTTGTGCGATTGCACCACCAGCGCCAGCACGGCCGCCGCCACCAGCAGCAGGACGACCAGGATCTGCAGCGCGAACACCTGCCCGGCCACCGACCGGTGCCACACCGGCCACGCCCGCTTCGCGTGCGGCAGCTGTGGCCGACCGTGTGGGCGCCCACCGGAGGAGCCGGCGGAGCCGCCAGTGGCGCCAGAGGCCGACGGAGCCCAGGATCGGCCCGGATTACGGGCCATACGGTCATATTTGCACTCCGACTAGCCGGGTACCACCCCGTCCTGTCGGCCGTTTGGCCTTCCCGGCCCCGGCTTGGCAAGATCGCAGGGTGTCCGAACCCAGCACCATCACCGACCCGGCGGACCCCCGCCTCGCCGACTACACCGGCCTCACCGACGTCGAACTGCGCCGCCGCCGCGAACCCGCCGAGGGCCTGTTCATCGCCGAGGGGGAGAAGGTCATCCGCCGCGCTCTCGCCGCCGGCTACCGGATGCGGTCGATGCTGCTCACCGCCAAGTGGCTGGACGTGATGGCCGACGTCATCGCCGAGGCCGACGCCCCGGTCCACGTGGTCGAGCCCGCGCTCGCCGAAGCCGTCACCGGCTACCACGTGCACCGCGGCGCCCTCGCCTCGATGGAGCGCAAGCCCCTCCCGGACGCCGCCGACCTGCTCGCCGGGTCCCGCCGGGTCGCCGTCCTGGAGGGACTGGTCGACCACACCAACCTCGGCGCGATCTTCCGCAGCGCCGCCGCCCTCGGCATGGACGCGGTCCTGCTCTCGCCCGACTGCGCCGACCCGCTCTACCGGCGCGCCGTCAAGGTCTCCATGGGCGCCGTCTTCGCGGTCCCGTACGCCCGCCTCGACCCCTGGCCCGCCAGCCTGGACACCGTCCGCGCCGCCGGCTTCACCCTGCTCGCCCTCACCCCCGCCGACGACGCCGTCGACCTCGCCGGCCTCACCCCGCACCGCCTCCCCAAGGCCGCCCTCATGCTCGGTGCCGAAGGCGACGGCCTCACCCCGCACGCCATCGCGGCCGCCGACCACCCGGTCCGCATCCCCATGGCCCACGGCATCGACTCCCTCAACGTGGGCGCCGCCGCGGCCGTAGCCTTCTACGCCGTCACCACCCCCACCCCCTGACCCCCCGCGACACCAGCACTCCCCACGCAGCCCCCCGCCCCGCGGAAGCCCCCACGCTCCCCACCCGAAGCCCCCCAGGACACCCGCCCTTCGCCGCACCGGAAGTCGGCCGCCCCGACTTCTCGTACCAGTGGCCTCGAAGCGACCCCGGGAGCCCCGGCCCGTAGCCACCTGGTAGCTGTGCCGGCTCCGCCGATGCCGCGAGAGGTCGACCGGTCCGACCTCCACTTTCCCGTGGCGATCATTCGGGCCGGGCGCCAGGTTGGCGGCCTCGGCGGCTCGGATGTCGGCCTGCATGACCGCCTCGCTCGTCGGCCTCCGAGCGCCCGCGTGAGAAGTCGGCCCGTCCGACGTCCGGTGTCGTTCCTTCGGGGCTGAGGCACCGCCATCGGTGGGGCCCGCCGGCCTGCTCGGGTCAGTTCGTCGGGGAGGTGGGCGGGGCCGGGGCGGCGGCGGGGGGTGGGGTGGCGGCGCCCGGGGCGCCGGGCCAGGACTCGTCGAGGGTGCCGTCGGCGCGGACGGTGTAGCGGGTGGAGGTGACGGCGCCGGTGGCCGCGGTGCGCTCCTCGCGGACGACCGTGCTGCCGTCCAGCCGCCAGGTGGCCGTCGCCTGCGGGTCCGCCGCCGAGGTGCGGGAGGTGGTGGCGACCGGGGCGTCCCCGGCGAAGGTGTAGAGCTGGACCAGGTCGACCGGCGCCGAGCCCTCCGCCCGCCGCAGGACCACGACCGCGGCCGGCAGGCTCCGGTACCGGGCCGGCAGCACCGCGCTCAGCGCGACCTGCGGCCCGGCGGCCCCGACCGAGTGCCCGTCCTTCAGCGCGATGGCCGGCCCGCCGGCCCCGTCGGGGTAGCTGCGGTTCGGCCAGTCGACCGCCGGTACCGGCCCCTGCGCGGCTCCCAGCGCGCCGTCCGCCGCGCCGCCGCGCGCCGCCGCCGGCAGCGGTGCGGCCGGCAGCGGGGCGGCCGTGGCCTGTGGGGCGACGTCCGCGGACGAACCCGGCACCGCCAGCTCGCCGCCACCGCCGCCCGCCCGGGCACCCGCGCTCGCGACCGCCCCGGTCGGCGGCTTCAGACCCTGGTTGCCCCGGTTCTCGCACCCCTGCGCCGCCGCGATGGCCAGCGCGACCCCGACGGTCACGGTGACGAAGACCACCAGCCGCTGCCGCAGCAGCCGCTGCCGCGCGGTGCCGGGCCGACTGCCCGGGGCGGGGGTGTGCTGGCGGTCCCGGGGGTGCGCCCGGTCCCGGGGGCCGGGTCGGGCCGGGGGCGGCGTCTGCGGGCGGTCCGGGCGTTCCCGCAGCGGGCGGGTGACGGGCGTCGGCTCGGGCCGGGGGAGCGACGCGGCGGCCCCGTGCGGACGCCGTCCCGCCGCCCCGGCGCTCTGGGCCCCCGGCCGGCCCGCCGCCGCGCGGGCCCGCGCCGCGGCGGGCGGCTCGGGCGAGCGCCCGGGTGCCGGAACGCCCGGCCGGGCGCCGGCGGGTGGGGCACCGTCCTGCGGGGCGGGCGCGGCCGCTCCCCGCCCCGGTCTGGCCTGGCGCGGACCGCCGCCGGAGGCCGCGGCCGCCGTGCCGCGCGCCGCGAGTTCGCTGAGCCGCTCGTGCAGCGCTGCCGCGCCGGGCCGCTCGGCGGGCTCCTTGGCCAGGCAAGCCCGGATCAGCGGGCCCAGCGGCGCCGGCACCGCCGACAGGTCGGGCTCCTCGTGGACGACGCGGTACAGCATCACCTCGGACGAGGCCCCCGACCCGAACGGGGTGTCCCCGGTGAGCGCGTACGCGAGGGTGGCACCGAACGCGAAGACGTCGGTGGCGGGCGTGACGGCGGCCCCGCGCACCTGCTCGGGCGCGAGGAAGCCGGGGGAGCCGACCGCCGTGCCGACGTGGGTGAGCGTGCTGGCGCCGCGCGACCACGCGATGCCGAAGTCGATGATCCGCGGGCCGCGCGGCGAGAGCAGGATGTTGGAGGGCTTGAGGTCCCGGTGGACGACCCCGGCCTCGTGCACCTTGACCAGCCCGTCGGCGAGCGCGGCCCCGATCCGGGCCGCCTCGGCCCAGTTCAGCGGCCCTTCGTCGCCGACCCGCTTGTAGAGCGAGGGCCCGGGCACGTACGCGGTGGCCAGCCAGGGCCGGTCGGCCTCGATGTCCGAGCCGACCACGCGGGCGGTGCAGCCGCCCCGGATCCGGGAGGCAGCGGCGATCTCGCGGGCGAAGCGGGTGCGGAACTCCTGGTCCTCGGCGAGTTCGGCGCGGATCAGCTTGAGCGCGACGCGCTGCCCGCGGCGGTCGGACCCGAGGTAGACCACGCCCATGCCGCCGGCGCCCAATCGCCGGTGCAGGCGGTACGGCCCGACGATGCGGGGGTCCTCACGCCTCAGCCGCATCATCGCCATGTTCCGTTCCCCGTCAGCCTGTGGGCGAGGCCCCGTCGGTTGGGCCGTCGTCAGTTCCTGTCTGGCACAGCTTACGGACTGCCTGCTGCGGTGTGCTGATACGCAACACCTCAAGCCACCGTGCGATTGTCTGATCTTGCGTTGACCCGCAGGTCACAGGGGTGCCGGAACGCCTCTCGGGGTTCCCCCTCAGGGTTCCCCCGGGGGTCGGGTCAGCCTTCCCTCCCCCTGCGGTAGTAGGTCCCGAGTCCGGGCGTCATCCTCCGGGACGTCCGAGGAACAGTACGACGGCATGACGTCCGCGGGGCCCCCTGACCAATAGCGTTGTGCTCAGCGGTGGACGGGGAGCTCGTCCCCCGAGGTACGCCGTCCACCGCGCCAACTCGACCGGATCAGGAGCAAGGGCATGGCACCGCAGCTCACGGGAACCTCCCGCCGCCGTCGGCAGGCCTTCGTCCAGTCCCGGTCCGCCACCGAGCAGCCCACGCGGCACCCCGCGGTGGCGCTGGCCATGGCCCTGCCGTGCGCCGTGCTCCTGGTGCTGCTCTTCGGTGGATGGGACCAGATGGCGAACCAGGCCCAGGCCGTCGCCGATCTGATCACCCGCTGAAGCATCCGAGGTTGCCGAAGAGCGCCCGAGCTCGCCGAGAGCAGCCGAGGCGTACCTGAGAAGGACCGCCGCCCCCTGGGGGCGGCCACAGAACGGGCACCGGTCCCCTGGGGACGGGGAACGGTGCCGCCGGGGAGGGCCGCGGCCGCGCTGACACGCGGACGGGCGTGAGCGGTGCGCAGAGCGCCCCGGCAGGCGGAGACGCCGCGTACGGACGTCGGTGAGGGCGTCCGTACGCGGCTCTTCTCTTTTCCGCACAGGTACGCAGTGCAGGTACGCACGGGAACCAGGTGCCGGAGAACGCAAAAGGCCGGGGCCGCGATCCTCACGGACCACGGCCCCGGCCGTTACTGTGCGCGATACTGGGATTGAACCAGTGACCCCTACCGTGTCAAGGTAGTGCTCTCCCGCTGAGCTAATCGCGCCTGGTGTGGCGGTCTTGCAGCAGAC
>NZ_JBFBOC010000016.1:0-5721 GCF_040685975.1 Kitasatospora sp. NPDC086791 | reverse complement strand
TGGGATTGAACCAGTGACCCCTACCGTGTCAAGGTAGTGCTCTCCCGCTGAGCTAATCGCGCCTGGTGTGGCGGTCTTGCAGCAGACCCCGAAGGATCCGACGTGCGCGATACTGGGATTGAACCAGTGACCCCTACCGTGTCAAGGTAGTGCTCTCCCGCTGAGCTAATCGCGCCTGGTGTGGCGGTCTTGCAGCAGACCCCGAAGGGCCCGACGTGCGCGATACTGGGATTGAACCAGTGACCCCTACCGTGTCAAGGTAGTGCTCTCCCGCTGAGCTAATCGCGCGCACGGGGACGCCCCCGGTGGAACCGGGGGATCCTCTTGGAGGTGGAGACGGGATTTGAACCCGTGTACACGGCTTTGCAGGCCGTTGCCTCGCCTCTCGGCCACTCCACCAGGCAACAACATGAAGAACGATCTTACACTGTTCTCCATCGAGCGGACGACGAGATTCGAACTCGCGACCCTCACCTTGGCAAGGTGATGCTCTACCAACTGAGCCACGTCCGCCTGTCTCCCAGGGCCTTCACCGTTTTTCCCGGCTGCGCTCCCTGGCGACGTGTTGAACTCTAGCGGATTCCCGGGCCAGCTAAAAATCCGTTCCCGCAGCGTGCCGAGGGGATGCCCGCCGAGCGCGGTCGCGTCCGCCTCCGACCGCGGTCATCGGCCGCCACCTGCGGCGCTCCTGGACGATCACCCGCAGGCCACCCGGCGCACACCCGCGCGACGTCCGCCACTGCTCACGCTGCTCACGCCCGAGGGCGTACGCCTGAGCGCACGCACGGTCACACAGGGCCGGGCACGCGCCCCCGACCTACACTTCAGGCACCGCCGCCCAGCACACCGCGCAGGAGAACCGTGTCCGGCCACCCCGACCCCAGCACCCCGCTCGCCCGCTTCGGTGGCCGCCTGGCCACCGGACTGCGCGACGTCACCTCGGACCCGGCCGCCCTCGACTCCTCCGGCTACTGGGCCGTCGCCTACGACTTCGAGGGCCGGTTGACCTGCGCCCGTTTCGACGAGCTCCGCCCCGCCCCCGCCCCGCCCTCCGGGGCCGGCTGGCGGGGACCGGAGGCCGGCAGCTGGCACAGCTCCCTGGACCGGGCCGGTTACCTCGCGGGCGTCCGCCGCATCCGCGAGCACATAGCCGCCGGCGAGGTCTACCAGGCCAACCTCTGCCGGGTGCTGTCCGCGCCGCTGCCCGACCCGGAGCTCAGCGACATCGACGCCCTCACCGGCCTCCTCGCCCACGGCAACCCCGCCCCCTACGCCGGCACCATCCGGCTGCCCGAGCACGGCGTCGAGATCGCCACCGCCTCACCCGAGCTCTACCTGCGCCGCAGCGGCCGCACCGTCTCCTCCGGCCCGATCAAGGGCACCGGCCGCACCGAGGACGACCTCCTCGACAAGGACCACGCCGAGAACGTGATGATCGTGGACCTGGTCCGCAACGACCTCGGCCGCGTCTGCGCCACCGGCAGCGTCACCGTCCCCGACCTCTGCGCCGTCGAGAAGCACCCCGGCCTGGTCCACCTGGTCTCCACCGTCGAGGGCACCCTGCGCGAGGGCGCCGGCTGGCCCGAGCTCCTCGCCGCCACCTTCCCGCCCGGCTCCGTCACCGGAGCCCCCAAGTCCAGCGCCCTGCGGATCATCGAAGCCCTGGAGACCGCCCCGCGCGGCCCGTACTGCGGCGCCGTCGGCTGGGTCGACGCCGACCGCGCCGAGGGCGAACTCGCCGTCGGCATCCGCACCTTCTGGCTGGACCGGACCGACCCCGGCACGCCCGTCCTGCGCTTCGGCACCGGCGCCGGCATCACCTGGGGCTCCGACCCCGAACGCGAGTGGGCGGAAACCGAATTGAAGGCCGCCCGACTGGTCGCGATAGCGTCGGGCAGCGAACCCGACCAGGCCGGGGCCTGAGCCACACCGTCACCGGCCACCCGCTGAGGAGCAGCCCCCGATGCACAACCGCACCACGAGCTGGGTCAACGGCACCCTCGTCGACTCCGCCGACGCCGCCGTCTCGGTCCTCGACCACGGCCTCACCACCGGCGACGGCGTCTTCGAGACCATGAAGGCCGTCGACGGCAAGGCCTTCGCGGTCACCCGCCACCTCGACCGGCTCACCCGCTCCGCCCGCGGCCTCGGCCTGCCCGACCCCGACCACGACCTGGTCCGCGAGGCCTGCGCCCGGGTCCTCGCCGCCAACCCCGCGCCGCTCGGCCGCCTGCGCGTGACCTACACCGGCGGCCCGGCCCCGCTGGGCTCCGAGCGCGGCACCACCGGCCCCACCCTCGTGGTCGCCCTCGGCGCCATCAACCGCCGCCCGGACGAGACCGCCGTCGCCGTCGTCCCCTGGCGCCGCAACGAGCACAGCGCCGTCGCCGGCCTCAAGACCACCTCGTACGCCGAGAACGTCGTCGCCCTGGCCGCCGCCCACCGTGTCGGCGCCTCCGAGGCCCTGTTCGCCAACACCGCCGGCCGGCTCTGCGAGGGCACCGGCTCCAACGTCTTCGTGGTCATCGGCGGGCGCCTGCTCACCCCCGCGCTCGCCTCCGGCTGCCTGGCCGGCATCACCCGGCAGCTCGTCATCGACTGGTGCGGAGCTGAGGAGGCCGACCTCCCGCTCGACGCCCTCCAGGACGCCGACGAGGTCTTCCTGACCTCCACCACCCGCGACGTCCAGGCCGTCACCCGCGTCGACGACCGCGAGCTGGCCGGCATCGGCCCGGTCACCGCCAAGGCCATGAAGGTCTTCACCGAGCGCAGCGGCGACGACCTCGACCCGTGATCCCCGCCTCGGTGGTCCCTGCCCCGTGATCCCCGTCCCGCGGTCCCCGTCCCCGGGAGCCGGAACCGGCCGCGTGGCGGGCGCCGTGGATAACCCTCCGGCCAGGGGGAAGGGACCACCACATGACCACCACGCTGCGCCCCGAGGGCCCGGAGACACCCACCGCGGCCGGCGGCCGCACCAGACGCTGGCGGATCCTCTCGAACGGCCACCCGGTCGGCGGGCTGCGCACCACCGCCACCCCGCACGGCGGCCGACTCTGGGGCGAGATATCGGAGTTGGAAGTCACCGACGGGCGCGGCCGGGGCCGCGGCACGTTCGGCGCGCTGGCCGCGGAGGAGGTGTTGCGCCACTGGGGCTGCGTCCGGGTGGACGTCAGGATCCCCGAGTCGGCGCCGATCGCCCGCGCCCTCGCCGCCGCACTCGGCTACGCCGAGCGGATGCGGACCCTGACCAAGCGCCTCACCGACGCCCCCGCCCTGCCCGCCGGACCGACCGCGCGCCCGATGGACGCCGCCGCACTCCAGGACTGGCTCGACGGGGGCGCCGAGCGCTTCGCCCGCGCGCTCGTGGCCTCCGGCCTCACCGAGGAACAGGCGCACGCCAAGTCGGGCGGCGGCAGGCAGAACCTGCTCCCACAGGGCGTCCAGACCCCCGGCGTCGTGCTGCGTAGCCTGTACGGCGCCGACGGCGGGCCGGAGCCGTACGGCTCGATCTGGGTGGCCCTCCACCTGCGCGACCTGCCGGACGGCGAACCGCTTGCCTGGGTGATGGTGGTCGAGGTGTCCCCGGCCCACCGGGGCCGGGGACACGGCCGCACCCTGATGCTGCTCGCCGAGCGGGAGTGCCTCGCCGCCGGGGTGCGCAACCTCGGGCTCAATGTCTTCGCCGACAACGCGGTCGCCGTCCGGCTCTACGACTCGCTCGGCTACTCGGTCACCGACCGCCTCTACGGCAAAGCACTCTGACGTGCCGTCAGGACGCCCGGGCCGCCTCGATGACGGCCACGATCCGCTCCCGCAACCCGTCCTGGCTCCGCCCGCCGTCCAGGCGCTCGCCGCCGATCACGTACGTCGGCGTGCCCGTGACCCCGATCGCCTTCCCCTCGGCCTGGTCGGCGTCGACGGTCAGCATGTGCCGGCCGTCGATCAGCGCGGTGTCGACCTCGTCGACGTCCACCCCGACCTCGCGGGCGACGTCCAGCAGCACCTGCTGACCCCGCGCGTCCAGGTCCTCGACCCGGGCCAGCAGTGCCTCCACGAACGGCCAGCCCAGCCCCTGGGCGAACGCCTCCTCGGCCGCCTCCGCCGCGGCGTACGCGTGCTTGTGCTTCTCCAGCGGGAAGTGCCGCAGCTCCACGGGCAGCGCGTCGCCGTACTGCGTGCGCAGCGCCCGTACGTCGTCCAGTGCGGTCCGGCAGTCCGGGCACTGGAGGTCGCACCAGAACTCGAGGCGGGGGAGGGAACCATCGATCATCCCCCCAGTGTTCCACTAGTGGGCGCCCGCTCCGGCCGGCGGTGCGTCCGCGGGCGGACCGACAGGGAGGCACCGATGACCAGGACGACCGGACGCGAAGGGGTGGCCCCGTGCTGAGCGCGGCGATCAGCTTCATCCTCACGGCGGGCGGGGTGGCCGTCGCGGGCCTGCGGGCCTACCAGCGGCGCTTCCTGTCGGCGACCCGCTGGTTCGCGGTCGCCCTGCTGCCCGCCGGGCTCTACCTGACCGGGCTGTTCCCGCTGGCGAGCACGATCGGCCGGGCGTTCACCGACTGGGCGGCCAAGCTGGTCCTCGACCCCCGGGTGTGGACCGGCATCGTGCTGCTCGGCGTCTCCGCGGTGCTGCTGGTCACCACCCGCTGGGTGGGCCGCCGCGGCACCGTCGAGGCCCCGCCGGAGCGCCCGGCGGCCGCCGGACCGGCGCCCGAGCGTCCGGCGGTGGCACCGGCGCCCAAGGCGCCGAAGAAGCAGGCCGGGGGCAAGCGCGACGACGGCCTCGGCGACTTCGCCGACATCGAGGAGATCCTCCGCAAGCGCGGGATCTGACCGCCGGACCCCGGGGCGGGGGCTCCGGGGGCCCGTGGACCTCAGACGGAGGGGACGGTCTCCGCCGAGCGCTGCCGCGCCCGGTAGGCGGCGACGTGCAGCCGGTTGCCGCAGGTGCGGCTGTCGCAGTAGCGCCGCGAGCGGTTCCGGGAGAGGTCGACGAAGACCCGCGCGCAGTCCGGCGCCTCGCACCGGCGCAGTCGCTCCCGCTCGCCCGCCATCAGGATGAAGGCCAGCGCCATGCCCAGCTCGGCCGCCAGGTGGTCGCCGAGCGCTGCGTGCGGCGCGAAGTAGTGGATGTGCCAGTCGTGGCCGTCGTGGTCGGTCAGCCGAGGCGTCGTCCCGGCCGCCGCGACGATGGCGTTGACCAGCTCGGCGGCCTCGGCGGTGGACTCCGTCCCGAACACCTCGCGCAGCCGGGTGCGCAGCTCGTGCACCCGGCGCAGGTCGTCCTCGGTCAGCGAGTCGATCTCGCTGATCTCCTGGCGGACCACGAAGGCGTCGAGCGCGGCGACGTCCGGCAGCCGCTCGGCGCCGCACACCTCGGGTGCGGTGTTGAGCAGCTCCACGAGGATGCTGAGCGCGCACTCGGTGTCATGGGTGATCAGCACGTTGGGGGCTCCTCGCGCAGGGGACTCCGATACCCCGCGTCACGGTTACCCCAGACCATACCGGGCCTTGTGCCGGAAGGGCGGCGCGTTCTTTCGAAGGCGTGTACGGATCCCGTCAGAGCGTCCGAAACCGGGCGCCGTCCCGCCGCCCTGCCGTTCAGGGCTTCGAACAGGAGGCCTGCGCACCGGCGCGCGGAGCCCGTCACCGTGCGCGACCCCGGACGGGCGTCGGCGCCCGGCACGGAGGCCGGCCACCCGAAAACGGGTGGCCGGC